>NZ_JBEZXU010000091.1:0-40378 GCF_040638175.1 Actinoplanes sp. NPDC026670
GCATCCCGGAGGCGGAGAAGCAGCGCCTGGTCGCCGGTGTCGCCGCGCAGTACGAGTCCGAGGTCGTCTACCACGCGATCCGTGAGGACCTGGAGCGGGCCGGCGGGCCGACCGGGACCCCGGTGTAGCAGATCACCGGCGTGGCCAGGGTGTCGGCGACGGCCTGCCCGAACGGGTCCCGGCCGGGCGTGTCGACCGGGCCGTACCCGACGAACCGGACCCGGCGGCGGTCCTCCTCGGCGAGGCGCCGCCAGAAGCGGTGCACGTCGTCGAGCGGCAGCCGGGTGGTGCCGGGGCAGCCGAGCAGCACCACCAGGGTGCCGGGCTGGCAGGGCACGTTGGACCGCAGCCAGTCACGGTGCGGGGCGACCACGGCGTCGTCGGTGCTGTCGTGGATCCACACGCCGCCCGGCAGCGGCTCGGCGACACCTGTCGAGCTGGTCGGGGTGGCCTCGGCGGCCAGCGCGTCCCACTCCGGCCGGGGGAAGCGTTTGCCCTCCCACTGCGGTTCGCGGCCGGGCCGGTAGCGGATCCAGCCGGTGCCCGCGCCGGAGTGCACGAACAGCGCCCCACCGGCGGCGCGCAGCACGGCCCCGTGCGGCGCGACCACGGTCCGGTTGAGCCGTTCGGACAGCCACTGACCGACCAGGCTGCTCGGTTCGGCGTTGTCGCCGCAGATCACCAGCCGGATGCCGGCCCGACGCCGGCGGGGCAGCGCCTCGGCGACCGACTCCCAGGTCAGCACCGACATCCGGCCCGGCGCGTCGAGGACCACGACGTCGTTGTCCGGGTCCTCGGCCACCGCCAGGGCCAGCGCCTGGGCCTGCGGGCTGATCTGCTCGGCGGAGTACAGCACGTAGGCGTTGCCGACGGTGTGCAGCGGCATGCCCCGGCCACCCCGGCCGCGCCACGACGACAGCAGCGACATCTGTTACCTCCCCGCCCCGGCGGCGGCGCCTGACGACGGCGGCGGCGCGGGGGGCTTGAGCTGGACGGTGCCCGGAGTGGCCGGCGGCGGCACGGACGGCCCGGCAGCCGGCCCGCCCCCGGTGGTCCCGGCGCTGACCGAGGTGGTCCCGGCGGTGATCGAAGTGGACCCGGCGGTGACCGAGGTGGTGATCGCGGCGACGGCCAGGTCCGGGCCGGCCGGGATCCGCGCCAGCAGGGCCCGCGGGAACGGCACCTGATAGCCGTCGGCCAGACCCAGTGCCGAGGTCGCGGTCCGATCGGTCAGGCGGTACCGCTGCCCCTGGTCGGCGATCAGGTACGGGTCGGGCAGCCCACCGGGAGTCGTCGCCGGGACCGGGTTGACCACCATGCCTGCGCCGGCCGGTAGCCGTACCCGCCCGGTCCCGTCCGCGCCGAGCGCGGCGTCGCCGGGCGCGGTGACCACCACCTGGCTGTCGATGCCGTTCTTACCGGACGGGGTCTGCCGCTGGCAGAGGACCGGGCCGGTCTCCAGCGGGACGGCGTCGGCGAGCCCGTCGAACAATGCGGTCAGCGACCGTTCCGCCGATCGCGGGGCCGCGGCGACCGCGGCGGCGTCCAGGGTGACCGGCCGGGTCCGGTACGCCGTCTGCAGGAGCAGCAGCACGGTCCGGTTGATCGCGGTCAGGCCGTCCCGGCGGAGCACGAAGTACTGCTCGCCGCCGTTGACGCTCTGACTGAACAGGGCGCCGACCTGGACCCGGCGGCCGTCCACGGTGACCTCGCTGTCACCGGCGCCGGGGATGGCCGGCACGGTGACCGGGTCGCCGGCCGGGACGGTGTCGAGCCATGCGGCCGGGGCCGGGACCGGTGCGACACTCGTCGCGCCGAGCGCCACCGGAATGCTCGCGCCGGTGACCAGGTGACGTTGCCCGCGCCAGATCAGATGGAGCTTTCCGGCCGAGGTGACCAGGGCGAACCGGTCCGGCGGCAGGACTGCGGCGGGCGCGGCCGGGTCCAGGTTGATCCCGAGCTGGTCGCCGGCGGCGGCGCTGACCGACCCGCCGAGGCAGGCCAGCCACGGGCCGCGCAGCATGTCGGCGGCGGAGGCGGGCATCAGCTGCGGGGCGCCGGGGATGCCGATCGGCGCACCGACCGGGACACCGGCCAGGGAGTTGCGGGACACCAGCTGGATCTTCGCGCCGCCGTTGAGGATCATCGCGGAGGCCAGGTTCAGGGTCGGGTACAACCGGCCGTCGAGGTAGACGAAACGGGTGCCGGACTCCTTCTCGACGATGATCGAGCCGCCCTTGCGCCAGGAGTTGTTGCCGCCCGGGACGATCCAGCCGTACACGCCGAAGCAGATCACCACGAGGATCCCGACGATGACGCCGGCGCCCAGGCCAAGGGTGGTGCGGCGCATCGGGTTCTCGGCCATCGACGGGTCGCCCAGCAGCAGCGCCGAGCTCATCCGCGCCATCTGGAACTGGTGGGCGTGCACGTGGTCACGTTGGGTCTGCATGCTCCACCTATCCGAAGAGGCCGCGGGCCCACGCGTACATGTGCGTCAGCTGCAGGGTGATCGGCAGGACGGCCAGACCGACGATCACGTCGAAGACCGTCGCGGTGAACTCCCAGATCGGCAGCAGCCGCCGGGGCCAGGGCCGCATCGCGGCGAGCACGGTCACCAGCAGCAGCACGAGCAGCGCCAGCAGCAGGGCGATCAGCCAGCCGGGCGTCGCCACGGCGGCCGCGGCGAGCAGGAGCATGACGACGCCGGCGCCGCCGCCCGCGGTCAGCGCCACCCGCTGCCAGACGTTGAGCAGCACCCGGGCGCGCAGCAGCAGCCCGACGGTGAGCACCGCGGGCAGCGCCCAGGACGCCCAGCCGCCGGCCGGCAGGATGACCGTCCACAGCACCGGCAGGGCGACGCTGACGCAGACGACCAGGACGCTGAGGTAGTTCTGGGCGGTGTCGGCGCGGCGCTGCATCTCCTCGGCCGGGTAGGGCTCGATGTCGTACTGCAGCTCGCGGCCGGTCCGGGGCAGTTGCGGGCCGCGCAGCCGCCCGGCCCGCAGCACCAGGTTCGGGGCGAACAGCACCGTCGCGAACAGCAACGCCGCGCCCACGGCGGCGGCCGCTGCCGCGTCCATGCCGCCCATCGCCCGCAGCCCGAGCACACCGTCGACCACCAGGCCGAGAACGGCGACGGTCAGGTAGACCGGGTAGAGCAGGCTCGGCGCCCACATCCGCTGCACCACCACCAGCAGCAGCGCCACACCCGCGGCGGCGCCGCAGCCGGCGGCCAGCCCGGCGGCGGATCCGGCGACACCGGCGACGGTGATCCCGGCGATCGTGATCGCGGAGAGCCCGAACAGGGTGGACAGTGCCCGGTCGGCCAGGTTCCGCGCGTAGAGCACGGCGGTGACCAGCAGGCCCGCCGCGAGGCCGAAGCCGGCGGCGGCCCGCAGCACCGGTGGCGCCACCTGCAGAATCGTGGTCAGCAGCAGGACGACCGCGGCCGACACGCCGATGAACAGCGGGCGCCGGTATTCCGGCTGCCACCTGTCGCGCCGCTCGTTGACGGTTTCGGCGATGCCCTCGGAGATGTCGTCGAAATGCATCTCGGGCAGCTGGTTCTCGACCGGGCGCAGGTAGAGGCGCTCGCCTTCCAGCCAGTCCAGTGACTCCGGGGTGCCGGCCGGGTCGAACGGCCGGCCGCCCATGCGCTGCAGGACCCAGGACTCCTCGGGCCGGGTGAGGTCGAGTTTGCCGACGGCGGTGTGGTGCAGCAGCACCGGCAGCAGAGCGGCCACCGTGGTGGTCAGGGGCACGGCGAGGTCCACCCGCTTGTCCGGTCCCTCCACCGAGATCCGGCACAGGTCGCCGTTCAACGCGGTTGTCACGTAGGCATCTTCAACCGGCCCGGCGCCGGCCGGAGAAACGTTGGCCCATAGGAACCACGGTTGTGCCCCTTGAGCCACATTCACGGCCGTGGGCATCGCCAGCGGGCCCGGCGGTACCCGAGGGTGGCAGCATGACCATCTTCGTGTCGATCGCGTCGTACCGGGACAGCGAGCTGGTGCCGACGGTGCTGGACATGCTGGCCAAGGCGCGCCGCCCGGAGCGGCTACGGATCGGCGTCTGCTGGCAGCACGGCGACGACGAGGACATCAGCCCGCTGCGGGACCTGCCCCGGATCGACGTGCTCGACGTGAACTGGCGCGATGCCCAGGGCACCTGCTGGGCCCGGGCGGAGTGCATGAAGATGTACGACGGCGAGGACCACTTCCTCCAGTTCGACAGCCATCACCGGTTCGCTCCGGCCTGGGACGACCAGATCGTGCACCAGCTGCGGTCGGCGCCGGCGGCGAAGCCGGTGCTGTCGGCGTACCTGCCGGTCTACGAGATCGACGAGGCGCCGGACGTCAACGCCGAGCCGCTGGTGCTGACCGCGCTCGACATCGGCGACGACACCATCCCGCGGGTCTGCCCGATGCCGATCCCCGGATGGCGCGACCGGGACCGGCCGGTACGGGCCCGGTTCGTCTCCGGGCACTTCCTGTTCGCGGCGGGCACGTTCGTGACCGAGGTGCCCTACGACCCCGAGCTGTACTTCCACGGCGAGGAGATCACCCTGTCGGTGCGGGCGTTCACCTGGGGCTGGGACCTGTTCCATCCGGTGCGCACGTTCATGTGGCACAACTACGGCGGCTTCTACCGGCGCAAACACTGGGACGACCACCAGCCGGGGGCCGAGGTGTTCAAGAGCTGGGGCGCCCGCGACAAACTGAGCCGGATGACCGCCCGCAACCTGCTGCTGCGCAACCCGGTCGGGCCGCTGCGCTGCGGGACGGCCCGCACGGTCGCCGACTACGAGGCGTACGCCGGGATCAGCTTCCGCGACCGCACCGTCTCCGACGAGGCCCGGCTCGGCACCGAGCCCGCGAGGAGCCCGGTGCCGGCCTGAGGTTCACATCTCGCCGGTCTGGATCAGCCGGACCGACCGGCGGGTGACCAGCTGGGCGCGGCCGGACGGCAGCTTGCGGGGCGCCGCCTCGCCGAGGAAACGGCCCTCGTCCTTCGGGTAGGAGAACAGCGTCGCCGGAGTGCCGAGCTCCCACATCCGCCGGATCGCCGGGTCCATCATGGCCCGCATCGCCCCGGACGTGCTCCGCGCGATGATCAGGTGGAAGCCGATCGCCGCGCCCTGGGCGATCATCGGGATGAGCGGGTCGAGGACCGAGCCGAGGCCGCCCGGGTTGGTCATCATCTCGTAGTCGTCGACGACGACGAACAGCTCGGGGCCCTCCCACCAGTCCCGCTTGCGGAGCCGGTCGGAGGAGATGTCGGCGCCGGGCAGGCGGCGGCTCAGTGACACCGACGCCTGTTTGGCGAGTTCGGCCATGTTCTGCGGGGTGATCGCGTAGCCGACCCGGTAGCCGGCCCCGATCGCGCTGTCCAGGTCCCGGCGGGTGTCGCCGATGACCACCTTGGCCTGGTCCGGGGTGTACCGCCGCTGCACCGCGTCGAGCACCAGGCGCAGCATGTTCGTCTTGCCGGTCTCGTTGTCGCCGAGGACCAGCAGGTGCGGGGTGACCATGAAGTCGTGCCAGACGTCGGCGAGCCGCTGCTCGTCCTGGCCGAGGCAGATCCGCAGCTCCGGTTCGGGGGCGGGCAGCTGGGCGGCGGGCAGCCGGGCCGGCAGGAGCCGTACCGGCGGCGCCGGGTCGCCGGGCCAGAAGGTGCCGATCTCCTCGACGATCGTCTTGGTGGCCTCGGGCAGGTCGTCGGTGGCGGTCCGGCCGTCGAGGCGGGGCAGCGCGGACAGGAAGTGCAGGCCGCCGGAGGTCAGGCCGCGGCCGGGATGGCTGGGCACCGAGGCGGCCTTGCGCGAGCCGACCTCGGATTCCATCGAGTCGCCGAGCCGCAGCTCCAGTTTGGTGCCGAGCAGGTCGCGGACCCAGGTGCGGATCTCGGACCAGCGGTTGGCGGTGACGATCACGTGGATGCCGAACGACAGCCCCCGCGAGGCCAGCTCACCGAACTGCTGGTCGAGGTCCATGAAGTCCTGCTTCATGGTGAACCAGCCGTCGACGATCAGGAACACCCGGCCGTGCGGGTCACGGATCCGGCCCTGGGCCCGCGCCGACAGGTACGCGCCGATCGACTCGAACCCGTGTTCGGCGAACGCCGCCTCCCGCCGTTCCAGCACGGCGCGCAGCTCCTGGATGGTGCGGACCACCCGGTCGCGTTCCATCCGGGTCGCGATCGAGCCGACGTGCGGCAGCCCGGTCAGGGTCATGATGCCGCCGCCACCGAAATCGAGTCCGTAGAACTGCACCTCCTGCGGGGTGTGGGTGAGCGCCAGCGCCAGCACCAGGGTGCGCAGCAGGGTCGACTTGCCGCTCTGCGGGGCCCCGGCGATGCCGACGTGGCCGTCGGCGCCGCCGAGGTCGGCGATCAGCAGGTCGCGGGACTGTTCGCCGGGCTGGTCGACGACGCCGACCGGCACCCGCAGCCGGCCCTGCATCGCGGTGGCCTCGACGGTCATCCCGCGGACCGGGTCGGGCACCACGCTGGGCAGCAGCGAGTCGAGGCTGGGGGCTTCGGCCAGCGGCGGCAGCCACACCTGGCGGGCCGGCGCGCCGGCGCCCTCGAGCCGGTCGATGATCACGTCCATCAGCCGGACCTCGCCGGTGGCGGCCTCCGGTTCGGCGGGCCGGGCGGCCTCCTGTTCGGGTTCCGGGCGCCGCCGGCGGTTCATGCCGCTGCCGCTGGTGAACGGCAGCACCTCGGTCAGCGCCCGGGCGTGGTGGTCGTCGCCGCCGGCCGCGACGGTCCGCTGGTAGGGGCCGGACACGTAGGCGCCCTTGAACCGGATCAGGCTGGTGATGTCGACCTTGAGGAAGCCGTTGCCGGGTTCGGAGGGCAGCTCGTAGGCGCTGCCGACACCGATCACCGACCGGGACTCCATCGAGGAGAAGGTCCGCAGGGCGATCCGGTACGACAGGTGCCCCTCGACCCGGTTGATGCGCCCCTCGTCGAGGCGCTGCGAGGCGAGCAGCAGGTGCACACCCAGGCTGCGCCCGAGCCGGCCGATCGACACGAACAGGTCCATGAACTCGGGTTTGCTGGACAGCAGCTCGCTGAACTCGTCGACGACGAGCAGCAGGACCGGGAACGGGGCGAGCGGGGCGCCGGCTGCGCGGGCCTTCTCGTACTCGAACAGCGACGCGTGGCCGGCCGCGCGTAGCAGCTCCTGGCGGCGGGTCATCTCGCCGTTGAGGGCGTCCTGCATCCGGTCGACCAGCGGCAGCTCGTCCTGCAGGTTGGTGATCACCGCCGAGGTGTGCGGCAGCCGTTCCATGCCGAGGAACGTGGCGCCGCCCTTGAAGTCGACGAGCACCAGGTTGAGGATCTCCGAGGAGTGCGTCATCGCCAGCGCGCAGACCAGGGTGCGCAGCAGTTCGCTCTTGCCGGAGCCGGTCGCGCCGATCAGCAGGCCGTGCGGGCCCATGCCGCCCTGCGCGGACTCCTTCAGGTCGAGCTCGACGACCTCGCCGTCCTCGGTGACCCCGATCGGCACCTGGAGCCGGGCCCGCTGGGCCTGCCGGGAACGCCACAGCCCGGCCACGTCGAAGGTGTACGGGTCCCGCACCCCGAGCAGCGTGGTCAGTTCGAAGTCGCTGCTCATCGGCTCGTCGACGAGTTCCAGGGTGCCGCTGGTGCGTTTCGGGGCGAGGATCCGGGCCAGGGTCTCGGCCTCGTCGACGCTCAGCGTGTCCGGGACCGCGGTGCCGGTGGTGACGCCGGCCGGGAACGTCACCTGCTCGCCGTCGACGGTCAGCCGCAGCACCCGTGGGCCGCCGGGCAGCTCGTTGGTGAGGTCGAGCAGGCCGACGTTGCGGATGCCCTCGCCGAGCAGGCGCGAGCCGTCCGGGAGGGCGGTGTGGTGGGCGATCACCAGGATGTACGGCTCGGTCGTGCTGGGCACCACCGAGCTGTCCAGGTCGCCGCGGTCGGTGACGTCCGGGCCGAGCAGTTCGAGCAGCTGGTCGTGGTCGTCGGCGAACAGCCGGACCGGGCCGGCCGCGTCCTCGGCGGACGGGTGGGCGCTGTGCGGCAGCCACTTGATCCAGTCCCAGTGCTTCTCGCGTTCGGCCGGGCTGCACAGCACGGCGACGCGCAGCTCGTCCGGGGCGTGGAAGGTGACCAGCTGAGCGATCATGGCACGGGCCAGCGGCAGGGTCCGGTCGAGTTCACCTTCGAGCTCGATGCTGGTGAAGCTGCGGGCGCCGACCGAGATCGGCACCCCGGAGACGGTCCGGTACGCCTCGGAGAACCGGCGCAGCGAGATCGACGACAGCGGCTCCAGGTCCTCGATCGGTTTGGTGGACGGCGCCGCGTACTTGACCGACGAGCCCTGCCAGCCGAGCCCGATCCGGACCCGGCCGAAGTCCTCGTGGCCGGGCCGTCGTTCCCAGATCCGGCTGCCCATCGCGATCGACCAGAGCGAGCCGGGGTCCGGGTTGTTCCAGAGCACCGACTGCCGCTGTTCGCGGGCCGACTGGCGGGCCTTCTTGCGGATCTGGGCGATGTAGCGCAGGAAGTCGCGTCGTTCGCTGCGCATCCGGGTCTTGCGTTCGGCGGCGTTGCGGCCGATCTGCATCGCGCCCATGCCGACCATGCCCAGCGCCATGACGATGCCCATCACGTACATCACCGGCGACCGGTTGGACATGCCGTAGAGCAGGAACATGCCGCCCATGCCGAGGCCCATCGGGATGACCATCATGAACGCCCGCAGGTCGGGCTGGGCGGGTTCGGCCATCACCGGCGGTTCCTGGAGCTCGACCTGCCCGTCGGGCAGTTTCGGCGGGTCGGCGCGCGGCGGTCGTTTGACGGTGACGATGCTCATGTTTCCCGGCTTTCTGTTCCGGCGGCGTTCAACCGATCACTCCGCCGACGGTGTCGTCGCGGTCGCCCCAGTCGGTGGCGTCCCGGTCGAGGAGGTCGGCGGCACGGCGTTCGGCCGGTTCCTCCTCGTCGCTGTCGTCCCGGTCCAGGCCCATGTCGATCCGGGACCGGCGGACCCGTTCGGCGCGTTCCGCGGCGAGCCGGTCCCGGTCGTCGGGGCTGAGGTCGGGGCCACCGGACCGGATCGGCATCTCGGCCAGCAGCAGCGCCTCATAGGACTGCCCGGACGGCCGGGGCCGCGCCGTCGGCGGCGGCAGCGGCGGTTCGTCCGGCAGCGCCGGCACGACGTTCTCCTCCGGTTCCGGGCCGCCCCACGACGACGGATCGTCCTCCTCGGCGATCTCCCACGGGAGCGGTTCGCTGTCCCAGGAACCGAAGTCGTCGTCGGATTCGCGGACCATCGCGACGTGGTCGGGCGGCAGGTCGCCGGCCGCGGCCCAGCTGGGCCGCTCCTCGGCGAGCAGTTCGCCGCTCTGCGAGCGCCTTTCCGGCCGCTGCCGGACGTCACCGATCAACGGCGGCAGGACCAGCGGCGGATCGTCGCGGTCTCTTCCCGACATTTGTGGTACGGCTACGAGCGCGACCGGTAGCGGCGGAGGCACCTGTCCGCCATCTGCCGGAACCGGGTCACCGGTCTCCGTAGCATGCCCGGGTTCAGCCCCGGCCGGAGCGTCGGGTGTCCCGCCGCCGGAGTCGCGTTCCCAGGGCACATCGGTCCCGTCGACGAGCGCGGACGAGTCCGACCGGTCGGCCGTTCCACGCTGACTCTGCGGCGGCGTCATCGGCGGCATGATCGGCGTCTGCACACCGGAACCCGTCGCGGGCACCCCAGCCCCCGGCGCCGGCGTGCCGGGCCCGGGGATCGGCGTGACCGGCACAGGACCGAGGCCGGCGCCCGGTGACTCCGCCGCGGGAATCGCCGACGGCAGACCCGAGCCCGGACCGCCCGCACCCGGAGCAGCACCACCGACCGCTTCCGGAGCACCCGGGACCGACTCCGGTTCCCAGTCCTGAGCGTCGCCACCGACCAGACCGGACGAATCCGGCCGATCCGTAGCGCCGGTACCCGACTGCGGCGGCGTCATCGGCGGCAACACCGGCGTCTGCACACCCGAACCGAGACCGCTGGGACCATTGCCCACACCGGGCGACTCAACGGGCGGAAGCACCGGCGACAGGCCCGTGCCGGAACCACCCGCGCCCGCCGCAGCGCCAGGACCCGAGCCGGAACCACCCAGGCCCGGCGCGGCGCCACCGGACGCCTCCGGCGCACCCGGGCTCGAACCCGGCTCCCAGTCCTCCGCGTCTCCGCCGACCAGGCCCGACGAATCCGGGCGCTCGGTCGCGCCGGTGCCCGACTGCGGCGGTGCCATCGGCGGCAACACAGGCGTCTGCACACCCGAACCGAGAGCGCCGCCGGACCCGGCGCCGGGTGACGACGAGTCGAAACCGGGAACGGCCGGGACCGTACCGCCGCCGGGTGTCTCCACACCGGAGCCCGCGCCGGGCGCGGCGCCACCGGAGGTGTCCGGTGCGCCTGGCACGCCGCCGGTCTGCCAGTCCTCGGCGTCGCCGCCGACCAGGCCGGACGAGTCGGAGCGGTCGGTCGTCCCGGTGCCCGACTGGGGCGGGGTCATCGGCGGCAGCATCGGCGGGGAGCCGATCCCGCTGCCGGAACCGGACCCGGCCGGGCCGCCGGCGCCGGTGTCGACGGGGGCGTCGACCGAGGTCAGTGGAGGGATGACGGCGTCCGACGGGTCGGGGGCGCCTGCTCCGGGTGCGTCACCGGCCGCACCGAAGCCCGGCGCGGACGCCCCGGAGCCACCGCCGCCACCACCGGCGCCCGGCGGGTCGGCGCTGTCGAACTCGGGAACGGGCGGGGTGGCCGTACCCCCCTTGCCGTTGCCGTTGGGGTTGGGTGTGCCGCTGCCGGTGACCGGCGGGATCGGGACGTTGGCGCCGGTTCCCGGGCCGGAGGCGCCGGAGTCGAAACCGGGCAGGCCACCGTCGGGTCCGCCGCCGCTGGCGAAGGCCGGCGGGTCGGCGCCGGGCGCGCCGGGCGGGTCGGGAACGTCGGCGCCGGCCGGATCCGGGATGTCCGCGGCGGACGGGCCGGGGGCGTCCGGGCCGCCGGTGACCTCGTCCGGGGCGTCCGCGGAGAGGGTCGGCGGGGTCGGCGCAGGCCCGCCGGAGGCCGACGGCACCGGACCGGTGCTCGGGGCCGGCGGTGTGGTCGGGGCGGGCGGCGCGCTGCTGGAGATCGACGGGGTCGGCGGCAGCGACGACGACTGGAACGGCGGCGGGCTGTACGAGGGCACCGACGACGACGGCAGGCCACTCGGCGGCGGTGGTGTGGAGCCACCGGCGCCGGGTCCGCCGGTCTCCGCGTTCATCGGCTGTGGCGTGTTCACCGCGCTGGTGCCGAGCCGCACGTATTCGGTGACGAGTTTGCCCATCACCTCGCGCATGGCGTTGGTCATGATCTCGGGCAGGCCGTCGACCTCGCTGACGTGCACGACGCCGTCGCCGTAGTCCTTGACGTACTGCGACGCCCAGCTGGCGTAGAAGTGGTCGATGTGCAGGACTTCCTTCTGCGCCCACTCCAGCATGTTGCCGCTGTGGAACAGCTGGTTGGGCACCGAGACGCCGAGGTCGCCGCTACCGCCGTTGATCCGTTCGGCCTGCCGTTCGAGGTAGTTCGCGACGTCCAGCATCTTGGCCTTGAACGTCTCGGCGGCCGTGCCCTGCCAGGCCCGGCCCTCGCCGGACAGCCCCTTGACCTGGGCGGCGAGGTTCTGGGCGACGCCACGCATCACCGACTGGGTGGTGTTGAAGATGTTCCCGGCGGTCCGCAGCGACTCCGGGTTCACCAGCGAGGCCGCGTTCTGGGCGGCGGTGGCCGCCCCGTCGGCGTTGTTCACCGCCGACGAGCCGGTGAGCACCGCCTCGATCCACTTCCAGTCCTTGTCCGTGTAGTCGTAGACGTTGCCTTCGCTGCCGGTCTCGCCGCTGGCGTAGATGCCGTTGGGCCCGACCGAGACCAGCGGCGGCGGGGTACTGGACGGATCGGGCATCAGTGGCTACCTCTTGCTCGCGGAGCGTGGTTCGGATGTCGGGCGGGGCGGGCGACGGTCAGGTGTCCTCGCCGTCGCCGTCGCCGTCACCTTCGTTCTCGGTGCCGGTGCCGTCCGTGCTGGAGTTGCCGTACTGCCCGTAGTGGCTGATGTTCGTGAACGCGTCGTTGAACACGTTGTTGAGCTGCTGGGCGGTGATCCCGTTCCACTCCTCGGTGGAGTCGTAGTCGGTGATCAGCGTCTCGATGTCGGCGCGGATGTAGGTGAACGTCTCGCTGACGCTCTGCAGGAACCGCAGGGTGTCGCCGCGCAGCCCGGTCTGGATGGCCGCGCTGATGTGCACCCCGGCGCCGAACGTGCCCGGCGCGATCTTCACGTCCTTGACCGCGGTGTGCTCCTTGACCACCAGGTCCTCGAGAACCTTGAGATTCTTGGCGAACTGGCGCAGCGCCTCGGTGCTGACGGTGACCGAGCCGCCCTTCTCCCCGGACGTGTTCAGCGGAGGTGGAAGTACCGCCGGATCGTCCAGCGGGTCCTTCGGCTTGTCCTCCGGCATCTCCGTGTCCGGGTTCGGTTCGTTGCCGGACAGGGTGGGAGGTTTGCCGTCCTTCCACTCGTTGACGAGCTGCTCCACCTTGTCATGGGTGGCCTTCTCCTCGGGCGTGCCGGCGCTGTACTCGGTACCCCACGCGAAGTAGGTGTACTTCTCCTCCTCGGTGATGGTCCCGGAGTCGACGAGTTTCTCTGCGATCTCGGAGGGTGCTTCGCCGGACATGGCTTCCTTTCCAGGGGTGGCGGGCGACCGGATCCGGCCGGTTGTCGTGGACCGGCCGGATCCGCGTGATCAGCGGCCGGTGTAGGTGTTGGCCCAGATCTGCGAGGCACGCTGCTCGGCGCTGCCGTACCCCTCGGAGATGTTGTAAAGCGAGACCCGGCCGGACTGGAGGGCCTGGGCCATCTGCTGGAGACCGGCCCGCCACTCGGCTTCGGCGTGGGCGTACGCGGTCTGCGCGTCACCCGTCCACTCCTGCAGGTGCGCCCGGCTGTTGCTCTCCAGCTCCTCGAGCGCCGCCTTGAGGTTGTTGTTGACCGTGTCCATGTGGTCGAGGGTGTTGTCGGCCACGGTGAAGTTGAACTTGTACGAGCTCATCTCGACGCCTTTCGCGAGGTCGGAAGCGAGACCGGAAGCAAGGCCGGCAGCAAGGCCGGTAGCAAGGCCGGAAGGGGGTGACCGGTCACAGGCCGGGCAGGCCGCCGGACGGGGCCGCGACCGGGGTGTCCTGGACGCCGTTGCCGAGCGCCTGGCCCCACTGCTGGGCGAGGTTCGAGGCGGTGTCCTCCTGGCCCTCGTACAGCTTCGCGTTGCCGCCGAGGCTCTCGATCATGCTGATCAGGGCGGTGATCACCCGCTTGAACCCGCCCTCCCAGTTGTCCATGGCCTGGTTGAAGTTCGACGACGCGGTGCCGTCCCAGGTGCTCTGGAGAACCGCCATCTCCTGGTTCACACTGGACAGCTGCCCGTTGAAGATCTGGACCTTGCCCTCGAACTCGACCCGGGCCGCGGCCATACCCTCTTGGGTAGTTCCGACGTTCTGCTGCTGAACTGCCACTTTTACCTCCCGCGAGGGCCCCAACCGGGTGGGGATGCCCGCTCTGTCTAGGACGCTGCGATGCACACGCTTCGCGTCATGGCAGCGTCCCAGCGATGTCGACGGCGGCAAATGCCCGAAGCCCGGGTGTGCACGCTCGGACCGGCGATGCTGCCCCGACTGACATCCGGTCCGTGCCTCCGCGGGCCGGGGCGCGGCCGTGCGGGTAACGGTCTTGCCCGTCGGTCCCCTATCGGCCCGGATTCCCTTGTCCGCCGGTTCCGGGCCCGGCTTTGCTGGGTGGTCTCTGACGGAAGAGGGCCGAGCATGCCGGACGACCACCGCCTCGAAGCGATGTTCGAGGAGTACCAGCGTCAGCGCCTGAGCCTCACCGAGCTGCACCGGCGGATCCAGGCGATCACGGCCACCGCGTCGTCGCCGCGCCGCGAGCTCGACGTGACGGTGAACCACGCCGGTTCGGTCGTCGACCTCACGTTCCACGGGACCGCGTACCGGCGGCTCGCGCCGAAGGACCTGTCGGCGCTGATCCTCAAGACCATCGAGGACGCGAAGGCCAAGGCGATCGCGGAGTCGGCCGAGCTGATCGCCCCGATGATGCCGGCCGGCCTGAACGCCCGTGACCTGCTCGCCGGCCGGCTCGGGCTGAACGACATGGTTCCGGCCGACGGGCCGCGGCTGCCGCAGATCGTCACCGAGCAACTCCAGCGCTAGGAGGCACGATGTCCGACGAGCCGCTCTACGTCGACCCGGAGCGCCTGGCCGCGCACGCCCGCCCGTACGAGGCGGCGGCACACGACTGGCGTCGGCTGCGCAGCCGGGTGGCCGACATCCGGGCCCGGTACTACGGGGTGTGGGGTGACGACGACCTGGGTCAGAAGTTCGGGCCGTCGTTCGTCGAGGGGCTGGACTCGGTCGAGGCGCGGGTCGAGGTGGTCGGCACCACCCTGGGCTACTACGGCGAAGGGCTCGTCGAGAACGGCAAGATCTTCGGAGAGGCCCGGGACGACGCCGAGCAGTCGACCTACCTGCTGCTCGTCGACTCGGAGACGGTCGGCGGGCACGAGGTGCCGGCCGACCCGAACGCGCCGGCCCGCCGGTTCATGGTCGCCGAGCCGGCCGAGGGCACCACCGAGCAGCCGGTGCTGCGCCGGGCCATGCGCGTGCAGGGCCGTCTGCTCACGCCGGGCGAAGAGCCGGAGTAGCCGTCCGGCATGGACCTGCACATCCCCGACGACCCCGAGTACCAGTGGGCGTACACCGCGATCCTGATCGCCTCCGGTGAGCAGTTGCCGAAGGCGGACATCACCCAGTTGCGGGCGATGACCGCGGAGCTCAACCAGGTGGTCGCGGCGATGATGGCGCTGAGCACCGGCATGGGCGGCCTGTCCACGAGCGTGTTCAGCGCGGTCAGCGGGCCGACCGCGCGGGAGTTCTACAACGCGACCCGCAACGTCACCGACGGGGTGCCGGACGACATCAACCTGCTGCGGCAGATGATCGCGCAGGCCGACGACTTCACGCTGGACGCCGAGCAGACCCAGTACTCGGTCGCCATCGCCATGTTCCTGACCGTTTTCGACATCTTCCTGGCGCTGGTTTCCGGCTTCGGGTACCTGGTGCCGTTCCACATCGCGGGCGGCGGCGGAGTCGTCCGTGCGCTGATCCAGGGCCTGAAGTTGCGGCACGTGGGACGGGGGCTGTCCAAACTGCACGTGCCGCCGCTGCCGAAGGCCCCCAAGGCCCTGCCGAAAGTGACACCGAAGGACGTCCCGAAACCCACCCCGAAGACCGTCCCCAAGGACACCCCCACCCCGAAACCCGCACCGAAACCCAAGGACACGCCGACACCGGCCCCGAAGGACCCGGTTCCGCCGGCGAAGCCGCCGATGACCAAGACCGAGCAGGCTTTCCGGTACGGCGGGGAGATCGTCGAAGAGGCCGTGCAGGAGGGCCTCCAGGAGATGGCCGAAGAGGGCGTGGCCATGGGCATCCAGACGGTCGAGGGCAACCGCAAGGTCGGCCAGATCGACTGGAACCAGTGGCTGCTCGCGGGCGCGGGCGGCGCGATGATCGGCGGGGTCGCCGCGGCGTGGAGCGGGGCGGTCAAGAAGATCCTGCCGAACTTCGCCGACGGCATGAACGGCCGCGCCATCAACGGGGCGATCGGTGAGGTGCTCGGCGAACTCGGCTTCACCAGCATCGTCGGCGGCGATTTCGTGCCGTGGGCCACCGTCACGTCGTCGATGCTCGGCTCGTACGGCGTCGACTACGCCCACCAGGTCAGCAACAACCTCGCCGGCGTTCCGGAGGGCGGCGTGGGCCGGGGTTCCGGCGGCCCGGACCCGGTCACCCCGCAGACCGTCCAGGACTACTTCACCGAACTCAGCGACACCCTGCGCGACGCCGGCGGCGACTTCGCCCAGCTCGCCCCGGTGGTGGACGCGCTGGGCGCCGACGTCGTCAACGAGATGACCGGCCAGCCCCTGACCAACGGCCCTGCCGATCCCGCCGGCACCCCGACTGGGACTTCGTCCGGCGGCCCGGCGGGCAGCCCCTCCGGCGTCCCGGCCCCGGTGGACGGCGGTGGCATCACCACGAGCACGGACGGTCCGGTGACCGCGGGTGGCGCTGCCTCGCCCCCGTCCGCCGCCGCCCCGGAAACGGCCACGAACACCTCGCCGGCGCCGTCGGCTCCAGGCTCCCCATCCGATCCGCAGTCATCTCCCACCCCGTCCAATCCCGCGACCGGCACCACCGCTCCCGCCCCCGCGCCGGTTGGCCCCGCCGTTGACACCGCCACTGCTCCGCCCGCCCCGGCCGGTTCCACCGCCGACACCACTGCTCCCCCGCCCGCCCCAACGGGTTCCACCACCGACCCTGCCTCATCCCCGCCCGCCCCGGGTGGTTCCACCGTCGTGTCCCCGCCCGTCCAGGGCGGTTCCACCGCTGCGCTCCCTCCGGTCCCATCGCCGGTCGGAGGTGACACCACCGCACCGGGCCAGTCCCCGGTGACGCCCAGCGCGGGCACCACGCCGCCGAGCACCGTCCCGCAGACCGGTGGCACGACGACCACCGGTCTGCCCGGCTTCGACAACCCGGCCGCCCCCGGTGGCACGGGTCCCGCGAGCACCGGGTCGCCGCAACCCGGCAACCTGACGCCCACACCCGGCGTCACCTCGGACGGCCCGACGGCGACCGCGCCCAGCGACAGTCCGGCCGCCACACCGGCCGCCACCCAGGAGGGCCAGCCGGCGCCGTTCCCGGCCACCCAGACGGTCCCGACCACAACGACGGCCCCGGCCGAGACCACACCACCCCCCGCGCCGATGTCCGAAAAGGCCCAGGAGCAAAGCCCGCCGGGCCCGACCACGACGGCGGTGTCTCAACAGACGACGACAACCGCAACACCGGTATCGCCGCAAATCACCACCACGACCACCACATCGGTATCGCCGCAGAGCACTACGACAACCCCGGCGCCGGTGTCCCAGCAGAGCGCGACGACACCCACGACATCGGTGACCGGACAGGTCGCCGCACCGGTGAACCCGCAGACCAGCACGACCGCCGCCCAGAATCCTCCGCCCCCGCAGCAGCCCGCCCCGGCTACGACCACCCAGCCGGCCCCGACCGGCGTCCCACCGCAGCCGGTGAAGGACATCTCGACCGACGTCGACATCCCCACCACACCGGCGACCGAGGCCACGGAGCACCGCGAGCCCTCAACCGAGGTGGCGGTGCCCGCCGAGGCTCCGCCGGAGTACCGGGAGTCCCCGGCCGAGGAGGCGGGCCCCCCGGTCTACGAGGCCAAGGAGCCGCCGCCACCGGCCTACACCGAAACGACGACCGAGTCCGGCACCCCGGACGGCGGGACCACCGAGCACGCGCCGTCGACGGGGACGCCGGAGAAGGCCGGCTTCCGGTCCGAGGCGGCGGTCCCGGCCCTGGCCTGGACCGACGGCACCCCGACCGGCACGTCCACCGAGCCCACCGGGCCGATTCACGTGCCGGCCGGGCTCCGGCTGATCGACAGCGCCACCGACCCGGCGCACTTCGACCACGCCGGCCGCGCCCCGCACACCGGCACCTACCAGGTGTTCGGGCACGGCACCCCGGACGGCGTCACGATCGGCCCGCGCACCATCGGCGCCGCCGAACTGGCCGCGATGATCAAGGCCGACCCGGCCTGGGACAACCGCCCGATCCGGCTGATCGCCTGCGACACCGGCGCGGGCCCGCTGGACACCGACCGGTTCGTCAACGAGCTACGGCGGCACCTGCCCGGCGTACGCATCGATGCCCCTCGCCGGACCGCCTGGACCACCGCCGACGGTGACGTCTTCGTCGCCGGGACCAGAATCGTCGGCGGACGCCGACGCCCGGATCTGACCCCGCACCCGGACAACGCGTGGAGCACCGGCACCGCCAGCCGCAACGACGGCGAGACCGACGAGTCCGCGGAGACGATCCACAACCGTCCGGTCGTCGAGTCGGTGACCGCGAGCAACCGCCCGCCGACCGAGGTCGATCTGGATCCGGACGATCCGTGGGCGATCGGCATCGAGATCGAGACGAGGTTCATCCTCACCGAGGACGTGCGCTACAACACCGTGCTGGCACAGACCCCGCCGGGCGCCCATCCGGCGATCAAGCTGGTCGTCGACCACGACAGCCTGCACGAGCCGATCATCGAGATCGTCACCGAGCCGCTCGGCGCGATCGACGGCGAGCGGCGGCCACCGGCCGGCCCCGCCTTCGAGGTCGTCAACCGGCTGATCGACCGGCTGCACGAGGCCGCCCGCTCGGGACGGGACATGCCGCTGGCCGAGATCCTCGCGCCGTTCCAGTCGTTCCGGGTGACCGACGCCGGCCGCGACCTCTCCTATTCGACGAGCCGGGCCGGCCCGGCGATCGGCGCCCTGTTCCAGCAGGTCGCGGACACCGCCGCCGACCCGGAGCACCCGTCGGTCGTCCTGCTGAAACAGGGCATCGAGTTCGGGCAGCGGCTCGCCGAGCAGCTGGCCGACGACAGCGTGCGGGATCTCGGCACGCTGGCCTACACGCACACCGCCGCGCTGCTGGCGTCGACGGCCGACGCCATCACCGAGAACGGCGACCAGGACCAGCTTCCCCAGCGGATGCGCGGCTACCTGGCCGTCGCCGCGCCGGTGAACCTGGGCGCGATCGTCGCCGGCCTCTCCCCGCAGACCCGGCAGCTGATCGAGGACAACTTTCCGGACATCACCCGTGCATTGGCGCTGACCTGGAAAGGCCAGAACCCGGGCAAGGCCGCCGTCCTGGACAGCCGCCTCGGCTCCGGACAGACCTACTACGATCTGGCCCCGGCCATTCCGGCGGTCACCGCGAACCTCCTGCTGACCGGCCCGGCCCTGGAGCAGTCGGGGGTGCCGCCGATCACCGCGGACACCCCGGCCGGGCAGGACCTGGCGGAGGTGCTCGCGCCGCCGGTCGCGTTCCAGGTCAGCGATGCCGGCGGCAACGCCAAGGTGGAGAGCGGCGAACCTGTCGAACGCAGCCTCTACACCCAGTTCACCGTAGGGACACCGATCGACGGCATGGCGGAGTTCTTCCGGGCCGCCGCCGACGACGCGGCCAGCAAACCCCGCAAGTCCGGCACACCGTCGCCGGCTGTCACCCTGCTCAACGACGGGCTGACGTTCGGCGACGCGCTCGCCGCGGAGTTCGCCACGACCTCCCCGGACCCGCGTCACCGGGAGGTCGTGCGCGGCATGGGCGCCCTGGTGTACAGCCACACCGGCGCGATGTTCGAGGCGAACGTCGACATCATCGAGAAGCAGACCAAGGGCAAGGACCTGCCCCGGCTGACGAAGAACTATCTGACCGCGGCGTCCCGGGTGGACCTGAACGCGATCAACGCGCAGCTGCCACCGGACGTCCAGCGGTTCCTGGAGCAGAATTCGCAGGCCATCGCCGAGCAGATCCAGAACCGGTGGCGGCAGACCGCCCCGGAACGGTCGAAGATCCTCGACGACCGGCTCACACCCGGCCAGACCTACTACCACCTGGACGAGATCACGTCCCGGGTGGTGGCCAGCACCCTGCTGACCCGGGCCGCCCTGGACCGGGCCGGTATCGAGCCGATCAACCAGAGCGACGCCTTCGGCATCCGCACCTTTCTGACCGATGTCGACACCCGTACCCCCGGTGATCCGGTCGTCGCCTTCGAGGTCCGCCAGCCGAACACCCATCAGAGCGACCCGGCCCGCACCGGCATGCCCGGCACCCGCGAACGGTTCGACGACTACGCCGAGCTGACCAACCGCCTGTATCACCAGCCCGCCACCACCCCGGCGCCTGCCGACGTGGTCATGGACGAGGCGCTGAACTGGGCGGGCAGCTCCGAGCCGACCGGTCCGGTGCACGTGCCCGGCGGCCTGCGCCTGATCGACGCCGGCACCGACCCGGCGCACTTCGACCACGCCGGGCGGGCGCCCCGCACGGCCGTCTACCAGGTGTACGGCCACGGCACCCCGGACGGCATCCGGATCGGCACGCGCACCGTCGGAGCCGCCGAGCTGGCCGCGATGATCAAAGCCGACCCGGCGTGGAACGGGCGGCCGGTCCGGCTGATCGCCTGTGACACCGGGGCCGGCCGGTTCGTCACCGACCTGCGGCGGCACCTGCCGGGCGTACGCGTCGACGCCCCGCTCCGGACCGCCTGGACCACCGCCGACGGTGGCGTGTTCGTCGCCGGAACCACCGTGTCCGGTGGCCGCCGCCGGCCGGACCTGACCGCGCACCCGGACAACGCGTGGAGCACCGGCGCCGCCCACCGGAACCCGGACGAGACCGACGAGTCCCCGGAGACCGTCGCCCGGCGGCCGGTCACCGAGACCACCTACCCGTCCACACCCACCGGCGCCGACCTGGACCCGGACGATCCGTGGGCGATCGGGGTGGAGATCGAGACGCAGTTCGCGCTGGACACCCCCGGTGACGTCGACGTCGGCTACGCGACGGTGCTGGCGCAGACCCACGACGGCATCCATCCGGCGATCAAGCTGGTGATGGACCACTCCGGCGGCGAGCAGATCATCGAGATCGTCACCGAGCCGCTGGGCGTGATCGACGGCGAGCAGCGGCCACCGGCCCCGCCCGCGTTCCAGCTGATCAACGACCTGATCGACAGGCTGCATCAGGTGACCGCGACCGGCCGGAACACCCCACTGGCCGAGGCGCTGTCGACGCTGCCGCAGTTCCGGGTCAGCGACGTCGGCAGCCAGGTCGGCGTCATCGGCGGGCAGTCGCCGAAGCAGGTCTACACCCAGTACACGGTCGGGGTGCCGCTGGCCGGCATGCCGGAGTTCCTGACCAAGGTGGTCGAGGACACCCGGACGAGGAACACCCGGGAGCCGCTGGAACACGGGCTGGAGTTCGCCCGCCGCCTCGCCGAACACTTCGGGACCGGCGACCCGCACCTGAACCGGCTGGTGCAGGGCATCGGCGCGATGGCCTACACGCACACCGCGGCGATCCTGTCCAGCGCCGCCGACCTGCTGGAGTCACAGCGCGACGGCAAACCGGTCGAGCGGCTGACCAAGAACTATCTGGGCGCGGCCTCCCGGGTGCAGATGTCCGCGCTGAACGCCCAGCTGCCGCCGGTCGTGCAGCGGTTCCTGGAGGAGAACGCCGAGGCCATCGGCCAGGAGGTGATCAACCAGTACCGGCGGCAGGCCCCGGACAAGGCGGCTCTGCTGGACGGCAAGGCCGGCGCCGACGGTCTGGCCAGTGTCTTCGACGTCGACCCGCGGGCCCGGACGCTGCTGCTCAACACGATCCTGACCGAGCCGGCCCGGGCCGCCCGTGGCGTCGCGACGATCGACCAGAGCGACGCCCTCGGCATCCGCACCCACCTGACCAGCCTGGACCATCAGACCCCGGGCGGCCCGGTGGTGCCGCTGGAGGTCCGGCAGGCGGACACCCACCAGGCGCGGCAGCCCGGCCTGGCCGGTTCGCACGCCAGGTTCACCGAGTACGCGAACCTCAGCAACCACCTGCACCAGCAGCACGGCGCCGCGCCCGACGTCGAGATGGACGACGCCCTGGGCTGGGGGCCGGCCCGTCCGCCGTCGCTGTACACGCTCGAGGAGGAGCCGGAGAACGACGCCGAACTGGCCCGCGCGATCGAACGGGCGCTGCCCGGCTACCTGCGCGAGAGCCGCCAGCTCGGCCTGGCCAAGCAGGCGCCGGTCCAGGCGCGGATCGACCCGCCGGACCTGACCGCCCTGGTCCCCGGCCTGGACCCGGAGATCCACGAGCAGTTGCGGCGCCTGATGCGCGACGACGTCGACAAGTTCCTCGGCGACGGGCACGCCGAGCCGGTCGTGGTCGACGGGAAACCGGCCGACCTGGTGATCCGGGCCGTGTTCGACACCACCGGCCTGACCGCGTCCACCAAGGACGCCGCCGGAGGCAAGGATCTGAAGGCGACCGGCAAGGACACCGGCAAGACCACCTCGGCCACCTCGGTCACCGACGACCAGAGCCTCAACCCGCGGGCCGCCGTCGCCGCGTTGCCGCCGCTGGTCGCCGACATCGCGGTCACCGTTCCGATGGCGGCGAGCACCGGCAGCGCACACACCGGCACCGTCGAGGACACCGTCACCCGTACCGTCAAGCTGAAGAACGGCGTGCCTGTCGACATGCCGCTGCGGTACATCGCCGAGCTGCGCGATCCGGGCGGCCGGCCACTGGGTGACCCGGTGACCGCCGACGGGCGGGTGGATCTCGTGGTGCCCCGGGACCTGCGCCGCCCACGCGGCGCGGCCTCCGGCAGCCGCCCACCGGCCGGCGCGGTCGTGGAGAGCGCCACCGCCCGGCCCGGCCCGGCCGGGGACTTCTTCACCCAGGTCGCCGCGAAACTCGACCTGGACGCCGACGGCAAACGCGCGCTGCGCGAGTTCCTCAGCGACCGGAACCTGCAGAAGGAACTGCACACCCTGGAACGGACCGGCGGCTGGGTCACCTCCGATCCGCTGACCGTGCGGCCGAGCCGCAACCCGCTGCGCGGACCCCGGTCGACGGCGGTACGGATGCGCCTGGTGCCCCGCCTGACCCGGGTGGTGGAGACCGTCGACGACGCGGAACACGAGGTCACCACCGCCCACACGGCCCAGCGCGACGACAACCGCAACGCGTCCCGGACGGTCGGGATCTCCGGTGGGGCCGGCGCGGGCACCGAGGCGGGCGCGGCGAACTTCGCGGTCGGGCCGCGAGCCGGGTTCAGCCGGACCACCGAGAACGGCCAGGAGCACTCCGCGACCGTCGCCGGAAAGCAGGTCACCACCAGCGCCGGGCCGATGACGCGGTTCCAGGTGGTCTACGACCTGGAGGTGGCGCTGCCCGGCGGCACTCCGCAGCGGCTGGACGGCGTCGTGGACAGCTTCCAGTGGACCACTCCGGACCGGCTCGGCGACGAAGCGTGGCCCGGGCTGCACGGCGACGACCGGGAGGTGTTCGCCCCGCCGAACCTGGAGCACGGCATCTCCTTCGACGGGTCGATCCCGCAGCTCGGCGACACCAGCGGCCTGTTCGACGCGATCGCCGCCGCGCTGCGCGACGTGCCCGGCAAGCCACGCCTGGACCACTCGCTGTTCGGCCTCTTCCTGTCGGAGAACGACCTGCTCGGCGACATGGGCGACCCGAGACACGACGGCCACCCGGACGCCGACGACCGGGCCGGATGGCGGCGGACCGACGAGGTCCGGGCCACCCTGTCGGAGGATCACCTGGTCACGGTGCTCAACCGGATCATCGGGCCGGGCCTGAAGATCCCGGTGCGCTACGCGGGGGTCCGCCACGACTACCCGACGATCATCACGATCACCGGTGTCATGGGCCCGCTCTCCGACGGCCCGACCGCCGGCCGCCGCGCCGACGGCACCGCGACCCGGCTCAAGGAGAAGTCGTCGACGGTGTCCGGCCGGGGCACCACGACGACCGCCGAGATCGGCGTCGAGGGCCGCCTCTACGGCCCGGCGGCCAAGCTGTACGGCACCCTGCTCGCCGGCATCCGCTTCGCCCGCACCTCGACCCGCGCGCAGAAGCTCGGCCTGTCCCAGGGCGCCACCTTCCACCTCGACCACGGCACGAAGGTGAAAGCCGACGGCACCATCGACAAAGGGCCGGTGCGGGCGTTCGCGACCGAGCTGACGCTGACCGTGCGCTCGGAGTCGTACCGGACCCTGAACACGGTCGGCCGCCGCACCTCGATCGGCGGACCGGGTCGCGACATGCCCGCCCCGGTCCGGCCGGCCGCCGTCGCGCCACAGACCCACACCCTGCCGGTACGCCTGTACGTGCCGGACGACCGCACCACCCGCACCAGACCACCGGCACGCCGCACGCCCCGGCCGGTGACGAGCGAGCCGATCGGACGGCCGAACCCGGTCACCGGCATCGGCGGCGGCTATTCGCGGGACCTGGACGGCAACCGGCTCACCGCGTTCACCGCGTCCCCGGCGCTGGAGGCCGCGACGATGCGGGTGCTGCGGGCCGCGTCCGGCGGCGATCCACTGTTCGACTCGGGCGCCACGACCATCCCGCTGACCGTCGCCGAGGCACTGTCGCCGGAGTCGATGACGTCCAGCCCGTCGTTGTTCAGCTCGGCCACCGAGATCACCGGCCTGGCGCACGAGCGGCGAACCGCCGACACCACCGCCCAGGCCGCGATCCGGCTGCGCCCGGCCAACCCACGGATCATCGACACCGGCGGGTACCGCAAAGGCAAGCGGTCCCACTCCGGCGGAACCACGTCGAGCAACGTGAAGGGCCGCCAGTTCGAGGCCGGCGCGACGGTCACCGGTGTCGGGTCGGTCGCGCACACCCCGCTGCCGGCCGGTCTGCTGCGCTACGTTCCCGGCGGCATCTTCGTCGGCCAGCTCGTCCCGCTGAGCCGTAAGTGGGGACGCAGCCGCGGCCAGGACCTGTCCGGCGGCTCCCGGCTGTCGCTGACCGGCCGGGCCGAACGGATGGTGCTGGTCCAGCTCGACCTGGACGCCGAGGTGACCGCCGAAGTGCACGAGAACCCATGGCATCCGGGCCACGGCCGGACCCGGTCGGCGGCCGAGCACGTGCTGGTCCCGGACGGGGTCCAGATGTGGATGACCGAGGCCCAGTACCACCGGCTGCGGGCGCACGACGCCGAGTTCGCCGCCACCCGCGCCGACATCGAGACGGCCCGGGAGCAGCAGCGCGAACGCGACGGCCTGGACGCCGGCCAGCGGCAGGAACGCGACACCCAGCGGCAGGCCCACACCGGCGCGCTGCGGGACCTGAGCCGACGGCAGGAGCAGGAGCGTGCCGCGGTGGCCGCCGATCAGCGGCGTGAACTGCGCGAACGCCGCGACGAACTACGACGGCAGCAACCGGTGCCGGCCGGACCGGAACCCGGCGGCCCGGCCCCGGTCAGCGTCTCCCGGGAGCTGGACCGGCTCCGTGAACAGCAACGGGACCGGCTGCGCGCCCTCGACGAGAACCACACCGCCGCCGTCCAGGCGCTGACCACCGACCAGGAACGGGCGCAAGCCGAACTGCTGGCCGGGCACCGGGACACGGCCCGGGACATGTCCGGGCGGCACAACGACGACCTCCTCCGGCGGCTCGACGAGCGGACCGCGCGGGCGGTGGCCGTACAGAATGAAGCTCCGAAACCCGAGGCGGCGCGCAAGGTGCCGGACGGTCTGCTGCCGTCGCCGCCTGTTGCTCGCCCCGCCGGGGCGGTCCCGGTGACCGGCGCGCCGAGCGTCGGCATCGGCGGGTCGCTGACCCCGATCGACCTCGGCGACCGCCTCGACCACCTGCGGTCCGGCCTGGTCAAGGGCCTCACCCGGCAGTACGGCGGCGACGAGGCCAAGGCCCGGCAGACCGCCGAACGGCTGCTGCCCCGCGACGGGCTGGCACGCCCGCACGACAACAGCCGGGCGGTCCGCGAGTTCCTGTCCAACCTGCACGGGCATCTGCCCGGCGGGCTCAACGGCGGCCGCACCCAGCCGTTGCGCCTGGAGGACCGGCTCACCGGCCACACCTACTATTTGGCCGCCGACATCACCTTCGCGGCGCCGCCGGCCGGCGCCACCGTCGCACACGTCGACCAGCTCGGCGTCTCCGGCAAGGTGGAGATCGCCGACAGTGTGGTCAGGTCCCGGTGGCGGCAGAAACTGGGCGGCTCGGTCACCGCCCGGTTCAACCAGACGCTGCGGGAACCCGGCACGCCCGCCGCTCCGCGGGCCGGCTCGCTCGGCATGGCGCTGCGCGGCGGGCTGAAGTGGGGCACCCGGGACCGCAAGGACACCACCGGGCGTACGAGTGTCCACAAGCAGGCGCTGACCGCGACCGGGCCGGTGGCAGCGTGGCGCGGGCAGGCCACCGTGGAGCTGTCGATCACCCGCGGTGACCGACACCTGGGACGCGACGGCCGGTCGGCCGGCGCCGTGCTCGCCACCGATGTGCAGACCCGGGAGGTGGAGTTCCATTCGCTGCCCGGCGACACCCTGCCGGCGCCGAGACCGGGACACACCCGGCTCGGCCAGACCGGCCCGATCCTGACCGTCGACCGGGCCGGGCACACCGAGGCGGCCCGGGAGAGATGGCGCACGGCGGACGGGACGCTGCGGCTTCCCGACGAGCCCGACGCGTACGCCGTGGAGCGCCTCCTGCCGGACATGGCCGCCCTGCGGGCCGCGGCGGCGCAGGCGATCCTGGATTCCGGCGGTGACGTCGACGACGACACCATCGCCGCCCTGGACAGCGCGCTGACCCCGGACACGATGGCGACCGCGCTGCGGGCGATGACCGGCGGCACGTTCGCGGTCCCGTTGCCGATCGGCGCCGACCGGTACCTGTACGTCGACGCCCGGATCCTGTCCGGTTCGGCCCGGCTGGCCGGCGCCGACCACCGGATCACCATCAAGAGCTCGGTCAGCGACGACCACAAACACCAGACCGAGGTCAAGCACACCGGCGTGGAGACGGCCGTCGCCCCGGTCGTGGCCATGGCGGCGGGCAGCACGCACGGCGCCCAGCGCCGCGACTTCCAGTCGGTGATGGGCTCCACCCAGGCCGACCGGGACCTGCTGACGACCGGCTCGCCGGCCCTGTCGACGAGCATCGAACACGGTCACAAGCTCGCCGGCCGGGCCGCCACCGAACGGCCGGAGAAGGAGACCCTGACCCGCGGGCTGCTGTACGACGTGGGGTTCCGGTTCAGCGTGTCGGGCAAGCCCGGCGTGTTCTCCGACGGGTCGCGGCACACCGGCGGCACCGAGGTCCTGGTCACCGATGCGGTGCTGCTGCGGGTGCGGGACAGCGTCGCGGTGGAGCTGACCGGGAGCACCCTCCCGGACGGGCTGACGGCGGCGGCGCAGACCCTCGCCGACGCGTCGCAGACCTACACGGACGCCGCCGCGCGAACCGACGCGGTGCGGCGCGGCGGCGGTGCGATCCGGTCGCTGGCCGCCGCGGAAGCCGCCGAGAACGCGGCCGCAAGAACCTGGGAAAAGGCTCTCCGCGGGTACGGAAGCGCCCTCCACGAAGCGCAGCAGCCACCACCGCCGCCCGCGGCCCCCGTCGTTCCGCAACCCGTCCCCGCGCCCGCAGTGCCGGCTCCGGTCCCGTCAGTACCAGCCCTGACACCGTCGGAACCAGTCCCCGCACCGCCGGAACCTGCCCTCGAATCAGTCCCCGCACCGCTGGAACCAGTGCCCGCACGGCCGGAAACGGCTCCCGTCACGCCGGAATCGGTTGCGGTGACGCCCGGGCAGCCGACCGGAGACGGCAGCGCCGCCGCCGGCCCGATCGTGCCCTACGTCCCGCAAGGTGACGCCGATCTGGATCGTGTCCTAGGGGAATCGGACGACGTCACCGGTACCCGGACCACCGGACAGCCCGCGACGATCCAGCCGCTCCAGCAGATGCCGGTCCGTGACGGCGGCACGTTCACCGTGATCGGAGCAACGAAGTGACCGACAGGTACCTGCTGCTGGATCCGGCGTGGACCCCCGGCCCGGACGACGGGAGCCCGCCGGCCTCCGCGGTGGCCGGATCCTGGCCGGTGGCCGCCGACGGGCGGATCGCCGGATTCCGGCCGAACCCGGCCTACCGGCCCATCGACCCGGACGCCCCGGCGGACCCGCTCGACGCCCTGCTGCGGGGCACCCCGCCTGTCGAACTGGTTCAGCTGCTGCTGCGTGACGCGGTCTTCGACGTCGCGTGCGACGAGCAGGGCCGGCCGCTCGTCGTCTACGCGCCCGACCACACGCTCTGCCTGATCGTCGCCACCAGCGCACCCCAGCGTGACATCGTCCCGGTGGCCGGATGGCAGCGGACCGACCTGCTCGGCCTGATCGGGCAGCTGGACGACGGGGTGGACGTGCTCGCCAACCCGTACGGCCCGGCTCCGGCCCGGATCACCGGCGACGACGTGCGGGCCGCTCACCTGCTCGACGACGGCGCGCTGGCCGCGGCCCGCGCCCGGCTCCGGCTCCTGCTGCCACCGCACGGCACCGAACTCCCGTCCTGGGCCGGCGGCCCCTCCGTACCCGATCCGGCCGTGGGCCCCAGCCCGGCCGGGTCGACCCGGACCGCCGTGGACGTCCGCCCGTCCGGGCAGATCTGACGGGCGGATCGAGCACAAGGCCATCGGCGGGCTCGCCGGACGGCGGCGTACCGGTCACATTGGTAGGCGTGCCCGGCGCCCGGCGGGCCGGACACGACCGAGGAGCCCCCGGTGACCGATGCCGACCTGCACGAGATGCTGTTGCGGGCGGCCGGGAACGCCGCCGACGACCTGGTCGCCACCGCGCGTGACGAGCTGGCCGCCGGCCGCCCCGCCGAGACCGCCCGGATCGTCGCGGCCGGGACCGGCAGCGGCTGGTTCCGGCCCACCGACGCCGACCTGTCGCTGCTGTCCACCCTCGACCCGGCGATCGACATCGCCGCTCTGCGGGCGGTTCCGGACCTCTCCGAGGACTGGGAGTTCGCCCCAGCGGTACCCGAGGCCGGGGCTCCGACGCTGATCGCGCTGGACCTGACCACCGGTGGGGCGGCCCTCGACGGACCGGACGCCGGTGCGGTGCGGGCCGCGGCGGCCGTGGACGGCGCGGTCGCTCTGTGGCGCGCGTGGCGGGCACCGACCGTGCTCACCCCGGAGATCACCCGGGTGTATCTGCTGGCCGTCACCGCCGCACCGGCCGGGATGCCGGCGATCACCGCCCACCTTCACGCCGCGCTGCGGGCGGCCGGGGTCGGCGACCCGCAGGTGGAGGTGTTCCGGGACGGCGGCGAACCGCCCGCCTATCAGCGCCTGGCCCGGGGCCGGTCGGCTCTGCTGTGGGCCGGTGTCCCGGCCGTGCCGGTCGCTCTGGCCCGCGACTTCGACGGCGAGGACCCGCCCTTCGAACCCGGCCACGAACGTCTCGGCCCCGAGGAGGCCGGCCGGGTGCTGGGCTTCCTGGCCGCCGGCGAGTCGCTGCTGGCCACCACGGCCCGCGAGCACGACGTCCTGGACGGCACGCTCGGCCCGGTGGTGCCGCAGAATTTCCGCACCGACGGCCGGTGGATCTGGACCGACGTGTCCGGCTACTACCTGCGGACGTACGGTCTGGCGCCGGACCCGGAGCTGCTCGACCACATCCGCCGGTGCGGCTATCGTGCGCCGGTGCCGGATGACGTGGCCCGGCACCGGGCGCTGGTCGAGCTGTTCCGTCCCGATCCGGCTACCGCGCAGTAGCCCGCCCGTTGCGGGTGGGCGGTGATCGTCTGCCAACATGTGGCTACGTCACGGGGGCCGAGCCGGAGGAAACACGGGGTTGATGAAGCCGCTGTCGCCCAGCGACCCGCAGCAGGTGGGTCCGTACGACCTCGAGGGCATCCTCGGTGCCGGAGGCATGGGCACGGTGTATCTGGGCAGGTCACCAGGGGGCCGGCCAGCCGCTGTGAAGGTGATCAACCCGAGCTATCTGGCCGACCCGGAGGCGGTCGCCCGGTTCCGCCGGGAGGCGGCGATGCTGGGGACGGTGCGTAGCGCGTACACGGCGACATTGATCGACGCCGAGGTCACGACGGCGCCGTTCTGGATGGCGACCGAGTTCATCCCCGGCCCGACGCTCGCCGCGACCATCGCCGAGGAGGGCGCGCTCTCCGCGCAGCGGTGCCTGGGGCTGCTGGCCGCGGTCGCCGAGGGGCTGGCCGACATCCACCGGCACGACATCTGCCATCGTGACATCAAGCCGCAGAACGTGATCCTCTCGCCGACCGGTCCGCAGCTGATCGATTTCGGGCTGGCCCGCGGCATCGACGAGTCGGGCCTGACGGTCGGCGGCATCACGCTCGGCACGCCCGGTTTCATCGCTCCGGAGCTGATGGCCTCGGACGAGCTGTCCCCGGCCACCGACGTGTTCGCGCTGGGCGCCACCGTGGCCAACGCGGCGACCGGCCGCCGGCCGTACGGCGGCGGCACGTTCGAGACGGTGTATGTGCGGCTGATGCACGAGGACATCGACCTCGACGGCGTCGATCCGGGGCTGGCCGGTCTGCTGCGGGCCTGCACCGCGAAGGATCCGTCGGCCCGGCCGACTCCGGCGGAGATCGTCGCCCGGTGCCGCAGCCTGCGCTCCCCAGGTTCCCCGCCCCCGGCAACAGCGACACCTGGAACAGCGACCCCGGCAACAGCGCCACCGGCAACAGCGACTTCGGGGGCCGCGATCCCGGCGACGGCGGCAGCAGCCCCAGCCGTGCCCGACACACCACCGCCGGCCGTGACGCTCCACGATGTTCCGGTCCGCCGCCGCCGGACCGTGCTGACGGCCGCCGCCCTCGTGGTCGCCGGCGCGCTGGTCTTCGCCGGTGGCGCGTTCGCCGCCCTGCGGCTCGCCCCGTCGGCGTTCCCGATGGCGGCCACCGCCGCCACCTCTCCGGCGCTGCCGCCGGCGCCGTCGCCGTCGTATTCGGCGCCGGTCCGCCCGTCCCCGTCGCGGACCACGGTCTCCCCGTCCCGCAGCCGGTCACCGAAACCGTCGAAGTCGCCCAAGCAGTCGCCGTCCCCGTCGCCGAGCACGGTCAAGCCGGTGACCACGCCGACAACCGGCGACGGCCGGTGCATCGTGATGCCGGCCGACGACTCCAACGGCATGAAGATCTCGGTGGCCAAGTGCACCGGCGCCGCGAATCAGAAGTGGACCTTCACCAAGGAGGGCGCCCTGATGAACGCGGCCGGCACCAAATGCCTGGACCTGGGGGCCAACGGCGGCGCCGACATCGGCAACCAGGTGCAGATCTGGGACTGCAACTTCAGCGGCGCCCAGCTGTGGGTTCCGCAGCCGGACAGCACGCTGTTCAACACCGGCTCCGGCCGTTGTCTGGGGGTGCTGCCGCAGGGATCCGGCGGCCCGGCGCTGTCCGCGAAGGTGTGCACGAGCACGGCGCTCAACCGCTGGCAGCTGCCGGTCTCCCGGTGACAGGGCCCGCGCCTGTTCACAGTTGCAGGACGTGCAGGGCGCCGAAACCGGCCACCGCCTCCACGGAGATGCCGGGCCGGTTGTCCGGGTTGCCGGAGCGCACGATGCTGCCGGCTTTCAGCCCTCCGTCGTTGCGTCCGTAGAGGACGACCTCCCCGGCGCCTCCGCCCGCCGCGACTTGTACCGGCACCCGCGCCGGCGTCCGGATCCGCCACGTGCTCACCCCGCCGGTCATCCGGATCGGCACGGTGACCCGGTCGACCCCCACGGTCATGTCGATCTGCAGCGCCCCGCCGTTGACGTCGATACGGCTCACCGTGCCGGCGGCGAGACCGAAGGTCGACCTCTCCACACCCCCGGTCAGTAGCAGACGCCAGACGATCCGGTCGCTGAGCAGGACCTCGACCCGGCCCGAGCCGCCTGAGCCGACCGGGGTGGTGGTCACGGTCAGGACGTCGCCGGTGAGGACCGGGTTGACCCGCAGGCCCGAGTCGTCGGGGGTGCTGACCCGGAACCTCTCGCCGGAGCCGAGCCGGGTGGTCCGTACCGACAGCTCTTTGACGTCGGTGACCATCTCGAAGGTCGGACCGTCGGGCGGCGCGGAGGTGGCTGCGGGCGGCGCCGGGACCGCCGACGGTGACGTCGCGGGAGAGACGGTGACGGCGGGCGGCCCCGGCGCGGCCGGAGAGTCGTCGGCCTCCCGCGACGACGTCAGGCGGGTCAGGGCCACCACGCCGCCGGACAGGGCGACCCCGACGGCGAGCCCGACGCCGGCGGCCAGCCAGGTGCGGCGGTTGCCGGCCGGCGCCACCGGGACGGCAGGCTGCGCCGGCGGTGGCGTGCCGAGCGCCTCCGGCTGCGGCAAGGTCGAGGCGTCCGGCCAGTAGTCCGCGACGTCAGGCAGGGTGATGCGGGGGCGCTTCGGCGGCGGCGCGGGCACGTCGGGAGCGATGTAGCCGCCGACGCGCAGTCCCGGCGGCCTGTCGGAGGTGTGATCGTTCACTTGTCTCTCCCTGTCATCACCCCATGACCTGTCAGCGACCATGGATACGATGGCGACCGATGATCAGTTCGACCTCCCGTCGACGGAAATGTCCTTCTTCCGAAAGACCCTCACCAGCGGCGCCGGGTCTTCTCCGGCAGCAGGTGGATCGCCGGCACCGCGATCGCCTCGTCGGCGCCCGCACGGACGATCCAGACCGTCGCCTGTGGGCTGTAGTCGCTGAGCAGCTCACGGCACACGCCGCAGGGTGCGATGAGCCGGAACACGCCGGCCGGTTTGACCAGAACCGACACCACGCAGTCGATGTCGGTCAACACCACGCCCGCCGCCCGGGCCGTGCCCAGAGCGACACCCTCGGCGCAGATCGAGCTGCGCCGGCACGACCCTTCGACGTGCACACCGGTGTGCACCGACCCGTCGGCGGCGCGCAACGCGGTGGCGACCTCGTGCCGGCCGGGCACCCACACCCTGGCCAGCAGCTCCTCGGCCCGGCGCAACAGGGTGACGTCGGCGGCGGACATGGCGGGTGGCGCCACGACCGGGACGAATCCGCCGGGCACGGCGCTCAGACCTTCCGCAAGCGTGGGTCGAGGATCAGGCACAGCGCGTCCACCACGACGTTGACCAGGACGAACAGCACGGCTACGGCCAGCGCGGCGGCCTGCACGACCGGATAGTCACGTTGCATGATCGCGTTGACGAGCAGGCGCCCGACACCCGGATAGGAGAACACCGTCTCGGTGACCACCGATCCGCCGAGCAGCGTGCCGAAGTGCAGGCCGAGCACGGTGACCACGGGCGGGGACGCGGCCCGCAGCACGTGCCGGCACAGGACCTGGCCACGGCGAAGACCTTTCCCCCGGGCGGTACGCACGAAGTCCTCCCCGAGAACGTCGAGGACGGCAGCGCGTACCACCCGGATGAGGAAACCCGCCGGCGACAACGCCAGGGTGACCGCCGGCAGGATCAGATGCTCCGCCCACGGCGCGACCAGCTCCGGCCGGTCCTGCACCACCGCGTCGACGGGCACGAACCCGGTCGACGGACGGTAGCCCAGTTCGTGCGGGAGCCGGCCGATCACCGGCAGCCGGTCCAGCCACACGCCGAAGACCACGATCGCCAGCACGCCGGGCGCGAACCAGGGCAGCGAGTAGGCGACCGTCCCGGCGACCCGCCCGGCCGTGTCCAGCCACGTGTCCCGGCGCAAGGCGGCTAGGACGCCGGCACCCACCCCGGTGACCGCGGCGATCAGCATCGCTGCGACGGCCAGCTCGATCGTGGCCGGCAGCGCCTGCCCGACCAGGGTGGTGACGTCGTTGCCGCCGTGGATCGAGACGCCCAGATCCAGGTGGGCCAGATCGCGAAGGAATCCGAGGTACTGCTCGGGCCACGGGCGGTCCAGGCCCAGCGTGGCCTCGACCCGGGCGGCGTTCCCGGCGATCTCGGCGGTGCTCTGCCCGTCGGCGCCGGCGGCGGCCAGGTCGGTGGCCGGTGATCCGGGCGCCAGCCGTACGGCCAGGAACACCGTCGTGCACACCACCAGCAGCGCCACCGGGGCCGCGGCCAGACGCCGGAGCAATGGCCGGCCCACCCCGTTCACCGGTCCCGCCGCGGGTCGACGGCGTCGCGCAGGCCGTCGCCGGCGAGGTTGCAGGCGACCACGAACAGCAGGCTCGCCGCCGCCGGCAACGTCACCAGCCGGGGCGCGGTGTACAGGAACTCCTGCCCGGCGTGCGCCATGTAACCCCAGTCCGGGGTCGGTGGCTGGATGCCGAGTCCCAGATAGGACAGCCCGGCGGCGAACCCGGCAGCGATCGACAGGGTCATCACCACCTGCGCGAGCATCGGCCCGGCGATGTTCGGCAGGATCTCGCGCACCAGGATCCGGGAGGCGCGGGCGCCGGCGCTGCGGGCGGCGGCCACGTATTCGCGGGTCGCCTCGGCGGCGGTGAGCACCCGGGCCAGGCGGGTCAGGCCGGGCGCGAGGGTGACGCCGATGCCGGCCACCAGACCGGCCGCGCCGGGCCGCCAGGCCGCGACGATCAGGATGGTCAGCAGCATCGTGGGGAACGTCAGCGCCACATCGGTGGCGGCGGTCAGCAGCCAGTCGATCCGGCCTCCGGCGTACCCGGCGGCCAGGCCGGCGCCGATGCCGAGGATCGCGGCGACGGCGGTCGCCGTCACCGACACCAGCAGCAACGGCCGGGCGCCGCACACCATCCGGGCCAGTTGGTCGCGGCCCAGGTCGTCGGTGCCGAGCGGATGCCGGTCGGCGCCGATCGGCAGCAGCGGGGATGCGGTGTGCCGGGCCGGGTCGGCGGTCACCAGCGGGCCGACGATCGCGACCAGCACGAACAGGCCGATGATCAGCCAGGCGCCGATCACTGCCGGGGCGGGCCGGCGGCGGGCGGCGGGCTCAGACATCCGCGGTGTCCAGGTAGCAGCGATGGTTGCCGAGGGCCTTCCAGTTCAGGTGCTGGACGTTGCGGCGGCTCACCACCGGGTTCGCCGCGTGTGCCAGCATGACGAGGGTCATGTAGGTGCCGGCCCAGTCCCGCTGGATCCGGGTGTACCGGGCCCGGCGTGCCCGCGGGTCGGCGATGTTCTTGGCGTCGAACAGGATGCCGGCCCAGCCGGCCGCGCCGGGCAGGCCGGCGAACCCGGAGATCAGGTCGCCGTAGACACCGGACGGCCGGGCCAGCACGCCGATCATGTCGTCGGCGTCCGGGTAGTAGCTGTTGCGTTCCCAGATCATCAGCTCGTGGAACGGGTCGTCCGGGTCGAGCAGCCGGCTGAAGTACCCGGCCGGGTCCACGGTGTCGGTCTCCACCTGCAGGCCGATGGCGGCGAGGTTCTGGGCGATGATCTGCGCGGCCCGCGGATGCCAGCTGTCGGAGGCGGACATCAGGCGTACGGTGCGGCCGGTCGCGCCGGCGTCGCGGATCAGGCGGGCAGCCGCGGCGACGTCGGTGCGGGACAGGTCGGCGAGCGTGGGGTCGTGGGCGTCCTGGTCCGGAGCGACCGTGTAGCCGTCGGGTGTCACCGCGGCGCCGAAGAACACCTGCCGCACGATCGACTCCCGGTCGACGGCCAGGTTGATCGCCTTGCGGACGGCCAGTTCGGGGATCCGGCGCACGTCGATCATCAGGAACGCGGCGCAGCTCTTCGGCGTGTCGTAGACGACGAGGTCGTCGTCCTCGCGGAGCCAGTCGAGCGCCGAGTAGGGCGTGAACTGGGTCGCCGACAGGTCGCCGGAGAGAAGCGAGCTGACGATCGCCGACGGGTCGGTGACCTGCTGGAGGACCAGGCGGTCGACCGGCGGGCGGCCGAGCCGGTACCCGTCGAACGCCTCCAGCACGACGTTCTGCCCGGCGGCCGCCGACACGAACCGGAACGGGCCCGCGCCGACCGGGTGGCGGCCGATGTCGCGACCGTGCTCGTCCAGCGCCGCCTTGGACAGGATCCGGGCGCCGATGTCGGCCAGGCGCCCGAGCAGCGTACGGTCCGGCCTCGCCAGCCGCAGGACCACGGTGCCCGGGTCCGGCGCGGTGAGCTCGGCGACGTTCTGGCCGAGGCTGCGCAGCGGCCGGGACGCGCCGACGGGCAGGGTCGGGTCGGTGTCGTCGAACTGCCGGTTCAGACTGGCCAGCACGTCGGCGGAGGTGAACGCGGCGCCGTTGTGGAAGGTGACGTCCCGGCGCAGCGTGAACGTGTAGGTGAGCCGGTCGCCGGAGACGGTCCAGCTCTCGGCCAGGTCCGGGACCGGCTCGACGTCGTCGAAGGAGATGAAGGTCAGGCCGCGGCAGATGCAGTCGACGGCCATCCAGTCACCGATCGTGCTGTAGAAGGCCGGGTCGTGGACCGCGCTCGTGCCGTCGACGGCCAGGGTGAGCGTGCGGGCGGCGCCGCCCCCGGCCGGGCCGCACCCACCGAGGAGCCCGGCGAGGCCGGCGCCCAGCACCGGCACACCGCGAAGCAGCGTGCGGCGGGAGATCACCGGGTCGCCGATGTCCATGGCATGCGCTCCGAAGGACTGCTCTGTTGCCTCGAGTCGACCACGCCGCCGGCGGTGGCGGGCCGGATTCGGCGAGACGGCGGACCGGCGGGCCGCCACCACGCAGATCGTGCGTCGGCGAACCGGCCGGCGGTGCACAATGAGCCGACAGGAGTCCAGCCGGTCCGACCTCGGGGGCGAGCATGCGCCGGCACGAGAGAAGATCCGGTCCCGGGCCTCTGGAGCCGGACGCCGTGCTCGCGGTGATCTCCGAGGCGTATGTCGCGGTCGGCCTCGACGGGCGGATCGTCGAGTGGAATCCGGCGGCGGAGACCACGTTCGGCTGGCGCCGGCCGGAGGCGTACGACCACGACGTCACCGAGCTGATCGTCCCGCGCCGTTTCCGCGCCGGATATCTGGCCGCGCTGGGGCGGCTGGCCGACGGTGACCCCGGCCGGCTGCTGGAGCGCCGGGTGCAGCTGACCGTGATGCACCGCGACGGCCACGAGTTGCCGGTCGAGACCACGCTGACGCTCACCGGCAGCGGCCCGGACCGGATCGTGCACGCACTCGCCCACGACGTGTCCGCCGCGCTGCGGGGCAGCCGGTTCACCATCGTCGAGGCGGCTGTCTCCCGAGGCCTGGCCGAGGCCCCGACCAGCGGCGACGCGGCCGCCCGGGTGGTGGAGGCGCTGGGCGAACGGATGGGCTGGCCGGTTTCCGAGCTGTGGCTGATCGACGAGCAGCGGCAGGCCCTGACGTGCGCGGCCCGGCACGACCGGGCGGGCCGTGACCTGGCCGGGTTCGCGGTCGACGAGCTGGAGCCGGGGGCCGGCCTGCCCGGCACGGTCGTGCGCACCGGCCGGGTGGGCTGGATCCCGGACCTCAGCGTGGACACCGACTCCCCGCGCAGCCGTGCGGCCGCCCGGACCGGTCTGCGGGTCGCGGTCGGTGTGCCGATCCGGATCGGGGCGCGGGTGCTCGGCGCGCTGTGCGTCTACGGCGACCGGGCCGAGAAACCCGACGACACCCTGACCGGCCTGCTCCGTGGCCTGGCCGCGCACGTCGGGCAGTACCTGGAACGGCGCCGCGCCGAGGAACTGGCCGTCGACCTGGCCCGTACCAAGGACGAGTTCCTGTCGATGGTCACCCACGAGCTGCGCAACCCGCTGTCGGTCATCCTCGGGACGATCGACCTGCTCGACGACGGCGACGACCTCGACCCCGGGCAGCGGCGCCGGCATCTGCAGACCATCGCCAGATGCGCCGACCGGCTCAACCTGATGACCAACGACCTGCTCGACCTGGCCCAGCTGGAGTCCGGCGCCCTGACCGTGGAGATGGCGCCGCTGGACCTGTCCGAGCTGCTCACCGAGAGCATCGCCACCAGCACGGTCACCGCCGAGGCCAAGGACCTGATGGTCCGGGTCGACCTGCCGCCGAGCCTGCCGGTGTGCGGCGACCCGGACCGGCTGCGGCAGGTGGCCGACAATCTGCTCTCCAACGCGGTGAAGTACACACCGCAGGGCGGCAGCGTCACGGTCAGCGCCGCGCCGGACGCGACCGCGCCGGACTGGGTGACGTGGACGGTGACCGACACCGGCATCGGCATCCCCGCGGAGGAACGGCCCCGGCTGTTCCGCCGGTTCTACCGGGCGTCGACGGCGGTGCAGGCCCGGATCCCCGGCACCGGGCTGGGGCTGGTGATCACCCGCACCATCATCGAACGGCACCACGGGACGATCGCGGTCGCCGACCGGGCCGGTCCGGGCACCACGTTCGTCATCCGGCTGCCCAGCAAGCCCCGCCCCTGACCGGCGCCGCGACCGGCGGTCACGCCCGCCGGGACAGGAAGGCCCGCATCGCCTGCTGCGCCTCGGGGCTCGCGAAGAGCTCGGCCGATCGCGCGGCCGCCTCCTCGCCGTCGCGGTCGATGCGGGCGACCAGGCCGGCGGTGAGCAGCCGTTTGGTCTCGGCGAGCCCCTGCGGGCTGCCCTCGGCCAGCTCGGCGAGGGTCCCGGCGACCGCGGCGGCGAGCCCGGCGTCCGGCACGCAGCGGGTGACCAGGCCGATCGCAGCGGCCTCGGCGGCGTCGAAGGTCCGCCCGGACAGGAAGACGTCGGCCGCCGCCCGGGGTGTCAGCCGCTCGAGCAGGCTCAGCGAGATGGCCGAGGGGGCGAGCCCGAGCCGGACCTCGGTGAGCGCGAACGTCACCGACTCGGCGGCGATCACCACGTCGGCCGCGCCGACCAGCCCGAGACCACCGGCGCGGACCGGTCCGGCCAGTTCGACGACGACCGGTTTGGGCAGCGTGGCGATCTGCCGCTGGAGGCCGACGATCGCACGCGGCCCGTCAGCGCCGAGACCGGCTCGCGCCTCGGTGAGGTCGGCGCCCGAGCAGAACACCCGGCCACTGGAGCGCAGCAGCACGGCACGGACCTCGGGATCCTGCCCGGCGGCCGTCAGGTGGCCGCTGAGCTCGGTCATCAGCTGCCGGCTCAGCGCATTGCGGTTGTGCGGGCTGTCCAGCGTGATCGTGGCGATGCCGGCGGCGACATCCAGGAGGACGGACAACGGGACCCTCTCAGTACGAACGGGGCAGCTTGAGGGAGAACTGGGCGATGAAGTTGAGCGCCATCTCCCGGCTGACCGGGGCGATCCGCGACAGCCGTACGTTGGCCAGGGCCTGGACCAGGCCGTACTCGACCGCCAGCCCGTTGCCGCCGTGGGTCTGGATCGCCTGGTCGACGGCCTTGCACGCGACCTCGCCGGCGGCGTACTTGGCCATGTTGGCCGCCTCGCCGGCCGCCAGCAGGTCACCGGCGGCGTCCAGGGCGGCGGCCTTCTGGGTGAGCAGGCGAGCCGCCTCCACCTCGACGTGGATCTGGGCGAGCGGATGCGCGATCGCCTGGTGGGTGCCGATCGGGGCGCCCCAGACCTCCCGCTGCTTCGCGTAGTCGACGGCCTTGCGCAGCGCCCACCGCGCGGTGCCGGTGGCCTGCGACGCCGCCATGATCCGTTCCGGGTTGAGGCCGGCGAACAGCTGGTCGAGCCCGGCGTCCTCGCGGCCGACGAGCGCGTCGGACGGCAGCCGCACGTCGTCGAAGAAGAGGCTGAACTGCTTCTCCGGCGAGACGAGACCCGTCTCGATCGGCTGGTGGACGAAGCCCGGCGCGTCGGTCGGCACCATGAACAGCGCGGGTTTGAGTTTGCCGGTGCGGGCGTCCTCCATCCGGGCGACGACCAGGACGTGACCGGCTTCGTCGATGCCGCTGATGTACGTCTTGCGGCCGGTCAGCACCCAGTCGGCGCCGTCGCGGCGGGCGCGGGTGACGATCTGGTGCGAGTTGGAGCCGGCATCCGGTTCGGTGATGCCGAAGGCGTAGCGGGCCTCGCCGGTGGCCAGGCCCGGAAGCCAGCGCTGCTTCTGCTCGTCGGTGCCGGACTTGGCGATGATCGTGCCGACGATGGCCGGCGAGACGACCAGCAGCAGAAGCGGGCACCCGGCGGTGGCCAGCTCCTCCACCACGGCGGCGAGGTCGCCGATGTCGCCGCCGCCTCCGCCGTACTCCTCGGGGATCGACACGCCCAGGTAGCCGGCCGCCGCCGCGTCCTGCCAGAGTTCGGTGGTCTTCTCGCCCCGGGCCGCGGCCGAGTAGAAGTACGACTCGCCGTACTTGCTGCCCAACTGGTAGACCGCTGCGCGCAGGTCGCGGCGCTCGTCGGACTCGACGAAGTTGGTCACGGCTTCTCCTCGATGACGGCGAGCACGGCGCCCGCAACGACCTGCCGGCCCACGACCGCGGTGAGCCCGGTGACGGTTCCGTCCGTGGGAGCGGTGACCGTGTGCTGCATCTTCATGGCTTCCAGGACGACGATCGGGTCACCCTTGGCGACGACCGCGCCGACCTCGACGGCGACCGTGGTGATCGTCGCGGGCATCGGCGCCAGCAGCGAGCCCTGCGCGACCGACTCGGCCGGATCGGTGAAGGTGGGCACCGGCTCGAACCCGGCCGAGCCGTGCGGGCCGTCGACGTCGACCGACCCGCCGGTGACGGTGACCCGGTACGTCTCCCGGATCGGGCCGTCGCCGAGCACCACCCGGTCGCCGAGCACGTCGAGGACGTCGACCCCGTCGACGAAGTCCGACACCAGCCGGCGGCCCACCGACGCGTAGGTGACGGCGTACTGTTCCGGGCCGCGCCGGTAGACGCGCTGCCGGGGCCGGCCGGCGGCGTTGCGCCACGCGGCCGGGATGCGGCCGAGCACCGGCGCGGCGGCGGCGGTCTGGCGGG
>NZ_JBEZXU010000092.1:0-38820 GCF_040638175.1 Actinoplanes sp. NPDC026670
GGTGGTGCCGAACGGGCAGCAACCGGCGTGATACCGGCCCAGAGACTTGGGACGGGGAGCGTGCGGGGAGGCTCGAGAAGCCTGGCCCTTTAGGGTCGGGTCGATTTCACGAGCAGCCAGCCGAGCAGGCCGAGTTCACCGAGCAGGGACGGCGCGACGAGGACCGCGCTCAGTGCCGGGGCGAGGTCGGTGAAGAGGCCGGCGCGGTTGTCGGCGACATATCCGGCGCCGGCGGCGATGACCAGGCCGGCCAGGATCCGGGGTACGTAGGCCGACCGGTACAGCAGGATCCCGAGCAGCGTCATGTGGATCCCGAACACGGTCAACGCGACCTGGAAACCGAGGCTGAAGCTCTCCATCTCGGCCAGTGCGCGGGCCTGGTCCGCGGCGTCGCCGGTCACCAGCTGGAAGGCGGTGAACAGCTGCGGAACGAGTGCGACCAGAACCGCCGCATACACCAGCCGGAACCCGGCGGTGATCGGCGACAGCACCGGCCCGGCCGTCTTGAGCAGCGCGTGGAAGCCCACCGCCACCGCGATGTCCAGGCCCGCGAGCACCACCCAGCCGACCAGGCTGACGCCGACGAGCGTGCGTGAGCCGAGCACGTTCGCAGCTGTGGCGGCGGCGTCTCCGGGCACGAGGACCGAGTCGAGGACGAGAGCCGTCAGCATCCCGAACACCAGCAGCCCGACGAACAGCACCCCGAGCCACCGGGCCAGCCGCTGCCTGTCGATTGTCGAAGTTTCCATCGCACACCCCTTACTTACTTAGTAAGTCAACGTCCTGGCAGCTAAGGTAGGACTTACTAAGTAAGTTCGTCAAGGAGGACGCCCATGGTTCGTCGAGCGACCCGCACCACAGCAGGCCGCACCCCGCTCAGCCGGGAGCGGGTCATCACCGCCGCCGTCCGGCTGGCCGACGAGCACGGCCTGGCCACACCCTCGATGCGCAAGATCGCCGAGGCTCTCGACGCCGAGGCGATGTCCCTCTACAACCACGTCGCCAACAAGGACGAACTGCTCGACGGCATGATCGACCTGGTCTTCGGCGAGCTCGACCGGCCCACCCCGGGCGACGACTGGAAGCCGGCCATGCGGCGGCACGCCACGTCACTGCGCGCCGCGCTCGGGCGTCACCCCTGGGCGTTGAGCCTGCTCCAGTCGCGGCCGAGCCCCGGCCCCGGGAACCTGCGGCACAACAACGCGGTGCTGGGTGTCCTCCGGCACGCCGGGTTCGATCTCACGCTCACCGCGCACGCCGTCTCAGTGATCGACAGTTACGTGTACGGTTTCGCGCTCCAGTCCACGAACATCCCGATCGACACCCCGGAGAACGTGGCGGAGATCGCCGCCGGCATCCTGTCGGACACCGACGCCGAGCAGTATCCGCACCTCACCGAGCTGATCGTCGGCCACGCCCTGCAACCCGGGTATGCGTATGCCGACGAGTTCGGCTACGGCCTCGACCTGATCCTCGACGCTCTCGAGCGCGCCCGGCCGGCCGGGCCGTGAGCAGGCCTCAGCCCGCAGCGACCCCGGTCGCCTCGGCCTGGATCCGGGGGAACTGCGCCGCCATCGCCTCGGCCAGGGCGTTCGCGCCGGAGAGCGGCCGGACCATCACCATGATGTCGACGATCTTGCCGTCCTCGTCGAGCTGGAGGAAGTCGCAGCCGGTGAGCGCCTTGCCGTCGACCTCGGCCTCGAAGACCAGCGCGTGGTTGCGCCCGTCGGCGATCTCCCGGACGTACCGGAAATTCTCGAAGACCCGCATCGCGCCGCGCAGAATGGCCGCGGTGAGCGCCTTGCCCGGGTAGGGCTTGAACGCGACCGGACTGGTGAACACGACGTTCTCCGCCAGCAACTCCTCGATCGCGGCGGCATCCCGGGCCTCAACCGCCTGCCGGAACGGGTGCATACGTCCTCCTGAAGATCAATCCGGTGTTTCATCGGCAACCATAACTAGGATCCGGATGTGTGACGGTTCGGATCGCGATTCTCGGTGGTGGCATCGGTGGGCTCGCGGCGGCCGCCTTTCTGCGGCGGGCCGGCCTGTCGAGCACCGTTTACGAGCAGGCGGCCGCGTTGACGCAGGTCGGGGCGGGGCTGCTGGTCACGCCGAACGCGGCTCGGCTGCTGCGGCGGGCCGGGGTGTTCGACGGGCTGCGGGAGTCGGCGCTGCGGCTCGACATCGGGTGGGAGTTCCGGCGGTGGCGGGACGGCACGGTGCTGTCGTCGGAGGATCTGTCGAAGGCGTGCGCCGGCCTCTACGGCGAGCACACCTGGACCGTGCACCGCGCTGACCTGCTGCGGGCCCTGCTGCCACTGGTCGACCGGGTCGAGCTGGGCCGCAGGTGTGTCGCGGTCGAGGACGGGCGGCTGCGGTTCGCCGACGGGAGCGCCGTCGAGGCCGATGTGGTGGTCGGGGCGGACGGCATCCACTCGATCGTGCGCGGCACGCTGTTCGGGGCTACCCCGGCCGGCTATTCGGGGATGTGTGCGTTTCGGGCGCTCGTACCATCGCAATCTGCTCCTGACTTTGCGCGCCGTCCGGCGCAGACCTTGTGGATCGGGCCCGGCCGGCATCTGGTGCACTACCCGGTGTCGGCCGGGCGGCTGGTGAACATGGTCGCGATCGCTCCCGCCGGCGAATACACGGTGGAATCCTGGACCGCCTCGGCGACGGTCGGTGAGTTGCGGGCCGAATTCGACGGGTGGGATCCGCGGCTGACCGGGCTGATCGAGTCGGCGACGACGCTGGGCCGGTGGGCGCTGCTCGACCGGCCGCCGCTCCCGCGCTGGTCGGAACGGGCGACGACGCTGCTCGGTGACGCGGCGCATCCGATGTTCCCGTTCTACGCCCAGGGCGCCGCGCAGGCGATCGAGGACGCCGCGGTGCTCGCCCGGTGTCTCGCGCGGATCGCCGATCCGGCGGCGGCGCTGCGCGAGTACGAATCGCTGCGTCTCCCCCGCACGACCCGGTTGCAGCAGGTCAGCCACGCCCGTTCGGAGTCGAACCATCTGCCGGACGGTCCGGCGCAACGCGAGCGGGACGCGACGTTCGCGCAGCGGGATCCGCTCGTCGCCAACGGATGGATCTACGGGTACGACCCGGAGGCGCCCTGATCACGGGACCTTCCCGATGAGCCGGTGGATCACCCGCCGGTAGTCCTGGAACCGGGGCAGCGCCCGCGTCTCCACCTCGTCGCGGGGGCGGGGCAGGTCGATCGGCACCTCCTCGACGATCCGGCCCGGCCGGGCGGACAGCACCAGCACCCGGTCGGCCATCAGGATCGCCTCGTCGATGTCGTGGGTGACCAGCAGAACCGTCGCGCCGATCAGGGCGGCGACCCGCAGCGTGAGCTGTTCGAGGGTGGCGCGGGTCTGCGCGTCGACGGAGGCGAACGGCTCGTCCATCAGCAGGTAGCGGGGGCTCGACACGATGGCCCGGGCGATCGCGACACGCTGCTGCATGCCGCCGGACAACTGCCACGGGTGGTGGTCGGCGAAATCGGTCAGCTCGACCATCCGCAGGGCGTCGGTGGCCAGGCGCCGGCCGGTGGCGCGGCCCAGACGCCGGACCGGGAACCTGACGTTCTCCCGGACGGTCAGCCAGGGGAACAGACTGCGGTGGTAGTCCTGGAACACGATCGACACACCGGCGGGGATTCCGGTGACCGGGCTTCCGTCGTACCAGATCAGGCCGTTGTCGGGTTTCTCCAGGCCGGCAAGGCAGCGCAGCAGGGTGGTCTTGCCGCAACCGGACCGCCCGACGACCGCGACGAACTCGTCCACGGCCTGCTCGAACCCGATGTCGTCGAGAGCCGGTGTGCGGAGACCACGGCGGCCGGTGAAGGTCTTGGCCAGGCCGGCGACCCGGATCAGTGGGGTCTCAGCCATCGAGCCGGCCCTTCTGCTCGTGGTACCAGCCGAGGACGCGGCGTTCCAGGAGGCCGAAGAGGCTGGTCACGGTCAGGGCGAGCAGGCCGAGGACGATGATTCCGGCGTACATCTGGCCGATCGCGTAGGTGCGCTGAGCCTGGAGGATCAGGTAGCCGAGTCCGCCGGTGGCGGCGATCATCTCGCTGATCACCATCATGATCAGGGCGATGCCGAGAGCCACTCGCATGGCGGCTAGCAGCGCTGGGAGCACGGCCGGGAGGATCACCACGTAGGGGCGTGCACCGCTGATCCGGGCCACGTCGACATAGCGTGGCTCGATCGTGCGGGTGGCGTCCACTCCGGCGATCAGAACCGGCCACATCGCGGCGGCTGCGATCACCGCTATCCGCATGCCCGACGTGGCGCCGAGAGCCAGCACGGCGACCGGCAGGACTGCCGGCGGCGGGATCGCGCGCAGGAACTCCAGGCTGGGGCGCACCCATGGCTCGAGGGCACGGAACCAGCCGATTCCGACCCCGAGCAGGGCGCCGGCCAGGGAGCCGATCAGGAAACCGGCGATCGCCCGGCCGGCCGACGGGAGGACGTCGGCCCACACGTCGATCTCGGCGAGTTCCCGGACGGCTGCACTGAACGGCGGGAACAGGCCGGTCTCGCCGGTGCGGCCGGCGATCTCCCAGCCGATCAGGAGCAGGCCGGCGGTGACGAGGCCGGCCTTCATCCGCGGCTCCGGGAGAAGGCGCTGGTCAGGGCGTGTATCGCGGCGCCCAGGAGGCCGGCAGCGAGGATGCCGGTGTAGGCGGCGGCGATCTGGCCGCCCTGAAGCTGCTGGTTGATGAACGATCCGAGGCCCGGGCTGCCGGTGACCAGTTCGACCGCGACCGCGACGACGATACCCAGGCCCGCGGCGGTGCGCAGGCCGGTCCCGATCGCCGGGGCCGCCGCGGGGACGGTGACCGTGGCGATCAGCCGGGGACCGGCCGCGCCGAGGACCCGGCCGGTCTCGACGATCATCGGGTCGACGTCGCGCACACCGAACCGGGTGCTGATCAGAAGCGGCCACAGGCACGCGAACGCGACGAGCACGGCCTGCATCGGGAGGCCGATGCCGGCGACCACGATCGCGACCGGGATCAGCGCGACCGCCGGGATCGGGCGCAGGAAGTCGATCACCAGCCGGCTGGCCGCGTCGGCCCGGCGGGACAGGCCGGTGAGCAGCCCGGCGGCGATCCCGACGGTGGCGGCGAGCAGCATCCCGGCGGCCCAGGCGGCAAGGGTGGCGCCGGTCGCGGCGGCGAGGCCGCCACGGACTCCGGGCGTGGCCAGCGAGGCGGCGACGTCCCAGCTGGCCGGGGTCGCGGTCGGCGGCAGCAGGTGTACGAGCCGGAGCACGTCCCAGAGTCCGACCAGGGCCAGCAGACCGGCCAGCCCTTTGAGGAGTGTCACAGGTAGGCGCCGTCCGGGCTGACCGGCTTCTTCGCAACCTGCTGCCGGGTCAGGACGTCGGCCCAGTGCTGCCAGCCCTCCGGCGCGGCCACGGTGGTGAACACCGGCAGCCGGATCCGGCCGGCCAGGTCGGCGGCGACCTTCGTGTAGGTGGGCAGGATCGCGCGCAGCTCGTCCGGGTGGGCCTGGGCGTACTCGCAGGACCTGGTCAGCGCCGTCCGGAAGCCGTCGACAGCGGCCCGGTCGGTCGTGGTGAACTTCTCCGACGCCAGGAACACCGACTGCGGCACCCCGGCCGGCTGACCCGCGCTGCCGGAAAGCAGGTCGCGGGCGCCGGCGGCCAGTCCGACGGTGACGAACGGCTCAGCCGGCAGGATCGCGTCGACCTGCCCGGCCTTGAGCGCGTCGGCCATCGCCGGGAACGGCAGCTCGCTGAACTTGACCTTCGTGACGTCGGCGCCGGCGCTGGCCAGGGCGTTCAGGATGGACAGGTGCGGCAGCTGGAACAGGGTGTCGACGGCCACCGTGCGGCCTTCGAGCTCCTTGGGCGCCCGGATCGGGCTGCCCGCGGCGACCTGGAGCTGGATGTTGTTCTCGGCCGGGTCGGCCGGGTTGGCCGAGGTGTTGGACACGGCCACCACCGGCACCCCGTTCGAGCGGGCCAGCAGCACAGCCGGCGCGTTCAGAAACCCGAACTCGGCGTCCCCGGACAGCAGCGACGGGATGACGGCCGGCGCCTCGGCGGGGACCACCCGCACGTCCAGGCCGGCCTCACGGAAGAAGCCCTGCCGGACGCCGAGCACCATCGCGGCCGCGCCGGAGACACCGATGGTCGACACCCGGACCGTGCGCAGGCCGTCCGAGGTGGTCGGGGCCGGCTCGCCGCCACCGCAGCCGGCGAGCCCGCCCGCCAGGACGAGCGCTGTCACGAAGCACGGGATCCGCATGCTGCCCCCCTCGTCAGTGCATCGGCATCAATCTATCCCTAGAGTCATGATCGGAGATAGGTGAGCACCGCCAGAACCCGTCGATGCGTCTCCTCGGCCGGTGACAGACCGAGTTTCTGCAGGATGTTGCGGATGTGCTTGGCCACCGAGGCCTCGGCGACGGTGAGTTCGGTGGCGATGGCCAGGTTGGACCGGCCCTCGGCGACCAGGGCCAGCACCTCACGCTCCCGGGCGGTCAGCGCAGCGAGCGGGTCGCGGTGACGGCGCAACATCTGCCGGACCACCTCCGGGTCGACCACGGTGCCGCCGTCGACGACCCGTTTCAGCGCGTCGACGAACTCGGTGACATGCCCGATCCGGTCCTTGAGCAGATAGCCGAGGTGGGTGCCGTCCCCGGCGTTCAGCAGCTCGGTCGCGTAACGCGTCTCGACATACTGACTCAGCACCAGAACCGGCAGCCCCGGCCGCCTCCGCCGCAGCTCCAGGGCAGTGCGCAGGCCCTCGTCCTTGAACCCGGGCGGCATCCGCACATCGGTGACGACCACATCCGGCTGGTGGGCGGCGACGGCCGCACGCAGCCCGTCGCTGTCGCCGACCGCTGCGACCACCTCGTGCCCGAACCGTGCCAGCAACCCGGCGAGCCCGTCCCGGAGCAGGACACTGTCTTCGGCGAGAACTACCCGCAAGGCCGGCATGGGATCTCCACGATCAGTCGGGTCGGGCCGCCCGGCGGGCTGGACAGCGACAGCCTGCCACCGACCACCGACACCCGGTCGGCGAGACCGAGCAGCCCCGTACCGCCGTCGAGGTCGGCGCCGCCGCACCCGTCGTCGCCGACCTCGACGGTCAGCGTCCCGGCGGTGTAGCCGCCGGCGATCGCGCCCCGCGCGGCCCCCGAGTGTTTGGCCAGGTTGGCGAGCGCTTCCGCAACGACGAAATAGGCCGCCGACTCGATCGCGGCGGAAAACCGGTGCGGCACGTCAAAATCCTCATCAATGGGTACGGGACACCGGTCGGCAAGATCAGCGACGGCCGCCCCCAGGCCGAAGTCGGTGAGCACCGCCGGGTGGATGCCCCGGATCAGCTCACGCAGCTCGACCAGTACTCGCCCGGCCTCGTCGTGGGCCCGCGCCAGTTGTTCAGCGAGCATGCGGTCAGCGTCCACCCGGACGTCGGCCTCCCGCCGCGCTTCAGCGTCTCCCCACGCTTCGGCCTCTGCCCGGGGCTCGGCGTCTCGCCGGACTTCAGCATCTCCCCGCACTTCAGCGTCTGCTCGGGACTCGGCGTCTCGCCGGACTTCAGCGTCTCCCCACGCTTCGGCCCCTGCCCGGGACTCGGCGTCTCGCCGGACTTCAGCGTCTGCCCGGGACTCGGCGTCTTGCCGCTCTTCGGCGTTCAGGCGGGCTTCGGCGTCCAACCGGGCCAGGCCGAGGATCACGGTCAGCGCCACCAGACGTTGCTGGGCGCCGTCGTGCAGGTCACGCTCGATGCGGCTGCGCTCGGCCTCGAACGCGTCGACCAGGCGCACCCGGGACCTGGTCAGCTCGACGACCGTCGCGCCGAGGTCGTGGCGTGGCAGCAGCACCGCCCGGGCCGACGCCGCCCGCAGCCGGGCCAGCAGCACCAGGCCGACGGCACAGGCGACCGCCGCAAGCACCCCGGCCCCCGCGGACAGCCATGCCTGTGGCCAGGACGTGACCGGATACGCCTTGAGCACGTTGACCTGCTCGGCGTCACCGAGTGTGCCGAACAGCACCGGGGTCGCGAGCAGGGCCAGCGGCACGGTCACGCCGAGGACGACGGCGAGCAGGTCGACCGGCCACAGCACGGTCATCAGCAGGCCGGCGAACCCCAGCTCGCGCCAGGTGCCCGCCTCGGTGTAGCGGGTCCGCAGCCAGGACGCGAGCCCCGGCTCCGGTGGGACCCGGTGCCGATGTGGCAACGGACGGGCGTCGACGAGCCGCTGCAACCGCCGCTCGACGGCGGCCACCGGAAGCCCGATCAGGGCCAGGCCGGCCAGCAGCGGCAGGCCCACGACGACGACCGCGAGGACGCCCCCGACCGCGAACAGCAGCACCGACACCACCAGCGTGAGCAGGCCGGCGACGGCGTTCGCGAGCAGGTAGACGCCCGCTTTGGGAACGTCGGCGGTGTGCATGGCGGCCACTGTAAACGGTATAGCCAGCACTACCATGAAGAGGGAATCCTGCGGGGCTGTGGCGGGGCTTCGGCGGCGGCAGGGTTGGCGCATGACCCGTGACGCGATCCGATTGCACGGTGTCTCCAGGAGTTTCGGCTCCGGCGACGCCGCGGTGACAGCTCTGCACCATCTGACGCTCTCGTTCGGCGAGGGCACCTTCACCGCCGTCATGGGGCCGTCCGGGTCAGGCAAGTCGACGCTGCTCCAGTGCGCGGCCGGGCTCGACCGGCCGACGACGGGCACGGTGCTGCTCGGCGACACCGACCTGACGGCGCTCGACGAGACCCGCCTGACCCGGTTGCGGCGCGACCGGGTCGGTTTCGTCTTCCAATCCTTCAACCTGCTGCCGACCCTGACCGCCGAGCAGAATGTGGCGTTGCCGCTGCGCCTGGCCGGGCGGCGGCCGGCCCGTGGCCAGGTCCGCGAGGCGCTGGCCCGGGTCGGTCTCGCCGACCGGGCCCGGCATCGGCCGGCCGAGTTGTCCGGCGGCCAGCAGCAGCGGGTGGCCATCGCCCGCGCCCTGATCACCCGCCCCGAGGTGGTGTTCGCTGACGAGCCGACCGGGGCGCTCGACTCGGCCACCGGGCGTGACGTGCTGCGGATGCTGCGCGCCCTGGTCGACGATGGCGGCCAGACGATCGTGATGGTCACCCACGATCCGGTGGCGGCCGCCCACGCCGACCGGGTGGTGTTCCTGGCCGACGGTCGTCTGCACGGCACTCTCGACGCGCCGTCGGCCGAGGCGGTCGCGGCCCGGATGACCGGGATGGCGGCCCCGGCGTGCTGACCGTGACGCTGAGCAGCCTGCGAGCCCGGTGGGTGACCCTGATCGGCACGTTCGTCGCCCTGGGTCTGGGTGTGGCCCTGATCGCCACGATGGGCTTGGCGCTGGCCTCCACCGTGGACGCCCCGTCCCAGCGGCCGACCCGGCTGGCCGGGGCTCCGGTGCTGGTCCGCGGCGCCGACGACCTACACGTGACCACCCACATCGGCGTCCGCACCCAGCCGCTCGCCCAGCCCCACGCGGTGCCGGCCGACGTGGCCGCCACCCTGTCCGAGGCGGCCCCCACCGTCGCCGACCGATCCTTCCCGGCAGTCGTCTCCGTCCTGCCGTCCAGCGCCCCCGGCCCCTCCCCATCACCGACCGCATCTCATCCCGGCCCGGTGCCCGGCGTCTCCGGGGCCCTCCCGGCTCCTGGCCCGGCTGGCGCCCTCCCGGTTCCTGGTTCCTCTGAGCTCCCCCCACTGCCCAGCACCGCCAAACCCCTCGCGGTACCCGACCCTTCCGGATCCCCTCCGACCCCCGGCACCGCCAGATCCCTCGCGGTGCCCAACCCTTCCGGATCCCCTCCGACCCCCGGCACCGCCAAACCCCTCGCAGCGCCCAACCCTTCCGGATCCCCTCCGACGCCCGGCACCGCCAGACCCTCCCCCACACCCAGTTCCTCTGGAGCCCTTCCACCGCTCGCCGCATCCAACGCGCTTTCGGAGGGCGAGACGGTGAGCCTCGTCGGGCATCCGTGGGCGGTCGCCGGTTTCGGAGGTCATCGGCTGGTCGCCGGCCGGCCGCCGCACGCGGCGGCCGAGATCGTGCTGGCCGCGGACCCCGCGCTGGTCGGACGGACAGTCCGGGTGCGGACGCCGGCCGGCGTCGGCGACTTCACGCTGGCCGGGGTGCTCGCGCCGGTGACGTTCGAGCGGGCCGCCTTCTTCACCGACCGCACGGCCGCGGCGATCGCGCCGCGCATCGACAACCTGGCGGTGGACGCCTCGCCGGAGTCGGTGCGGGCGATCGTCAGCGGGTTCCCGGGGGTGCAGGTGCTCACCGGCGACGCCCGACGGCGGGCCGACCCCGACCCGGACCGGGATTCCGACGCGCTCGTCGCGATGAATGCGCTGCTCGGCACTGCGGGCGGGGTGACCACGTTCGTGTCGGTGTTCGTGGTGGCGTCGACGTTCGCGTTCGCGGTGGCCCAGCGGCGGCGTGAGATCGGGCTGTTGCGGATGGCCGGCGCGACCCCGGGGCAGATCCGGCGGACGGTGTTCGCCGAGGCCGCGATCGTCGGGGCGGTGGCGTCAGCGGCCGGTTGTGTGCTCGGTGCCGAGGGCGCGCCCTGGCTGGCCCGGCTCCTCGTCGACGAGCGGCTGGCGCCGGCCTGGTTCGCCATCGGCGATCATCGTTGGCCCTACCACGTCGCGTTCTGGACCGGGCTGGTCGTGGCCCTCGCCGGTGTGGTGGTGGCGACGGTCCGGGCCGGCCGGGTGCGGCCCACCGAGGCGCTGCGCGAGGCGTCGGTCGACAGCCGGGTGATGACAGCGGGCCGGTGGATCGCCGGCGTGGCGATTCTGGCCGCCGGGCTGGGGCTGCTCGGCTGGCGTCTGCTGGGCGATCCCGGCGAAGCCCTGCACCGCAAGACGTACACCACTCAGCCGATGCTGCTGATCACGGCGGTGGCGCTGCTCGCGCCGGTGCTGGCCGGTCCGCTGGCTCGCCTGGTGGCGTGGCTGCCGGCGCGGCTGCCGGGCGCGACCGGATTACTGATGCGGGCGAGCGCGACCGCCGCCATCCGGCGAACCGCGGCCGTGGCGGCACCAGTGCTGATCACCGTGGCCCTGGCCGGTTCCCTGCTCGGCACGACCGCGACGATCGCCGAGGCACAGGCCACGGAGCAGCGTGATCAGACGGCCGCCGACCTGATCGTCACCGGCGGGGCGCTCGAAGCCGCCGCGTTGGACTCCCCGATGGTGACCGCGATCCGGGCCGTCCCGGGCGCCCGGGTGATGACCAGCGCGTCCACGGCCGTCTACACCCTCGAGGACGGGGTGGCCCTGGTCCGTTCACAGGCACAGGCGGTCGACCCGTCGGCCCTGACTGCGGTCCGGCGCCTGCCGGTCGTGGCGGGCGAGGTCGGCGACCTCGACGACGGCGGCATCATCGTCAACGAGGAGTGGGCCGAGCACACGGTCGGCGACCGGGTCGATGTGTGGCTCGGCGACGGAACCCCGCGGACTCTGCGCATCGTCGCCGTCCTGGCCACCGGAACCGGCGGCAACGGCGTCTACGTGACCAGCCGCAACGCCGGCGGCGCCCCTCCGGACCAGCTGGAACTCTCCTGGGCACCGGGCGCCGACAAGCGTTCCGGCGAGGCAGCGGTCCGCCGCCTGCTTCATTCGCCCGCAGTCACCCCCGAACCAGCAAGCCGCCCAGATATCGATCCCACCGCCGGAGGCCAGGCCGCCACCTCCGAACCAGCAAGCCGCCCAGGTGTCGATCCCGCCGCCGGAGGCCCAGCCACCACCTCCGAACCAGCAACCCGCCCAGATATCGATGCCACCGCCGGAGGCCCGTCCGCCACCACCTCAGAACCACCAAGCCACCCAGGTGTCGATCTCACTGCTGGAGATCCGGGTGCGCCCGGCGGGGTTCGGGTGCAGACCCGGGAGCAGTGGCTGGCGGATCAGCTTCCGGTGGGCAGTCGGCAGACGCGGGTCGGGTTCATGGTCGTGCTGGGGATCGCGCTGCTGTACACCGGTATCGCGATCGCCAACACGATGGTGATGGCGACCTCCGACCGGACCCGTGAGCTGGCGGTGCTGCGCCTGACCGGCGCCACGAGACCGCAGGTGCTGCGGCTGGTCGCGGCCGAGGCGCTGACCGTGGTGGTGGTCGGCGCGGTTCTCGGGCTGTTCGTGACCGGTCTGAACCTGCTGGGCATCTGGGCCGCCCTGGCCGTCCTCTCGGTGTGGGCCCCGATCGTCGCGCCGTGGTCCGTCGTCGCCGCGACAGTGGCCGCGTGCGCGATCGTCGCGGTGCCGGCCGCGGTGCTTCCCACGGTCGCGGCGCTGCGGACTCGCCCGATGGAACTGGCCGGCGCCCGTGAGTGACGGCCGGCAGCGCCACGGCGCGTGGAGGCGGCGGCCGGCCCGGTCAAGGGGCGGTGATGGCGGCTACCAGGCGGGCAATGTGTTCGGCTCGTTGTTCGCGGGTGGCCGGGCGGCCGGGGATTCCCGGGCGCTGCTGCCACGGGTGCGGGCCGGACGGGTGGCGGTACTCGACACCGAACGCGTCGAGGCGGGTCAGGTGGTGTGTCAGGCGGCGTTCGAAGTCGGTGAAGTCGCCGCCCGGTGTGCTCCACAGGGCTTCGGCGACCGCGCAGAGCCGGGGGAACAGCAGGTAGTCGACGGTTCGGGGGGAGTCCGCGTGTTCGGTCCACATGGCGGCCTGGCCGCCGAGCACGTGGCGGGCCTCGTCGGGGGTGAGTTCCGGCGGGACCGGGTCGAAAACGTAGACGTCGCGGAGGCCGAGCGGAATCGACACCGGGATGGGTTCGGTGGGCAGTTCCGACTGGCGGTAGTCGAGGTAGACCTTGTCGTCGGGGCAGGACACCACGTCGAAACCGCGGCGGGCGGCGGTGACGGCGCCGGTGCTGCCCCGCCACGAGGCGATCGTCGCGCCGGTGGGCAGGTCGCCTTCGAGGATCTCGTCCCAGCCGAAGAGGCGGCGGCCGGCCGCGGCGAGGTGGTCGCCGAGACGCCGCACGAACCAGGCGTGCAGTTGCTGTTCACGGGAGAGCCCGAGTTCGGCCATCCGCTGCTGGGTGCGGGGGTCGTCGCGCCACTGGTCGCGGGGGCACTCGTCGCCGCCGATCCCGATGTATCGGGACGGGAAGAGTTCCATGATCTCGTCGAGGACATCGGTGAAGAAGTCGACGGTGGATTCCTCGGCGTTGAGGACGTTGCGGTTGACACCCCATCGGGTCCACACCTGCTGTGGGGCGCCGGTGACCCCGAGGGAGGGGTAAGCGGCGAGCGCGGCCTGGACGTGACCTGGGGTTTCGATCTCCGGGACGACGGTGATGAAGCGCTGCCCCGCGTAGGCGACGATCTCCCGGATGTCGTCCTGGGTGTAGTAGCCGCCGTGTGGCCGCCCGTCGACGGGCCCGCCACTGACCGCGCCGACCTGACTCTCGTGCCGCCACGCGCCGACCTCGGTCAGCCGGGGGTACCGCCGGATCTCGACCCGCCAGCCCTGGTCGTCGGTGAGGTGCAGGTGGAGGGTGTTGAGGCGGTGCATGGCCATCAGGTCGATGATCCGCAGGACGTCGTGTTTGGGCATGAAGTGGCGGGCGACGTCGAGCATGAGCCCACGCCAGGCGAAACGCGGGGTGTCGTAAATCTGCACGGCGGGGATCGCCCAGCGGTGACCGGCCGCGGGGGCCTTGCGGTGCACCGCCGGGGGCAGCAGTTGCAGCAGCGCCTGGCAGCCCCAGAAGACGCCGGCCGGGCCGCCGCCGGTGATCACCGCACGTTCGGGGGTGACCCGGAGCCGGAACGATTCGGGGCCGAGATCGTCGTCGAGCCCGAGCGAGATGGTGGCCTGAGCCGAACCAGAGCCGGAGCCGGAGGAGGCGGGGACGGAGGCGGAGGAGCCGGAGGAGCCGGAGACGGAGGAGCCGGAGACGGAGATGGAGGAAGGCGCGGCAACGGCACGGGCCGAGGTGGGGGCCGAGCGGGGAAACGGCAGGCCGGTGGGTGGCCGGAGCGCCGATTGGAGCCAGGCGAGGACTTCGCCGAGCGGCGCGGGAGCGTCGACGGTGGAGTTCTCGTCGAGGACGAGTTCGCCGTAACCGGGGGTGAGCGAATACGGGCGTGGGGTCAGCAAGGCGGGAACCTAGCCCTTCACGGCGCCGGCGGACATGCCGGCGACCAGGTTGCGCTGGATGATCAGGAAGAACACGACGACCGGGGCGGCGAAGATGACCGACGCGGCCATCTGGGCGCCGAAGTCGGTGCCGGTGTGCGGGTTGGTGAACGAGGCGAGCCACACCGGCAGGGTGTAGTGGCTCTCGTCCTGCATGAACGTGTAGGCGATCAGGTAGTCGTTCCAGGCGGCGATGAACGCGAAGATGCCGGTGGCGATGACCCCGGGTGCGACCAGCGGGAACAGGACGCTGACCAGGATCCGCCAGGTGGTCGCGCCGTCGATCTGGGCGGCCTCCTCGACCTCGGCCGGCACGGCGACGAAGAAGCCGCGCATCACCCAGATCGAGAACGGCAGGACGGTGGCCACGTAGGCGAGGATCAGCGCCGTGTAGGTGCCGAGCAGGTCGAGCCGGTTGAACATGGTGAACAGCGGGATGAGCATGGCGGTGGCCGGCAGCATCTGGACCGCGAGGATGACCACCATGATCGCCCGGCGGCCGGGGAACCGGAACCGGGACAGGGCGGCGGCCGCGAAGATCCCGAGCACGATCGAGGCGGCCACGGTGACGGCGACGACGAGGGCGCTGTTGCCGAGGTTGGTCAGGAACTGCGGCTGGGTGACGGCGGCGGTGAAGTTGTCCAGCGTCGGATGGTGCGGCCAGAAGTGCGGTTCCGGGGTCATCACCTCCGGGCGCGGTTTGAAGGCGGTGTTGACCATCCAGTAGACCGGGAAGATCCACACGAGACAGAAGACAGCGGCGACGGCGTTCTTCACAGGTCCTCCCCCGCTTTCAGGAGGTTGCGGATGTAGAGGGCGGTCAGGGCGAGCAGCAGCAGGGTGGTGACCACCGAGATGGCGGCGCCGTTTCCGATCTTGAAACCGACGAATGCCATCTTGTACGTGTAGACGCCCAGGGTCGCGGTGGTGTCGTCCGGGCCGCCCCGGGTGATCAGCCAGATCTGGTTGAACACGTTGTAGTCCCAGATCACCGAGAGGATGGTGACCAGCAGCAGGGTGGGCCGCAGGAACCGCAGTGTGACGATCCGGTAGACGGTCAGTTCGGAGGCGCCGTCGAGCCGGGCCGCCTCCTTGTACTCGTGCGGCACCTGGGTCTCCGCGGCGTTGAGGGTGAGGGCGATGAACGGCACCGCCTGCCAGACGATGAGCAGCCAGATCACCACGTAGGCGAGGACCGGGTCCTGCGCCCAGTTCAGCCCGGCGGTGTCCCGGAAGGCGCCGGGAAGCCAGGAGCCGGACGAGCCGACCGAGCCGAGGGCGCCGATCATCCAGTTGACGACGCCGTATCCGGGCTGGAACAGCCAGTTCCAGACCAGTGACGACGCCACGTTCGGCATCGCCCAGGCGACGATCAGGACCACCGTCACGGTGGTGCGCCAGGCCCGGCCCAGGCGGGTGAGCAGGTGCGACACGCCCATACCGATGAGCACGCTGCCGGCCACCATGGCCGCGGTGAACAGCACGGTGCGCAGCAGCGAGACCCAGAAGGCCGGGTTCTGCAGCAGGGCCGTGTACTGGTCGGCGCCGACGAACCGGTAGACCCCGGTGAACAGGGTCCGCTGGCTGTAGTCGGTGAACGAGGTGAAGACCAGGAACCCGATCGGTGCGAGCGTGACCACGGCGAGGACCAGTCCGGCCGGGCCGAGCAGCAGGTACGGGGCCGGGTCCCGCCGGCGGCGCGTGCGCGCGGCCGGCGGGGCGGCGGGTGCGACTGTCACGTCGCGCGGGGCGGTGACGGTCTTCACTGTCCCGCGAGGGTGCTCTCGAGGTGGGCGTCGAATTCCGTACCCGCGGCTTCAGGGGTTTTGGCGCCGGAGGCGACCGCGGCGAACACGTTGTTGATGCTCTTGTCGCCTTCGATGGTGGACCACTGCGCCGCGGCGGGGGTGGCCTTGGACGACAGCGCGCCGCCGAAGAAGCCCTGCTGCTGTTCGGTGAGGCCCTTGGCCTGGGCGGCCTGGATGCCTTCGGTGCTGTTCGGGATCCAGCCGTCCGTACCGTAGACGAACTCGTCCTGCACGGCCGGGCTGCCGGCGATCTTCACCCATTGCAGGGCCAGGTCGTGGGCGTCGCTCTTGGCGGCGATGCCCCAGTCGGAGCCGCCGAGCATGACCGGCTGGGTCTTGCCGGAGGTGCCGGGGAACGGGAAGGTGCCCAGGTCCTCGGCCTTGATCTGCGGGTTCGCCTTCTGGATGAGGCCGATCGAGCCGCTGGTGGCCAGGATCGCCGAGGTCTTGCCGTCGGCGAACAGCTGCGTCTGGTCGGGCGTGATGGTGTCCAGGGTCCGCGACGCCGCCGTCGAGTAGGTGTTCTGGAACGTCTTGAACTCGGCGAGCCCCTTCTGCCCGGCCGGGGTGGAGAAGCCGCCCTTCCAGGTCTTGCCCTCGGCGGTGGCGATCTCGCCGCCGGCGTCCCAGAGGAACTGGAGCCCGGCGAACCAGTACTGGCCCGGCAGGTAGAACGAGGCGAAGTCGGCGGCCGGGTTCTTCGCCTCGACCTTGTCGAGGGCGGCGGTGAGCTCGGCGTAGGTCTTCGGCACAGCGGTGACGCCGGCGGCGGCCCAGGTCTTCTTGTTGTAGATGACGGCCCGCGCGCCGGCGAACCCGGGCACCCCGTAGAGCGCGCCGTCCACGGTGGCCGGGTTCTCCAGGCCGGCCAGCCAGGTGCGGCCCTGCTGAAGGTCGGCCTTGTGTTCGGTGAGGTCGAGCAGGCCCCCGTTGGCGGCGAACCCGGGCACCTGGGTGTTGCCGAGGTCGAGCACGTCCGGGGTGCCGGAGGTGGACAGCGCCGTACTGATCTTGGTGGTGATGCCCTCCCACTGCTGGATCTGAAGGTCGACCTTGGCCCCGGTGGCCTCGGTGAACCGGCTGTTGATCGCCTGGAGGGTGGCTTCGGTGTAGTCGCCGTCCATCACCCACACGGTGAGGGTCTGGTCCTTGGCGTCGCCCGTCGCGCCGCTGCCGCCCGAGCAGGCGGTGAGGGCGAGCAGGGCGGCGCCGAGGGCCGCGGTGACGGTGGTGGATCTATATGACATGCGCGCTCCTTGGCGGTCATGTTTTTCACAGCTTGCCGTTGCCGATGAAAATTACGACCGCACGGAGGGCTAGTCAATAACTGTTGGCTATGTTTCCATTTCGCCATGAAGCTGGTGGTGGGCGTCGACGCGGGCGGGACCTGCTCCCGGGCCGTCGTCGCGACCGTCGACGGGGAGATCGTCGGGCGTGGGCTGGCCGGTCCCGGCAACCCGCTGTCGCACGGCCCTTCGCAGGCGGCCGAGCAGGTCAGGGCGGCTGTGCAGCAGGCGCTCGGCGGGCACTCCCCCGCCACGGTCGCGGCCGCGACCCTCGGCATCGCCGGTCCGGCCGGCACCGGCCCGTTCGCGGCGGCGCTCCAGATCGGCGGTCCGGTCACGGTGGTCGGCGACGCGGTCACCGCCTTCGCCTCCGGCTCGTCGGCCGCGACAGGTGCGGTGCTCATCGCGGGCACAGGCGCGATCGCGGCCGCGATTCACGATCAAGATGTGGTACGTACGAGCGACGGCCTGGGCTGGCTGCTGGGCGACGAGGGTTCGGGGCGATGGCTGGGCTTGCAGGCGGTGCGTTACGCCGTCCGGAACTGGGCCGATCCCCTGGCCACCCGGGTGGCCGAGCACGCCGGGGTGACCAGTTCCAACGACCTGGTCTACTGGGCGCAGGCCCTGCCGTTCCCAGCGATCGACGCACTCGCGCCACTGGTCTGCGCAGCCGCCGACGACGGCGATCCGGCTGCTCGCGCCCTGGTCGACGCGGCGGTGGCCTGCCTCGTACGCACCCTCGACGACCTGGACCAGGACGGGCCGGTCGTGCTCGCCGGAGGCCTGTTGACGGGCGGGTCACCCGTACAGCAGGGGGTCCTGAGACTTCTGAAAGATCGCGGCCGACAGCCGCGCCTCGCGCTGGACCCAGCGGCCGGCGCCGCATGGCTGGCGGCCCGGCCGCTGAGCGCACAGCCACCGGACCACCTGCACGAGACCTTGCTTGGCGCGCCGCCGCCGGTGACGCCGCCGTTGTCGGCCCGGCTCAGGAACAACGGCCGATTAGAACGCCCAGACGACACCGCCCGGCGCGCGGCAGCCCGCACGGCGAACCGGCCCCGGTGAGCACCTGAGTTGAGCAGCTCTTTCAGCCAGCTCAACGGCCGAGCTACAGGCCTGCCCGTGCGATTCAGCCCTCGGCGCGCGCCCCGGACCTACGCCAAGGTAAAACCGCCAAAGAAGGCGTCCCGGATCCGCTAGTGCCAGTTCCACTCAACCGAAGACTGCCCCCGCTCACTAGGCATCATCCAGGGGCGCGAAGCCGACCTCCAACGGAAGCAGATCATCAGGGAACAGCGGAACCTCGACCGCCCCGGAAAGCACCGCGTAGAGGAAGTCGGCCAATCCGCCCTCGAAGTGGAACCATTCGCCGAACCCTGCCTCAGTAACTACCACGGTCCACTTGTCGGGATCCTCGGAACCAGTAACCCACCAGATGAAGTCACCGTTGTCGGTGACGCCGCAGAGTAGGAGATCCTCTGACGAGAACGGAAAGTCGAAGAGGTTGTCCTCCTCCGGCAGATCGCGCAGGTCTTGAGATGCTTCGCGACTCTGGATCTCGATTCTCTGCGTCACCGAGTCTGATTCAGGAAGGTAAATGAAGATGAACTCCCCGAACTGCCCTGGACCGTACTCAGTACAAATTTCACGGTAGTCGCCGGGAAGCGACCGCCCAAAACGCGACTCGAACGCCGGCCAGTCAAGATCAGCACGCCCATCACGCGACGGCGGCGGACAGAGCTCAATCAGATCCTGGATCGTCATCAGATCCTTTACTGCCCTTCTGCGAGATTGTAGGCGTAGTCAGTCACGCTGAATCCGTTCTTTCCATGCGCCGTGATAACGATATGTGAGGGCACGACCGCCCTGTCATCCGCGTAGTGCAGGAAAACCTGATACTGCACACGTTCCTCCCGGCCCGACTTGACCTCCTTGTAGACCTGACGCTCAATGGCCTTCATCCACTTATTATTGATCTTGCTGTGGTTGATGGTGAAGAGATTGTATAGCTCGTCGCCCGTCCCACCCAGCCATCTGGCCAGCATGTGCCCTCGCGCCTGGTCGTACGGACCGCCCTTGAAGCCTGGCGGCCGCAAACTCTTCCTCGCATGGGTGCCCTTGCTCAGCATGTCCTTCATGACAACCGCATCCATGCGGGCCATGCGACCGAACTCGTCCGTCTCCCATTGGACCGCGCCTTCGTAGGCGACCGCACCCTTGCCGCAGTTGTGAACAAGAACGGGATCGTCGTCAGCAAGAACGTAATAGGTGTGAAGTTCGTCGACGGTGAGGTCGCGCATCACCTCTGAGCCGGTGTAGTTCCGGACCTCGGTGACGTACTGGATCTGACCATCGGGGCCTACCAGCGTGGATTCACCCGCAACCAGGTCGGCCGCGTTGACCCATTCGCCGGTGGTGGCGTCCCAGAAGGGATGGTGTGCCGTCGTCTCCAGCAGCGACGACTTGGTAGGGCCACGGGTGCTGCGGTCGCCCTTGCCCTCGTTCACCGACTTTCCAGCGGTGACCAGTGGCTTGTCCGACACGGTCACGTCGGTCAGTTCGAGGTCGCGGTTGGAGTGCAGCAGGGTGACCTGCCGCGCGCCTTCCTCACCGGTGACCGGGTCCTTGGCCTGGACCTCGTCACCAAGGTTGACCTCGGAGATCGGGCGGGTCGTGCCGTCTGCCATCAGCACCCGGGTCGCCGGGTCGAAGCTGTGGGCCGGGCAGGTCTCCGGCTCGTCGGTGACCTCGTTCTCCTCGTCCTCAGACTTCTTTTTCTTCTTCTTGGACGAGTCGTCCTTGCCCGACTTCGGAGACTTCGGGTCCTTCTTGGCCTTGCCGCCCTTGTTCGGCTTGTCGTTGTCGCTCTTCTTCGGCGACTTGCGAGGCTCCTGCTTCTTCGACTGCTTCGACGGGGCGGGCTTCTTCTCGGCCTTGGCGTCCTTGCGCTGCTTCTCCGCCTTCTTCTTCTTTGTCGGCGGCTTTTTCTTCTTCTTCGGCGGCTTGGGCTTGGGGATCTTCTTGCCCATCAGGTCGCTCAGGTGCTTGCGCGCCTGCGTGACCAGGCCGCGGGCCGTCTGCATCGCCGAGCGGGCGATCTCGACCATCCGCTTCCACGTGCGGTAGGCGCCGAACGCGCGGTCGAGGGCCCGGTACAGCGACCGTCCGAGCTGGAAGACCTTGGCCGGGCCGAGCACGCTCAACGCCAGGTCGACGCAGTCCATCAGGCTGCCGGCGATGCACCCGACGATCGAGTAGTAGCCGATCATCCCGAGGATCATGTCGCCGGCGACCTGCATCAGGATGTCGACGACCGGGATGTTGCTCTCCCGCTCGGCACGCTGGTACTCGGCCTCCTGGCGGGCGATCTCGGACCCGGCGGCCTGGATGTCGCGGTCGCGCTGCTCCATCAGCTTGGTGTAGAGCGCCATCTCGGCCTGGTACTTCTTCAGCGCGCAGGCGTAGTCGTACTCGCCGCACTTGCCGTCGACGGCGTTGCCCGTGGTGTCGGTGTTCGACATCGGGTCGCCTTCGGCGTACGCGAACCGGTTGGCCGAGCCGGACGTCGGTGTCGGGCTGTTGTTCGCGGTGTCACGTGTGTCGAAGGCGCCGGTCTCCGGGTCGTACCAGCGCGACCACATGTTGACCTTGCCGGTCGTCTGATCCGTCCACTCCTGCTGATAACCCAACCGGCCGGTCATCCCACCGGCAGCCAGCACCTTGCCCCACGGGTCGTAGGACACCGACCCGGTAAGCGTCGCTCCGGTGGCGGTGAACTCGCCGACCACGTCGGTGTGGGCGTCGGTCCACGCGTACCGGTTACCGGCCGACGAGGAGACCCCGACCAGCTGGTCGGCGACGTCACGGACATAGACGGAGCTGCCGTCGGCGGCCACGTCATTGCCGACACCGGTGTAGGTCAGGTTCGGCTGGATGACCCGGCCCAGACCGTCATAGCTGTACGTGCTGCGCCCACCGGACTTGGAACCCTGCGTGACGACCTGGTTGAACGCGTCGGTGGTCGTCTCCACCGTCTGCCCGCCCTGCACCGTGGAGGCCAGGGTCCCGCGGGCGGTGTAGGTGTAGGTGGTGCCGTCCGAGTCCGAGGTCAGCTGGTTGCGCTGGTCGTAGGCGAACGTCTTGGTGCCCGCCTGCACCCGGTTACCGGACTTGTCATAGGCGTACACCGTCGGGGTGATCCCGTTGTCCCAGCCGACCATCCGGTCGGCCAGGTCGTAGGTGTACGTGTTCGTCGACGCCCCGTTGAAGCCTGTCGTCGTCTTCTTCGTCAGGCTGTCGTTGGCGTTCCACTCGTAGGCGATCTTGCCGACGCTGGCGCCCGCCGAGGTCTTCAGCTCGTCGGTGGACAGCCGGCGCAGCGCGTCGTACTTGAGCGTGCGGGTGTTGCCGCCGTAGGCGATCGTCTCGACCTGCGACAGGTTGTTGTAGCCGTACGTCATGTTCACGCCGGCGGTGGTGTTCTGCACACTCGCCGGACGGCCCAGCGGGTCGTACTGGTAGGTCGTCGTGCCGGCCCCGTCGACCCGCTTGGTCAGCGACCCGTCGGCGTTGTACTCGTAGGCCGAGTTCCCGGAGACACCCGTGATCGAGGTGATCAGGCCCCGGTCGTCGTAGGCGACGGTGTTCGCCCCGGCCGACCCGCCGAACGAGGTCAGGCGTCCGGCCTTGTCGTAGGTGAACGTCTTGTCCGTGGTCGCCACCTGGGCGCCCGTGCCGGCGCTCTTCGTGAGCCGGCCCATGGTGTCGTAGGTGGAGGTGACCGACACCCCGCCCGGCGAGTCGAGCCTGGTCATCCGGCCGCCCGCGTCGTACGACGTGGTGAAGGTGCGGTCGGCGAGGCTCGGGGTGGCCGTCGTCGCCGGTTCGATCTGCGACTCGGGCAGGTTCCACGAGTTGTACGTGGTGACGAAGTTGTTGCCCCGGCCGTCGGTGAACCGGGTCTGGTTGCCGGCCTTGTCGTAGCCGAACCTGGTCACGATCGCGTCCGACGAGCTGATCGGCTCCCGTTGCATGGTGAGCTGGCCGACCGCGTCGTACTCGAAGTACTTGTACGTGCCCCGGGCGTCGGTCACGCCGACGGTGTTGCCGGCGACGTCGTAGTGAGCGGACTGGACCCGCAGGGCCGTGGTGCCGCCCGGCGCGTAGTCGGCCGTCCGGATCGCCCGGCCGGCGAAGTCGTACGCCGTGTTGCTGAACGAGCCGTCCGGGGAGGTGGTCCGGATCGGGCGGCCGACACCGTCGTAGGTCGTCTTGGTGGTGTTGCCGAGGCTGTCGGCGATCTCGGTCTGCGCGCCGGCGACGTCGTACTTGATGGTCGCGGTGACGCCGGTCGGCGACACCACACTCGTCGGCCACGGGTAGGACCCGTCGGTGCCGTACTGATAGTTGGTGACGTGCTGGGCCGACGCCGACGTGCCCCGGACGATCTGGGTGGACTTCTGGGTCCGGCCCAGGTAGTCGAACTCCTCGCGGACGGTGGCGCCGTTCGGGTCGGTGTGTTCGAGCAGGTCGCCGTCGAGGTTGTAGGCGTACCTGGTCTCCCCACCGTCCGGTGCGGTGACCCGGACGTTGCGGCCCAACTGGTCGTACAGGTACGTGGTCCGCGCGCCGAGCGGGTCGGTGGTCGCCAGGATCTGGCCGACCTCGTCGTACTCGGCGGTGGTCCGGGCCTTGATCGGGGTGCTGGAGCCCGGCGCGGTGTAGTCGGGCAGCAGGGTCTCGACGATCTGGCCGAGCCCGTCGTACCGGGAGACGGTCACGTTGCCGTTCGGATCCTGCTGTTCGGTGGCCTCACCGAACGTGTTGAAACCGGTCCGGCTGGTGGAGACGGAACTGACCGGTGCGCCCTCGCCGGTGACCGTGCTGACTGCGGGCATGGTGGTCAGCACGCCCCGGCCGACCTCGTCCAGCGTCATGTACGCGGTGGAGCCACGCGCATCGGTCGCCGACGTGACCGAGCCGTCCGCGGTCAGGCCGTAGGTGACCCGGCTGACCTTGGCGTCCGCGGACGGGAACGTCGTCGAGCTCATCAGCGTGCTGATCGTGGCGACGGGCAGGGCTTCCTGGTAGACCTGCAGGTCGTCGAGCTGACCGGAGAAGTAGCCGCTGGACGCCGACTCCGCGCCCAGGCGCAGGGCGGTCGCCCGGTTGTTGAAGTTCTCCGTGGTGGTGACGGCTGCGCCGGTGGCGACGCCGTTGACGTACAGCTGGGCCTTGCGGGCGACCGGATCGACGGTGACCGCGAGGTGGGTCCAGGCCGACGTGGCCGTCGCGTTGGGGGTGGCGCTGCCGACCCAGACGGTGGTGCCGTCGGCCTTGCGGACCGACATCGTGTACTGCCACGAGTCGGTCTCGACGTCGTAGTACAGCTTCATCGCGGAGCTGCCGAGGTCGCCGGAGATCGTCGCGACGTACCGGTCGGTGTCCTCGGCGGCGATCTTCGCCCAGACCGCCAGGGTGTACGGGCGGGTAGTGTCGACCGGCGGGTGGCCGGTGATCCCGGCGGCGGCGCCGTTGAACGAGGCGGAGCCGCCACGCTCGGTGGACCAGGTGACGCCGCTGCTCAGGGCGCCCCGGTTGTTGCCGGTGGCGTCGGCGGTGGAGGTGCCGGCGGTCTCGTCGAGCTTCCACCGCACGGTCGGCGTGTTGCCGTCGTACAGGTGGGTGGTCTGCTGGCGCAGCCGGCCCATCCGGTCGTAGACCGAGTCGGAGATGCCGAGGTTGGTGGCGCCCTGCTTGACGGTGGTGCGGACGATCTCGTCCTCGGGCGAGTACTCGTAGACGGTGCTGCGGTTCAGGCCGGCCGGGTCGAGGGTCGCGGTGGTGCTGCGGCCGGCCTTGTCGTACTGGCGGGTGGTGGTGGTCAGGCCGTTGTTGGTGACCTGGGTGACCGCGTTGCCGGTGGCGTCGTAGGTGTTGCGTTCCAGCACGAACGACTTGCCGGTGGTGTCCTTGCGGGTCACCGAGACCAGCAGGTTGTTGTCGGTGTAGGTGTAGGCGGTCTCGACGTTGAGGGAGTCGGTCTCCGACGCCAGCCGGCCCGCCGCGTCGTACTTCAGCGAGCGCACGACGAGGTCGACCGGGGCTTTCGGATCGTTCGGGTCGCCGGTCCAGCCCTCCACGACGGTCCGCAGCTCGTTGCCGTTGGCGTCGTAGTCGGTGCGCACCACGCTGTCGTCGGCGTGCTTCTGGCGGTTGACCCGGCCGTACGCGTCGTAGCCGATCTCCAGGCGGTTGCCGTTCTGGTCGATCTCGGCGTCACGGCGGCCGGACGTGTCGTACTCGTAGGACACCCGTCGTGGCGCGTCGCCGCCGGTGAGGTCGGTGACGATCTCGGCGGTGACCAGGCCGTCGGCGTTGTACTCGACGGTCGTCAGCGGGGAGTGCTTGGCGCCGGTGACCGCGTTGGTGGTCGGGGTGTCGGCGACCGTGACGACCCGGTCGAGGCGGTCGTGGGTGTAGGTGGTGGTCGATCCGATCGCGCCGGTGGTGGCGTTGAGGATCTCGATTTCCTTGGTGACGCGGCCGAGGCCGTCGTACTCGTACCGGATGATCTGCCCGGCCGGGTCGACCGTCTCGGCGACGTCACCGCTGGGCAGGTAGCGGATGATCTGCATGCTGCCGCCGGGCTTGATCACCCGCCAGGGCAGGCCGGGCGGCGCGTTGCCGTTGTTGTATCCGCCGGCGGTCCCGCCGTCGGTGTAGGAGACCAGGGTCTTACGGCCCAGCGGGTCGGTCTCGCTGATCCGGTTGCCCTTGGCGTCGTACTCGTAGGTGGTCAGGTAGGTGTTGTCGGTGGCCGACGCCGACCCGGCGGCACGCAACGCGATGGGACGGTCGTTCCACGCGTGGGCGGCCGGGTTCTCGGTCGTGGCGTCCGGATAGTAGGAGGTGTAGGCGGTGGAGCACAGGTTCGCCGACCGGTCCTGGCAGGTGGTGACGGCCACGACGTTGCCACGGACGTCGTGTTCGTTGATCACCATGTTGCCGAGCGGGTCGGTCACCGAGCGCAGGTAGCCCTTGCCGCTGTAGCCGTACCGGGTGGTGTTCTTCAGGGCGTCGATGTCGGCGACCTTGCGGCCGTACATCAGGTCGTTGACGACCGTGGTCTCGTCGGTGCCGGGACCCTGGACGGTGTAGTTGATCTGGCCGGCGGCGGCCAGGGTGGCGGCGTCCCGGGCCTTGAACTGGTACGACGCCTGGGCCTCGTCGATCACCGAGCCGTAGAACGCGACCTCGGCCAGGCTGCCGGTGTAGTAGCTGGTCGTGTCGTTGTCGACGTAGAACCAGTTGTTCATCCAGCCGTTGGCGTAGCCGCTGCCGAGCGTGCGGGTCGGGATCTGGTCCGGGACGAGTTCGGCGGTGCCGGTCGACGACTGGGCCTTGACACCGTCGACGTACAGCGTCTGGGTGAATCCGTCGGCGGCGAGGACGACGTGGTGCCACTTGCCGTCGTTCACCTTCGCCTTGCTGGTCAGCGACGGCAGCCACATCTGGGCGGCGCTGGCGTTGCAGGTGTACAGCTGCAGGATGGTGCCGTTGGTCTTGGAGTTGCCCGGGTTGTCCAGGCAGGTGGTCCAGCCGAGGCTGTTGGTCAGGCCACCGGCGTCGGCGAACCACTTCTGCGACTCGTGGTTGTTGCAGGTCCACAGGGTCAGCTGGGTGCCGCTGTTGCCGCTGCCGCCGTACGGCGTGAGGCACTTGCCGAAGGCCTTGACGTAGAACGTCGAGTTGAGCGTGGTGCTCGCGTCGGTCGGGACGAACGTCCAGTTCTGCGCGGCGGTGCCGTTGCAGGTGTACAGCTGGATCTTGGTGCCGTCGGTGCTGTTGCTGCCGGGCACGTCCATGCACTTGCCCGCGGAGCCGATCGAGTTCAGCGGGCCGGTGGTGGTCCGTGACGGCGACAGCGCGCGCAGCTTGCCGTCGGTGGTGATCCAGATGGTCGGCTGGGCGACCTGGTTGGCGGTGCTGGTCCAGGCGTCGGCCTCACCGAGCAGGACGGTGCGGGCGTCGGTGGTCTTGAACCACATCGACACCGAGCTGGCCTTGTTCGGCGTGGTCCCGGCCGGCAGTTTGACGTACGAGCTGGTGCCGTTGAAGGTGGCGGCCTTGCCGGCGCCGCTGCCGAGCGGGCTGATCTCGGCGCCGAGGCCGACCGAGTTGTAGGTGGCGGTGCTGCCGTTGACCTCGTTGACCGCGTCGGCGCGGCCGGCGCTCTCGGCCATCCGCCAGTAGTTGGTCGGCGCGCCGCCGAGGACGGCGCTCTCGTAGACCTTGCTGGTGCCGGTGATGGTCGGGGCCTTCGGCAGCCAGGTCGAGCCGTTGCCGTCGATCACCTGGGCGACCCGGCCGCTGGCGGTGTCGTACGAGACGGTCGCGCTCACCTCGCCGGACGGGCGCAGCGCCTTGGTCATCGGTTTGGTGGCGGCCAGGCCGGCGGCCCTCAGCTCCTTGACGGTGGCGAGGTCCATCGCGACGTCCCAGAGCGCGACCTCGCCGATCGAGCCGGTGAAGTAGTCGCGGGTGCCGGCGACGCTCTGTGCTTTGCCGTGCGGCTGGTTGGGCCGGCCGCCGCCGAGGAAGCCGGCGCCGATGTACGACTTGGCGGCGGTCAGGTCCTGAAGGGTGACGCCGGTCTCGTAGTCGACCTGGTTGCCGTCGAGGTACAGCTCCTGCTTGTTGCCGCCGGCGGACAGCACGACGTGGTGCCAGTTGCCGTCGGACACGGTCGCCGGGGTCTCCAGTGGCAGCTGCCCGTTGCGGGGGAAGAAGCCCTGCTCAGCGCGGAGCTTCTTGTCGCACGGCCAGATCTCGACGGCGTAGAAGAACATCGGATGGGCGGTGCCGGCGCCTTCGCGGGCCGGGAAGTGGACGCAGGATCCGGCGTAGATGTTGACGAGCTGGCCGTCGCCGTTGAGGTCCCACTTCTGGTAGTCCTGCGAGTTGCAGTTCTCGATGACGACGTCGACGCCTTTGCCGGTCTTGGCGTCGTCGAGCGCCATGCACCGGGTCGCGCCGCCGACGGTGACCCGCAGCTCGGAGGCGGCCGTGTAGGTCCACTGCTGGTTGGCGCCGCTGTCGCAGGTCTCCAGGTAGGCGGAGTAGAACTCCTGCGCCGCGAAGTCCGGGGCGGTGATGCAGCCGCCGTGTTTCTGCGACTGGATGCTGCCGAGCGCGGTGCCCGGCTTGGTGGCCTTCGGGAAGCCGCCCATCAGGCGTCCGTCGGTGCCGATGTAGAGCGTCGGGTTGTACGCGGCGTTGGTGCTGGCGCCGGTGATCGGGTCCCAGGACTGGCCGTAGAGGACGCCGGAGCCGCCGGACGTCTTGAACCACATGCTGACCGACTGGTACGAGGTGTCGCTGGTGGTGCTCACCGGCACCGACACCTGCGAGCTGGTGCCGTTGAACGCGGCGGCGGTCGAGCCGGAGCCGGTCAGCGGGCCGGGCTGGCCGAGGGTGACGCCGGTGTACGTGCCGTTGTCGCGGCCGCCGTTGTCGAGGACGGTGCTCGCGGCGGTGGTGCCGCTGGTCTCGTTGAGCCGCCAGTACGACAGCGCCTTGGCGTTGGCGACCGCGGCCGGGTGCTGCGAGTTGGAGGCGTTGTACTGGTAGGTGTGGCAGTCGCCCCAGGTGGTGGGCGGGCACACCTTGGTGAGCTGGCCGTCGGTGTAGTCGTACCACCAGGTGTTGGCGGTGTCCCAGTCGCCGGGGACGGTCGGGTCGGTGGCGACGTAGTTGACCCGTTTCGGGGTGGTCGACGTCCAGTACAGGTCCAGGGCCCGGTTGGAGGACCCGGAGGTGATGGTGGAGACGAGGTTGTCGGTGTAGGTGAAGGTCTGCGCCCGTCCGGCGAGGTCCTTGATCGTCGACAGGCCGATCCTGCCGGTGCCGAGCGGTTGCAGGAACTCGTAGGTGGTGCCGTCCTTCTCGGCCAGCCGGTAACCGGGGACGCTGCCGACGTTGATCGCGGTCAGCGTGGAGGTGCGGCCGGCCGGCGAGGCGTAGGTGTCGTTGAGCGGGTCGGTGTCGGTGTCGAGGTTGTGCCCGAAGGCCAGCTCACGGCCGGTCGGGTAGGTGACCACGACGGTGTTGACGACGCTCTTGCCGCCGACGGTGGCGTACTTCTCGACGACCTTGGTGTCGACGACGCTGGACCATCCGGCGCCGAACGCCTGGTCGGTACGCGGGTCGGCGCTGTTGTACAGGCGGTTGATCTCCAGCGCCGGGCCGGCGGTGTTGACGATCGCGTCCCGGGCGGAGGTGGTGTAGTTGCCGGTGACGGCGTCGAAGCCCTTGTCGGCGTTCTGCGACAGCGCGCCGGTGGCGGCGGGCTGCGGCACGGGTGTGACCAGCAGGTGTTTGAACACGCTGCCGCTGTTGGTGGCCTTGCCGTCGTTGACCAGGACGTCCCAGTAGTAGGTCTCGCCCCACTTGAGGGTGCCGGCCGGAACGGTGTAGGTCTTCTTGGTGGTGGCCGGCGAGGTCAGCAGCGGGGTGGTGCCGGTCTTGGGGTAGATCCGGAACTGGGTGGTCATCGCGTACGGCCAGTTGTCCGGGTCGTGCGCGTCGGCGATCAGGGTGGGCGTCAGCGTGGTCGCGGCCTGGCCGTAGCCGGGGTACATCTCGTCGACCTGCGGGTCCTCGTTGTCGTCGTAGACGATCTGCAGCGACGGCATGTAGGCCGACTCGTTGCGCGAGGTGAACCGTTTGAACGCCGCCGAGTTGGTCTCGGACGCGGTCAGGGCCAGGCCGAAGTTCGACATGGTGCCCAGCGACCAGCCGTTGAAGGTGGCCGGGTTCAGCGTCACGTAACGCCAGGTGCCGACCGCCGGGTTCGAGGCGGTGTTGTTGCAGGCCGGGGTGTGGTCGGTGATGATGCCGGTGCCGATCGGGGCGGAGTACTTCGGCCCGTCGGCGAGCTTTCCGTTGTTCTCCAGCGACGCAACGGTCCAGTTGGTGGTGATGCGCCGGACGTAGAACGGCTCCTGGTTGGTGCAGTTGTACGACCAGGTGTGGTACAGCTTCAGCTTCGCGGACTTGATCTGGGTGCCGACCAGGCCGTCGTTGTCGAACGAGTCGAAGTGCATGAACGACCGCATCCGGGTGGTGCCGCCGTCGTAGGTGCCGACCGGCAGGTCCTCGTCGTTCTGGTCGACGGTGCTGGTGCTGTCGTCGACGTAGACGTCACCGGTGTTCCAGGTCTCGGCGCTGACCGACGGGTCGACGCGGACCGGGTACTGGCGGGCCGGGTCTTCCAGCCACTTCTTGTCGGCGGTGACCTTGAGGGCCGGGCCGCCGTCGACGGTGATCAGCTCGTAGTCGACGTCGCTGGACTGGGCGGTGTCGCCGGAGGCCGGGTCGACCTTGGAGTCCTCCATGTAGCCCGGCGGGATCCGCATCGCGGCCTTGCCGGAGGCGTCGAGCAGGTCGATCGAGCCGTCGGCCTTGGCCTTCGGGGTCAGGCCCTCCAGCTTCAGCGGGAACACCCATTCGTTCCCGGCGGCCGGCGACTCCAGGACGATGGTCTCCTTGAGGCCGGTCTTGGTCGACTCCAGTTCCAGGTCGGTGAGCGGCAGGATGTCGGCGTAGGTCGCCTTCGAGCCGTAGACGTCGGCGGCGACGTCGGACGCGCCGGCCAGGTCGTAGGCGATGGTCTGCCCGGCGGGGGTGGACACCGACGCCAGGGCCTCGTCGGCGGACTCGACCCGGAGGCTGCCGGCGGCCGGGGCGGTCGTCGCGGGCGCGGTGCCCGGCTCGTCGGTGCCGGAGGCGCCGAGGGTGACCTCGATCGAGTTGGCGCCGGCCTCCAGCCGGTCCCCGACCATCTTGAGGCTGGTGTCGATCGGCTGGTAGGTGCCGTCGGCGGCCTTGTAGTTGATCCGGGTGTCGAACAGCTGCCGGGTGAACGAGCCGTCGGCGTTCTGGAACTCGTCGTACGTGGCGGTCGACCGGTCGGCGCGCCGCTTGCTGGTCTTCGGGTCGAAGCTGTCGGCGTCGCCGCCCTTCTTCCCGGTGGTGCCGGACTTGCCGGAGGGCTGGGTCGGCAGCGCGGGGTCGGCGACGCCGGTGCCGCGGCCGGGCGCCTTCCCGGCGCCCCCGTCGGCCCGGGTCTCGGCGGCGGCGACGTAGTGCTCACCGTCGTCCGCGCCGGTGCCGGGGTTGAGTTTCGGCAGGCCGGCCACGGCGGCGAAGCCGGGCGCCTGGCGCAGCGGCGACAGCAGACCGGACACCGGCCAGCCACCGCCTTCAGGGATCACCTCGGGCGGAATGCCCAGCGACATTCCGACAGCAAGCGCAGTGAAGACAGCAATCCGCCGCCGCATGGTGAGCCCCGTTTCTCACAGCATGTGTCAAGGTGCGGCGAAGCATGCGGTACGGGAAGCGGACTTCACAAGATCTTGAATAGTTCGATGTTCTGGCCCCGAGGGGTCACAAGTATGAAATCCCAGGTGATCCCAGAGTGTGCAATACGTCACACCGTGGCATACATCGCGTGTGACCACGTCGGATGTTGCTCTCGGGCACCACGCCCGCTTAATCTCCGCCGATGTCCACCAAGCAACTCCCCCGCTGGGTCCCGACCTCCCGGCGATCCGTCCTGATCACCGCCGGCGCCGGTGTGCTGGTCGTCGCCGGTCTGCTGACGTGGGCGCTGTGGCCCGAGCCGCCGCGCCAGCGGGAGTACCTGGATGCCACCGCCTGCCTGCTGACCGACGAGCAGGGCGTCACCGCCGACCCGGCCGGCCCGGTGTGGCGGGCGATGCAGGCGGCCTCGGTCAAGAGCCTGGTCCGGGTGCAGAACCTCCAGGTCAACGGGCCGCAGACGGCCGACAACGCGGCGGCTCACCTGGCGTCGATGACCGGCGGCGGCTGCGGCGCGATCCTCGCGGTCGGGCCGGCGCAGATCGAGGCGGTCACCAAGAGCGCGGGCGAGCACCGCGAGATCCGGTTCCTCACCGTCGGTGGCGGCGCCGCGGCCGAGAACGTCCAGGTGTTCGACGCGACCGACACCGCGGCACTGGAAAAAGCCATCCAGGAACGGCTCGACGCGCTGGCCGACGATGCCGGATAGCCGGACCGAATAGCCGGTTCCGGAAGCGGTTCGGCCAACGGTTTTCGATTCCGCTTGGCCGTTCCCACGGCCGTGGATAGCATTCGTCCTCCCGGTCAAAAGGGAGTTCGATTTGCCTCCTCGGCGCGTCATCGATCCCGATGTCCTCCTGCGTGGTGCGGCCATGCATTACCTGAGGCATTCGACGATCGACATGGAACTGCTGGCCGGGGAGATGGCGATCAGCCGGGCGACGCTCTACCGGATGGCCGGCAGCCGGGACGCGCTGCTCGGCGAGGTGTTCTGGGCGATCGGGCGGCTCTTCCTGGCCGAGGCGTCGAGTGAGGCGACCGGCGCCGGCGCGGACCGGGTGATCGCCGTGTCGCGGTTGTTCGCCGAGATGGTGGCCGGGGCTCAGCAGCTGCGGCAGTTCGTGGCCGAGGAGCCGCAGACCGCGGCCCGGGTGCTGCTGACCACCGGCACCGAGGTGCATCACCGGGCGATCGACGCCCAGCTGGAGATCTTCGAGCAGTCGCAGGTCACCGGGGATCCGGCGGACCTGCGGCAGCGGGCGTTCCTGTACGTGCGGCTGATGGAGTCGGTCGTCTACAGCCCGGTCCTGGGTGTCCCGGAGCTCGATTTCGACCTGGCCGAACCGGCGTTGCGGGCCCTGCTCCCCGGCTGATGCCGGCCGCCGGGCCCGCGGCCGGTCAGATCTGGAAGCTCGCGCAGCTGCTGCGGTACTCGTCGACGGCCAGTCCGGCGCCCGGCCCGGGGCAGACGAACTGCTGGTAGCGGGTGTCGTTGTCGACGAACAGTTTGAGCCAGGCGATGCTGTACTTCGCGATCGTGGTGTTGGCGCTGTTCGGCGCGAAGTGGGTGGCGTTGTTCAGTTCCAGGTACGCCTTGCCCGGACTCGCCGGCAGGCTCTGGTAGAACGGCTCGGCGTGGGTTGCCACCGGCGCCACGGTGTCGCCGTCGGCCCCGACGACCAGGGTCGGGACGGTGTTGCCGCTCCACGACTTGGTCAGGTTCCACGGGGTGAGCGGGATCGCGGCCTGCAACGACGGGCGGCTGCGGGACGCTTCGAGGGTGCCGCCACCACCCATCGAGTGGCCGACCACGGCGACCCGGGTGGGATCGATCCGGGTCCGCACGCTGCTGCTGCCGGTGAGGTAGTCGGCGGCGGCGAGCAGCTGACGGCCACGGCTGTCCGGCTGGTCGCCGGTGGTCAGGGTGTCGATGTTGAACACCACGAAGCCCTGCGAGGCGATCCGCGGAGCCAGCCAGGCCATGCTCGACTTGTAGGCGGTGTAGCCGGGGGCGATCACCACCGCGCCGAACGTGCCGGCGCTGGTGTCGGTCGGGTAGTAGATGTCGCCGCCACCGAAACCACTGACGGCCAGGCGCGACACGCTGGTCTGGGTGGTGGCGAACGGCCCTCGAACCGCTTCGATGCTGCTGTTGCTGGGGGCCGGGCCCTTCGGGAACGACACGGTGGCGGCGCTCGCCGACGGGACCAGCGTGATTCCGGCGAACGTGAGCGCGGCGGCGGCCACCGCGCCGACGACGATCCGGCCACGCTTCTTGAGGGTGCTCGAGGACAACGCGTCTCCCCTTGTCGATGAGATCGGACAACCGATTCTTGGAGGCGGGGAATGCGTTTCTCAATAGGCCGGGGAGGTTGTGAGACGGCGGTCTTAGAATGCGCCCCGAAAATGGTCGCGCTCCCATTCTGACGACCCCGGACACGTCGCATACAAGATCACCACTACCGTGGTCGCGTGACATCAGAGCCCTTCAGCACGCCGGTGGACCCCTACGATCCCCCGCTGGCCGAGACGCATGCTCCGTTCGTACCGTCGCCCGAAGGAAACCCTGAGCCCGCAAACGGTGACCGGCGCAACCGCGGTCTGCTGCGCATCGTGATCGGTCTTGCCGCCGTGCTCGGCCTCGGCGCGGCCGTGCTGGCCGGACAGTTGTGGCCGGCGGAGAAGCCGGCCGGCAAACCGGCTGCGGAGACCGACGCCCGGCCGGAGATCCCCGCCCTGCCCGGCAGCGCCGAGGCCGACCTCCGGGCCACCGACGGCGGCCCGGCGACGGAGATCCAGTTCGTCAACACGACCGATCAGAAGATCACCATCGCGTGGCTCGGCTACGACGGCGAACGCTCCGCGTACGCGACACTCGATCCGGGCCAGATCTACGAGCAGCAGACCTTCGTCGGCCACGTCTGGGTGGCGGCCACCGCCGACGGCGCCGCGCTCGCGGTGTTCCAGCCGACCGCCCAGCCGGGCCGCGCCACCATCGTTCGGAAACCGTAGGGCTACACCTTCCCGCCGCGGGCGGTCAGCGCCTGGCCGAGCCGTTCCAGGTTGGTCACCACCGGGGCATCGTGGCTGAGCCACTTCCGGATGTCGTGGCCGCTGGGTACCCCGAGCACGGCCAGACCGGACGACGTCGCGGCCCGCAGCACACTGGACCGGCCGCTCACCAGCAGGCACCGGGCCGGCTCCACGTTCAGCAGCCGGGCGGCGCGCAGGGACACGTTCACCACGCCGAGCGTGTCCCCGTCCAGGCCCTGCCGCCCGGCGATCTCCACGACCCGCCGCTCCAGGCCGTGTGCCCGCAACCCGGCCCGCATCGCCGTCTCCGCGAGGTCACCGACCACCCACGCCCCCAGTCTCCGGGCAGCGCAGGTGTCCAGCAGCGCGGGCAGCCCGCGAGCCATCCGGGCGGTGCGGGCCGCGTCCAGTTCGAGGGCCGAGGCGATCGGCTCCGCGGCCTCGGCCAGGTCGGGCTCGTGCGCGGCCAGATGACCGAGCAGGTACGGCACACCGTACGTCGGGATGCGGTAGAAGTCCGCGGGCCGCCGCGGCAGCGCGTAGAGCACCTCCCACGGCGGGCGCCGGTCCGGCATCGAGAAGCACACGCCGTCGAAGTCGAGAAGAACGTGCTGCGCGTTCGCGACCGCCCGCGCCACGTGCGGGCGAACCCGGATCGAACTGTCCACCGGCACATCCTGACCCACAGTCGATCATGAACCAACCGCATTACACCGCGCAAGGACGTCAACAGATTATTGACATATATCCTGCTGTATCGTCTTGACCTGCTGAAACGCTCCTCCATAACCTGAGCCACCTGAACTCAACTCAGGAGGAGTGTGCCGTGGCAGGGTTGACCCGCGTGGCCCGCAACCGCAACGCCACGGCCTATCTGGCGGCCGTGCTCGTGTCGAGCTTCGGCACCAGCGCGATGATGCTGGCGGCCGGCATCTGGGTGATGTCGCTGACCGGATCGAGCAGTCTCGCCGCCTGGGTGGGCTTCCTGCTGTGGTCGCCGACCCTGGCCGGTCCGGTGCTCGGCGCGATCGTCGACCGGGTGCCGGACCGCCGGGCCGTGATGGTCGGGGCGCACGCCGTCATGGGGCTGCTCCTGCTGCTGTTGTTGCTGGTCGACGACCGTACCGACGTGTGGTTGATCTTTGCGGTGATGTTCGCCTACGGGGTGAGTTTCGTGGTCACCGACGCCGCCGAGTCCGCGGTCCTGCCGGCTGCCGTCTCCGCCGACCTGCTCGGCGACGTCAACGGGCTGCGGATGTCGGCGTCCGAAGGCATGAAACTGGCCGCCCCGCTGATCGGCGCCGGACTGTTCACCTGGCTGGGCGGGGCGAGCATCGCCGCCCTGGACGCGCTCACGTTCTTCGCCGCCGCCGCGTTGTGCCTGCTCCTGCGGCCCGGCACGATCGCCCACCAGGCGGAGTCGGTGCCGTGGCGGGAGCGGATCGCCGAGGGCGGCCGCCGCCTGTGGGAGCACCCGGAACTACGCCGGATCGTCTTCTGCGCGGCCGCCGCGATGGCCGTCGGCGGGCTGACCGGCACCACGATCTACGCGATCGTCGACGAAGGGCTGCACCGGTCTCCCGCGTTCGCCGGGGTGCTGTCGGCGGTCCAGGGCGCCGGGTCGGTGGCTGGTGGCCTGCTCGCCGGCCCACTGCAACGCCGGCTGCGGCCGCACGTGTTCGTCGGGGTCAGCGCCGCCGCGTTCGCCGCCGGGCTGCTGCTGCGGGCGCTGCCGTCGCTGCCCGCGGTCGCCGTGTCCAGCCTGATCATCGGGGTCGCGCTGCCGTGGGTGCTGATCACCGTGGCCACCCGGGTGCAGAGCGACATCCCGGCGGCATACCTGGGCCGGGTCTCCGGCACCGTGGCCCTGCTCACCTTCGCGCCGGGCGCGCTCGGGCAGGCGACCGGCGCATCGCTGCTGGCCGTCGCCGACTACCGGCTGATCCTCGTGCTGGGAGCGGCCGTCGCCGCGATCACCGCGGCCCGGTGCCTGCGCCCCGTTGATAGGGTCCCGGTGATCCACATGTGAAACGGGGGCATGTCATGGTGACGCTGGAACCGGTGGCTCATGTGGTCGGTGGCCGCGAGCAGGTCTTCGACGACGACTGGGATGCCGTGACCGCGGTGATCCGGCTCGACGGCGACCGGTTCGGACCGGAGGCGCTGGCCGGGCTGGACGCGTTCTCACACGTCGAGGTGGTGTTCCACTTCGACCGGGTGCCCGCCGACAAGATCGAGACAGGCGCCCGGCATCCGCGCGGCAACACCGCCTGGCCGCTGGTCGGCATCTTCGCCCAGCGCGGCAAGAACCGGCCCAACCTGCTCGGCGTCTCCCGCTGCCGCCTGCACCGCGTCGACGGCCTCGACCTGCACGTCAGCGGCCTCGACGCGGTGGACGGCACACCGATCCTGGACATCAAGCCGTACATGGCGGAGTTCGGCCCACGCGGCGACGTCCACCAGCCGGCCTGGTCCACCGAGATCATGAACGGCTACTACTGATCGGGGGCCGGGCGCAACCGCAACAGCTCCGGCTCGTCGGCGGCACGGCGGTACAGCTGCTGCTGCAACGCCATCCACAGAGCCCGCTCCCCCTCCAGGGTCTCCGGGCGGACCAGACCGAACCGGTCCAGCAGGGTCAGCCGGTGCAGGTCGAAACAGCCGCGCAGGATCTCCCCGAAAGCCAGCGCCCCATCGACCGCCGACCGGTACGCCAGGACAGCGACGACCACAGCCGCCCCGGCCCCGATCAGCCACAGCCGCCAGCTCCCACCCGACCAGACGACGACGGGAACCGCCGCGACCGGGAACAGCACCGCGAGCCCAGCCGTCAGCACCGCCCGGTCGAGCGCCCCACGACACCTGTCGACCTGCTCACGGGCGTCCGCAGGCAGCACCAGGTACAGCCTCGGCCAGAAGAAGACAGCGTCCAGCCCGTACCGCTCAGGGTCTCCCGGATAGCTTTCGGCGGCCCGCAGAACGTTGCCCAGCCGGGTCGGGAGCAGGTCCGGCTCGTCGACCGGGAACTCGCGATAGCGGCGCGCGTAACCCCCGGGCGTCCGCAGGTCGAGCCGCTGCCAGCGCCGACGCTGCACCGCGACACCCGGCCGGGCCAGCCAGCGCGGCCAGTACCCCTCCCAGATCCGGGTGAGCGCCATCGTCTGCCCGGCGGCCACGTAGGCGAGCAGCACCACCCCCGCCACCGCGGCCACCGCGAGCCACGCCTGTTCGGCGCCGGCGCGGGCCTTCCACCAGGTGAGAGCGGCCGGCCAGCCGATGCCACCGATGGCCAGCGCGGTCAGGCCACCGGCCCACACCAGCACCGGCAGCAGCACGTTGACAGTGAACCGGCGGTCGAGCAGGCCGGTGGCGGAGGTGAAGACGCTACCGAACACGGATCACCACCCGAACCGGTGCGCGGCCAGCCCGTGCGGGTTGCCGCAGCCGGGCAGGTCCGACGGCTTCTCCACGAACGACATCGGCTCGTGGCAGACAGCGCCGCCCTCCGCGTACCGGCATCGGCGCCGCACCTCCGGAATCCGGATGTCGCCCGGCAGCCGCACGTCGGTGGTGAACCGGGACGGTCCGGCCATCACCGCATCGGCCAGGCCGTCGCCGGCCCAGACCCCGGTCACCGCGCCGGCTTCGGTCAGCACCACCACGTCGTCGGGTTCCAGCAGCCGCAGCACCTCGGCCACCGGAGTGTCACCACCGGCAAGAACAAAAGCGACCTCCTGGGGTACGCCGTCCGCCGCCCCGATCGGTGCCAGCACGGTGACGGGTTCGCCGTGCGCGTCGACGACCACCGTCCACCGGTCCGGCGCCGCGACGGCCGGATCGTCGGCGACGACGTACGGGCTGGTCGCCCGGTCACGGAGTCGAAAGGTCACTGTGCGGGTCCTTCCTGGATGGGCACACCGATCAGCACATGGGGCGACCAGACCTCCGGCCGCGCGTAGAACCGCCGCTGCGGGAAGCGGACGGCGAACCGGCGCACACCCTCGGCCACCTCCGCGAGAGCCGGATGATCGTCGAGATAGGCCACCAGATCCGCGCCGGTGAGGTCACGAAGCCACCGCTGCGCCCCGCCCAGCGCCTCGTCGGCGGGCCGCCCGGCATCGAACAGCAGCTCGTAGAACCGGGTGGTGAGCAGCGCCGACGGCAGGTCCCCGGCCGGCCACAGGGTGCCGACGAAACACGGCACACCGGCGGTGAGGAACCCGGCGGGCAGCCCGACGTACTCGTCCGGGTTGCGGGCGGTCTCGACGGTCGCGGTCTGGCAGGCCGACGCGACCACCAGCCGGGCCCGGTGCGGACGCCGGGCCGGGTCGGCGGCCAGCAGGTCGACCAGCGCCAGCCGGGCGCCGCCGCCCAGGACCAGATGCGACTGGAGCGGCCGGTCGACGAGGGAGACACCGTGGCAGGCGAAGTGGATGTGGGTGGCGTCGGTGAGCGCGTCGAGCACCTCGGCGGTGGACCCGGTGACCGGCGGCCCGACACCGGTGTGTTCCAGCATCATCCGCGCCTCGTAGCCGGCCGCCGGCAACCCCGAGCCCGGATCGACCACCGCCACACCGTGCCGCGCGCGCCCGGTGCGCTGATCGGCGATCCGCTGGACGGCGTCACGCACGGTCCGCGACGGCGCATAACCGACCGCGAAGTCGTCGATCAGGCACCGGCCGTCCCGGTAGGGCGCCGCATGCAGCGGAAGAGCACAGAACAACCCGACCGGGATGAGCGTGACCCGGGTGGCGCCGGCCGTGTGCAGCAGTCCGGCGAGCGGGCCGGCGACGTGCCGCCCCAGCACGGCCAGGCACTCGTCGAGCGTGTCGAACCGGCCCGCCGTCAGCCCCGACTCGTGGACGTACCGGCGCAGCATCCCCTCGTCGAAACCGGGACAGCGCACGCTCCGCGCACCGTCCGGGCCGCTCGACAGCAGCACCGACTCGTCAGCGGCGGCCATCACGTAGACGGTGGCGTGGCCGGGCCGTTCCGGCTGCACGCCGGCGACCTGCGGCAACGCCGCCCGGGCGGTCCGGTACGCGGCGGTGGTGCGGCGCAACTCCACCCGGACCGCCTGCTCGGCGTCGCGCAGGAACACGTCGTCGGAGCCACCGCTG
>NZ_JBEZXU010000093.1:0-38203 GCF_040638175.1 Actinoplanes sp. NPDC026670
CGTGGGGGGGGGCGGGGGCCGGTCCACCCCCCCCCCCGCCCCACCCCCCCCCCCCCCGCCGGGGCCCCCTAACCCGCTTGGGCCAGGCGGGGGTCGATTTCGGCGCCCTCGACGTCGGCTCAAAGGGCGCGATGCCCGCCGAGCGGAGCGAGGCCATCGAAAACAGCCTGACGGGCGGCCATCGCGGCGCCGATGATGCCGGCGTTGTTGAGCAGCGTGGCCGGGACGATCGGGGTGCGGATGTCGAGCAGCGGGAAGAACTTCTCCGACTTCTTGCTCACGCCGCCGCCGACGATGAACAGGCGCGGGGAGAGCAGCATCTCGACGTGGCGCAGGTAGCGCTCGACCCGGACCGCCCACTGCTCCCAGGTCAGGTCCTCGGACTCACGGATGCGGTCGGAGGCGAGCAGCTCGGCGTCGGCGCCGTCGATCTCCAGGTGGCCGAGCTCGGTGTTGGGCAGCAGGACGCCGTCGAGGAAGAGGGCGCTGCCGATGCCGGTGCCGAAGGTCAGCATCATGATCAGGCCGGACTGGTCGCGGCCGGCGCCGAACGCGACCTCGGCGACCCCGGCCGCGTCGGCGTCGTTGAGCACCGTCGCCGGCTTGCCGAGGCGCTCGCTGAACAGCCGGGCGGCGGGCGCGTCGAGCCAGGACTTGTCGACGTTGTGCGCGCTGCGGGTCACGCCGTCGACGACCACGCCGGGGAACGTGACACCGATGCTGTCGAACCCGTCGAACTGGGCGGCCACCTCAGCGACCGCCTCCACGACGCTGTCCACGTCGGCGGGCTGCGGGGTTGGCACGCGGAACCGCTCGGCGAGCAGCTCGCCGTCGGCCGGGTCGACCGGCGCCCCCTTCACGCCGGAGCCGCCGATGTCGATGCCGAGGATGGTCATCCGTCTTCCTTCTTCAGGTTTCGTTCGCTGTTGCTGTGTACCACGCCGGTACGACATCGAATCCAGCGTCTCCCGGTGGGTATCGGGCGGACACCATAGGATGAATTCGCTGCGTGATTTCAGCGTTCACGCAATGTCACTCATACTTTCGGCTAGGCGCAGCTAGGCTTCTCGGCTAGCGTTGCACTTCAGAACGGTCGCCGCGTGCGGGCACGGCTCTCTGCCCGTCGGATGGAGGACCACTCATGACCCTGCTGGAATCACCGACCGTCGATGTCTTGCCCGCCGGGCCGCGCCATCCCGCACATCACGTGCCCACCGGCAGCGCGTCCGACCTGCTCGCCGCCATGGCCGTGGCGGCGCCCGGACAGCAGCGTTCCCGCCTGCGGGACCGGGCGATCGAGGCGTGGCTGCCGCTGGCCCGCCACCTCGCCCACCGTTACTCAGGTCGCGGCGAACCCACCGACGACCTGGTCCAGACGGCCACCGTGGGGCTGATCAAGGCGGTCGACAAGTTCGACCCCGAGCGTGGTGTCGACTTCGCCGGGTATGCGATCCCGACCATCATCGGCGAGATCAAGCGCCACTTCCGCGACCGCACCTGGTCGGTCCGGGTGCCCCGGCGGCTCCAGGAGCTCCGCCTCGCGATCACCGAGGCCAACTCGACGCTCACCCACACGCTGGGCCGTTCGCCGACGGTTCCGGACATCGCGGTCCACCTCGGGATCACCGAGGAGGACGTGCTCGAAGGGCTGGAGGGGGCACGCGCCTACAACGCCACCTCGCTGTCCACGCCGATCAGCGCGGACGGGACCACCGAGCTCGGCGACACGCTGGGCGGCGAGGACCACGAGTACGAGATCGCCGAGGCCCGGGTCGCCCTGGGGCCGGCGCTGGCCACCCTGGACCCGCGCGAGCAGAAGATCCTGACGCTGCGCTTCTACGGCAACCTGACCCAGAGCCAGATCGCCGACCAGATCGGCATCTCTCAGATGCACGTCTCCCGGCTGCTGACCAAGGCCCTGTCCAAACTGCGCCGCCAGCTGACCGACTGATCCGGTACGGCCGGCCCCGCACCGCTGTCGCAAACACGCCCGGCCCGCACCGCTGTCTTGAGATGTTCGAGACAGCGGTGCGAGCCGGCCGGGGTGGGGGTGGCCGGCGGCCTCACCCCGGCGGCCGCGTTTCGGTCCGGCGCCGGGACTGCCTCGCGGGGGTCTCCGGGAGCTGCGTGGATGCGGTTGAGGGCGGGCCGTCCGTACCGTATGAGGGTTATTTGGCGCCGCTGGCCCGCCAGTTGATGCTGATCAGGAGGTTCCGGGCCTCGTCGGCCACGTCGGCGGCGGCGTGCACCTCGTAGGTGGCGGCCTGGAGCGAACTCCGGGAGGTGAAGTCGCGGCGGCCGCCGGTCGCGGCGTGGGCGATGGCGCCGAAGATCGCGCCCCAGACCGCGCCGATGATCAGTGTGGTGAACAGGACGGCCAGCCAGCTCGAGTCGCTGAAGATGCCGAAGAACAGGCCGATCAGCAGGCCGAACCAGGCGCCGCTGGCCGCTCCGGCGCCGGCCGCGCGGGCGACGGTGAGGCGGCCCAGGACGTTCTCGACGAGGCGGAGGTCGGTGCCGACGATCGAGGTGCGTTCCACCGGGAACCTGTTGTCCGACAGATGGTCGACCGCCTGCTGGGCCAGCGCGTAGTCGGGGTAGGTGCCGACGACGACGGTGGGGCCGGTGGCCAGGCCGGTTCCGGTCGTCTGGGCGGGCAGATCCGGCACCGCGCCGGCCGGGCCGGGCGGGACCGCGGTTCCCACCGGGAATCCGGCCGGCGGGACGGCGTGACCGGCCGGCGCGGTCGAGCCGGTGGGCCCGGGCTGCGGCGGGATCGGGGCGGTGGGCGACTCGGCCGGAGCGATCGGGACGGTCGGCGACTCGATCGGAGCGGTGGTCGCGGCCGGTCCGGCGGGCGAAGCTGGTGCGGCGGGTGAAGCCGAGGCCGGGATCGCCGTGGTGGGGGAGTTGTCGGGTGAGGTGGTCATGCGGTGCCTCCCTGGGCGGGTGCGGGCCGGTCCGCGGGCTCCGCCGCGGTCAGCCGGACCCAGACGATGAACGTCGCGGCCGTGGCGGCCACGATGCCGGCCGTGCCGGTGAGGAATGCGAAACGCCCGGACACCAGGTCGGGCAGGGCGCGTTCGGAGAGGGCCACCGACGCCATGCCGAACACGCCGGCCGCGGTGGCCAGCGCGCCGGCGACCGCGAGGGCGACGATGACCAGGCGGTTCGGCAGGTGGATGCGGCGGTACGGGCCGGTGCGGCGCAGGCGGATCGCGAAGACCGCGAACGAGCCGCAGGCCAGCACGATCAGCAGGGCCGCGATGACGTCGCTGGGCCGGTGCCATTCGGCCCACACGGTGGCCACCGAGACGATCGCCACATAACCGGCGCCGACCAGGCCGACCATCCCGCGCAGCGCCCTCGGGAAGGCCAGGACCAGCACGAACGCGACCGACGCGGCGGCGGTGGCGTGTCCGCTGGGCCACGAGTTGGGGGCCGGGAAGTCGTCCAGGAGGGGACGGTCCAGGTTGGCCTTCAGCTGCTGGGTGATCAGGTTGGCGGCGACCACCACGAACACCGACGCGAGCGCCAGGTCGAGGCGGCGGCGGACCACGCCGAACGCGGCGGCGAGCACGCAGACCAGCGCCAGCGAGGCGAGGCGGGTCGCGTCGAGGGTACGGGTGAGCACCTCACTGACCCGCGGATGGTCGAAGTCGCCGCCCCGCAGCGCCGCCGTGTCGATGGCCTGGCCCAGTGGCGTGCCGACGAACAGCCGGTGCACGGCGTACGCCCCGCCGGCGGCCAGAGCGGCGACCAGCAGTGGGCTGACGGTGTGCCACGTACTGCCCGGTGAACGTGCCGGGGTGGCGGTGGTGACCGGGCGGGACGCGACGGCCGTCATGTCGGGACCTCCTGAGGCGGTGGCGATGCGGACACGCCTTTCCCCGTACGCCCGATTTCCAAGCACGCCGCAACGTGAGCGCACCCGATCGGGCTCGTGCGGCGCAACACCCAGGACGAACCATTCGTATCCGATGCCGACGGATATAAGGGGAACGTCTTCATGAGGCACACCACCCGACGACTGCTCACCGGCACGCTGCTGGTGCTCGCCGCCGGGGCCGGGCTGGCCGGTTCACCCGCAGCCGCGCAGGCGGCCGGGATCTCCGCGACGATCGATGTGAACAGCGAGCTCAAGGTACGTTCGGCGCCGAGCTGGGCGGCGAGCGTGGTGAGCACGCTGAAGGACGGCCAGAAGGTCGCCGTCGACTGCGCGGTGACCGGCCAGACCGTGCACGGCAAGGTCCGCACGACCGCCCAGTGGGACCGGCTGACCAGCGGCCGGTACATCTCGCACGCCTACGTCCGCACGTCGGCGACCATCCCGGTGTGTGACGCGAAGGCGGGCGCGCAGGCGTACGTCAGCGGGAAGATCCGCACCCGGGACGGCGCGGTGAACGTGCGCAGCGGCCCGTCCACGCTGAACGCCGTGGTCCGCAAGGCCGCCGACGGCTCGGCCGTGAAGATCGTCTGCGCGGTGACCGGGGCGAAGGTGTCCGGCACGGTCCGCACCACGAACCTGTGGGACCGGCTGGCCGACGGGCAGTACGTGTCGCACGCGTACGTGGTCTCCGGCACGGTGAAGGCCTGCCCGCCCGCGGCCCCGCCGGCCCCGGCGCCGGTTCTGACGCCCGAGCAGTTCATCGCCGCTGCGGTGCCGGGCGCGCAGCAGGGCTGGCGGGAGTACGGCGTGCCGGCCTCGGTGACGATCGCCCAGGCCATCCTGGAGTCGGGCTGGGGCCGCAGCGGGCTGTCCGCGGTGGACCGCAACTACTTCGGCATCAAGTGCCAGAACGGCGCGTTCGGGCCGCACGCCAACGGCTGCCACGTCTACGAGACCACCGAGTGCGACAAGGCCGGCAAGTGTTTCGCCACCTCGGACGCGTTCCGCACGTACGCGTCGATGGGCCGCTCGTTCCGCGACCACGGTCACTTCCTGCGCAGCAACAAGCGGTACGCGGGGGCGTTCGCGTTCACCAAGGCGGCCGACAAGTTCATCATGGCGGTGTGGAAGGCCGGGTACGCCACCGACCCGAACTACTACACCAAGGTCACCGGGATCATGCTGAAGTACGACTTGTACCGGTACGACACCTGGAAGTAATTAGCGGCTTACGCTCCTTATGGTGGAGCATCTGGAGAACGGAGAGCGGCGGGCCACCGGTCCGCTGCTCTCCGTCTCCGTTTTCCTGGTGGGTCTCGCCGTCACCGTCCTGACCGCCGCCGGCCTGTACTCGGCACAGCAGGACGCCGCCGAGCGGGAGATGGACCGGCGGCACGAGGCGGCCCTCGCGGCGATCCGCACCGAGACCGAGCGCTACCGCGGCGTGATCGAGACGCTGGCCGCCGGGCTGGTCAACGACACCGAGCTGACCTGGGAAGACTTCGACGTCGCGACCGGGCCGCTGGTCGACGCCGAGCTGCTGGCCGCGGTGCCGGTGGCGTTCCTCGTCGAGGTGCCCACCGACGGGGTGGAGCAGGCCCAGCAGCTGTGGCGCGACCGTGGCGCCGACGGCCTGACCTTCCACCCCGACCCGTCGGTCGACGAGCACATCTTCGGAGTCTTCACCCGCCAGCTCGACGACAGCGAGCCGAGCGCGCGTACCGGCAGCGACCTGGCCGTGGCCGAGCCACTGGCGACGAACCTGCGGACCGCCCGGGACCAGCACCGGCTCGTCGTGTCCGACCCCCGAGTCCTGCGGCGCGACCGTGGGAAACCGGCCGCCGAGCAGCAGCAGTCGTTCGTCTTCGCGGTGCCGGTGTGGACCCGGGAGAACACCCCGGTGTTCCGTGGCTGGGTGGCCTCCGGCCTGCGTGGCGGCACCTTCCTCGACCAGATCCTGAGCCCGGTCGGGCGGATCTCCGGCTCGCTCGTCTCGGTGGGCCCGGACCAGGTCCAGCACACGGTCGCGCAGCGCAGCGGCCCCGGCGAGCCGGACCTCAGCCGGTCCGGTGTCGTCGACATGGGCCCGGACCAGCAGTGGATCCTGCACACCCGCGGCGACTCCCGGCTGCTGGCCGGCGACGGGTGGTATCTGCCGTTCGTCGCGCTGGGCAGCGGCCTGGTCCTCACCGCGCTGCTGGCCTGGCTGGTGCACGCGCTGGAGACCCGGGCGCGGGCCCAGGCGCGGGCCCAGGCGGCCACCGCCGGGCTGCGCGAGGCGGAGGCGGCCAGCCGGCGACAGGCCGAGCTGCTCGGCGCGATCATGACGACCATCAGCGACGGCGTCCTCGTGGTCGACTCCCGGGGCGCCATCCTGCTGGAGAACCCGGCGGCGCGCCTGCTGCTCGGCGTCGCCCAGCGGCCGGACGGCCCGGAACAATGGCAGGAGCACTACGGTGTCTACCGGCCGGACGGCCGGACCCCCTTCCCGCTGACCGAGATGCCGCTGATCCGGGCGCTCGACGGCGAGTCCACCGACGGGGTCGAGGTGGTCATCCGCAATCCGGGGCAGCCGGACGGGGTGCTGCTCACCATCGACGGGCGGCCGCTGGACCCGAGCGCCGGCGAGCACGGCGCGGTCGCGGTCTGCCGGGACATCACCGAGCTGCGCCGGTACGAGTCCGACCTGGCGATGTTCGCGGGTGTGGTGGCGCACGACCTGAAATCGCCGCTCGCCCTGATCCGCGGGCACGCCGAGCTCGTCCTGGCTGACGTGCCGGACGGCTGGCCGGAATCCGCCGAGGTCCGCGCCGGGCTGCACCGGGTGGTGCGGGCGGTCGAGCGGATGGACGCGCTGATCGACATGCTGCTGGCCTACACGACCGCCCGGGACGCCCCGCTGCGGGCGGTCGCCGTCGACCCGGTCCCGATGGTCCGGGAGATCGTCGAGGAGCGGATCGCGGGCCTGGCCGCCGGCCGCCCGGCGCCGGAGTGGTCGGTGGAGCCGATGCCGCCGGTCCGGGCCGATCCGGGAATGCTCCGGCACGTCCTGGACAACCTGATCGGCAACGCGATCAAGTACGTCCGCCCCGGCGGCACGCCGACCGTCGGGGTGACCGGCGCCGCGGGCGAGCCCGGGTGGGTGCGCATCGAGGTCGCCGACTCCGGCATCGGCATCCCCGACGCCGAGAAACCGAACGTCTTCGAGACCTTCCACCGGACCGCGGCGGCCGCCGGCTACGCCGGGACCGGCCTCGGCCTCACCATCTGCCAGCGCATCGTCAAGCGGCACGGCGGCGGGATCGGCGTCGAGGACAACCCCGGCGGGGGTACGCGCTTCTGGTTCACCCTCCCCGCCGCCGACATCACGGAGGACAGCGACATGAGCGACGACACGGCCCAGGACGACGAGGAAGTCCGCGCGGCCCTGGAACGGGCCCTGGCCGAACGGGCCGCGATGATGGAGGCGGCCCGGCTGCCCGGCCTGGCCGTCCCGCCCGAGGGTGATCCGGTGCCGGGGAAGCTGAACGCCCCGATCCCGGAGCGGCAGCGCGACCGGACCTAGCCCTCGGAGGCGACCCGGGGCGGCAGCAGCTGGGCGATCAGCGCCAGCAGCTGGGCCGGCACGAACGGTTTCAGCAGCGTGGCCGAGGCGCCGGCGTCCTCGGCCAGGTTGTCGCCGGGCATCAGCGAGCCACTGGCCACCACGATCGGGATGTGCCGCAGCGTGTCGTCGGCGCGGATCGCCCGGCACAGGTCGAGGCCGGTCATGTTCGGCATGTCCACGTCGGTGACGACCAGGTCGGGCTGGAGCTCACGGATCGCCGCCAGCGCGGTCCGCCCGTCGGCCGCGGCCACCACCCGGTGCCCGGCCCGCTCCAGGGAACGTTTGAGCACGTACCGGATGTCGTCGTGATCCTCCGCGACTACGATCACTGTCGGCCCCGTTCTCTCGTCCTGCGCATGCGGCGTCATCCGATATATCGAGAGACGGTGCCCGCGGGACACGGGGCGGTGTTAATCACCAGGCGTTCCCAGCCACTTCCGCCTATCCTTGGCCCGCCATGTCGATTACGCCTGCCGCCACCCTGCGTGCCCAGATCTCCGAGCTTCTACCCCGTGATCAGCGGCGGCTCCAGCGCCGTCTCGACGGGACCAGGCGCATCCGCGACGAGGACGCCAGGTCGGCGGCGCTCGCCGAGATCACCGCCGAGACCGAGCGGGCCCGCCTCCGGCTGGACAGCCGCATCGCGTCGGTGCCGCGGATCACCTACCCGGAGAGCCTGCCGGTCAGCGCCCGCAAGGACGACATCGCCGCCGCCATCCGTGACCACCAGGTGGTGGTGGTCGCCGGTGAGACCGGGTCCGGCAAGACCACCCAGATCCCGAAGATCTGCCTGGAGCTGGGGCGCGGCATCCGCGGCCAGATCGGGCACACCCAGCCGCGGCGGATCGCGGCCCGCACGGTGGCCGAGCGGATCGCCGAGGAACTGGACCGGCCGCTCGGGTCGACGGTCGGTTACAAGGTGCGGTTCACCGACCAGGTGAGCGACGACACCATGGTCAAGGTGATGACCGACGGCATCCTGCTGGCCGAGATCCAGACCGACCGGATGCTGTACCGGTACGACACGCTGATCATCGACGAGGCCCATGAGCGCAGCCTCAACATCGACTTCATCCTCGGCTACCTGCGTGACCTGCTGCCGAAACGGCCCGACCTCAAGCTGATCATCACGTCCGCGACGATCGAGACCGAGCGGTTCGCCCAGCACTTCGCGGCGGCCGACGGGAAACCGGCCCCGGTGATCGAGGTGTCCGGGCGGACCTACCCGGTCGAGGTCCGCTACCGGCCGCTGATCACGGTGACCGAGGACGACACCGAGGAGCCGCGGGACGTCATCGACGGCATCGCGGACGCCGTCGACGAGCTGCCCCGCGACGGCGACATCCTGGTCTTCTTCTCCGGCGAGCGGGAGATCCGCGACACCGCCGACGCGCTCGCCAAGAAGAACCTCTACAACACCGACATCGTCCCGCTCTACGGCCGGCTGTCCGCCGCCGAGCAGCACCGGGTGTTCGAACGGCACAGCGAGCGCCGCATCGTGCTCGCCACCAACGTCGCCGAGACCTCGCTGACGGTGCCCGGCATCAAGTATGTGATCGACCCCGGCACCGCCCGGATCAGCCGCTACAGCCATCGGCTCAAGGTGCAGCGGCTGCCGATCGAGCCGGTCTCGCAGGCCAGCGCCAACCAGCGCAAAGGCCGATGCGGGCGGACGTCGGACGGCATCTGCATCCGGCTCTACTCGGAGGAGGACTTCGAGCAGCGGCCCGAGTTCACCGAGCCGGAGATCCTGCGTACCAACCTCGCCTCGGTCATTCTCCAGATGACCAACCTGGGCCTCGGTGACCTGCAGAAGTTCCCGTTCATCGACCCGCCCGACCGGCGCAACATCACCGACGGCGTCAAGCTGCTCGAGGAGCTCGGCGCCCTCGACGACCGCAAGCTCACCCCGATGGGCCGCCAGCTCGCCCAGCTCCCGGTCGACCCGCGGCTGGCCCGCATGGTCATCGAGGGCGACCGGCAGGAGTGCGCGGCCGAGGTGATGGTGATCGCGGCCGCCCTGTCGATCCAGGACCCACGCGAGCGGCCGGCCGAGAAACAGCAGCAGGCCGACGAGAGACACGCCCGGTTCGTGGACAAGGAATCGGACTTCTTCAGTTATCTCAATCTGTGGCGCTATCTGCGGGAGAAACAGCAGGAGCTGTCCGGCAACCAGTTCCGCCGGCTGTGCCGCAACGAATTCCTGAACTACCTGCGGGTGCGGGAGTGGCAGGACATCTACTCACAACTGAAGCAGGTCGCCCGTACCCTCGACCTGTCTTTCAAAGAGGACTGGGAAGCGGGAGTCGCGGCACAGCCGGTGCACACCGCGCTGCTCGCGGGTCTGCTCAGTCATGTCGGGATGAAGGACCAGGAGAAACGCGAATACATCGGCGCCCGGGGCGCGAAGTTCGCGATCTTCCCGGGGTCGGCGCTGTTCAAACGGCAACCGCGCTGGGTGATGTCGGCCGAACTGGTCGAGACCAGCCGGCTGTGGGGCCGGGTCAATGCCCGGATCGAGCCGGAATGGGCCGAGAAACTCGCCCCGCACCTGGTCAAACGCAGTTACAGCGAACCGCACTGGGATGCGAAGCTGGGCGCCGTCATGGCGTTCGAGAAGGTGACCCTCTACGGTCTGCCGATCGTGCCGCGCCGCCGGGTCGGATATTCGAAGGTCGATCCGGTCGCCTCCCGGGAACTGTTCATCAGGCACGCTCTCGTCGAGGGCGACTGGGAGACCCACCACAAATTCTTCGCCGAGAACAAACGGCTGCTCGACCGGATCACCGAGATCGAGAACCGGGCCCGCCGCCGGGACATCGCGGTCGACGACGAGACCGTCTACGCGCTCTACGACGCGCGAATACCGGCCGATGTGGTCTCCGCCCGGCATTTCGACGGGTGGTGGAAGAAAGCGCGCACCGAGAAACCGGATCTGCTCACCTTCACCCGCGACGACCTGGTCAACGCCGGGCGGGACACGGTCGATCCGCAGCAGTTCCCGGACGCGTGGCTCTCCAACGGCGTGAAGATGCCGCTCACCTACACGTTCGAGCCGAACACCGCGGCCGACGGGGTCAGCGTCCGCGTCCCGCTGGACCTGATCAACAAGGTCGACGCCGAGGACTTCGGCTGGTCGGTGCCCGGCTTCCGCAAGGAGGTCGTGATCGCGTTGATCCGGGCCCTGCCCAAGCACCTGCGGACCAGCTTCGTGCCGGCGCCGGACTGGGCCGAGGCGGTCCTCGACCGGGTGCCGGCGCGGCGCGGCCCGCTGCCCGACTCGATCGGCAACGAGCTGCGGCGGCTCACCGGCACCGTGGTCCCGCGCGACGCGTGGCGGCCCGACCAGGTGCCCGACCACCTGCGGATGAACTTCCGGATCGTCAACGAGACCGGCGAGGTCGTCGCCGAGGGCCGTGACCTGGAGGTGCTGCGCCGCCAGCTCGCGCCCAAGGTGCAGGCCACCATCTCGAGGGCGGCCGGCAACATCGAACGCCGGGGGATCACCGCCAACGACTTCGGCGCCCTCCCGCGGCGGGTCGCCCAGGTGCGCGGCGGCTACGAGGTCAACGTGTGGCCGGCGCTCGTCGACGAGGGCGACAGCGTGGCGATCCGGGTGTTCGAGGACGAGGCGTCCCAGCGGGTCGCGATGGCCGCCGGGACCCGGAGACTCCTGCTGCTCACCCTCCCGCCGGCCGCCCGGTTCCTCCAGGGGCGGCTCGACAACCGGGCCAAGCTGGAACTGTCCCGGGCCAACCCGTACAAGTCGATCGCCGAACTGCTCGACGACTGCGCGGGCGCGGCCGTGGACCGGCTCGTCGCCGACGCCGGTGGGCCGGTGTGGTCGTCGGTCGAGTTCGCGTCGCTGCGCGACACCGTGCGGCAGGACCTCGTCGACGCGGTCGCCAACGTGGTCACCCAGGTACAGGCGGTGCTGTCCACGGCGTACGACGTCGAGCAGCGCCTCAAGCAGCTGCGTGACCCGGCGTTGCTGCCCGCCCTGGCCGACATCCGGCAGCAGCTCAAGGGCCTGGTCCACCCCGGGTTCGTGACCGCTGCCGGATGGCGGCAGCTGCACCAGATGCCCCGCTACCTGAAGGGCGTCGTGCACCGGCTGGACCGGCTCGGCGGCAGCCTCGGACGGGACCGTCAGCTCACCACCCAGATTCACGAGATCGAGGCGGAGTACCGCGAACTGAGGAACTCCGCACCCGTGAACGGTCCCGCCGAGGAGGGATTGCGGGAGATCCGCTGGATGATCGAGGAGCTCCGGATCAACTACTTCGCGCAGGCTCTCGGGACCGCGTACGCCGTCTCTGACAAGCGCATATTCAAGGCCATGGACGCGTTGCCGCTGTAGTCGGTTGCAGGTCGGTGCGCCCCCGGTGCCGTTCGGTCACGCCTCTGTCGTGGCCGGACGGCGCCGATTAGGTTTCTCGGCATGACGACGAACTCCGCCGCCGCCCCGATCGCCGCCGTTGCCGCTGTCCGTCCCGCCGGCGCCTACCTCGACGAGATGATGGCCCGCGTCGGGGTGGACGGTCTCACCGCCGCGTTCGCCGAGCCCGCCCTGCTGGCCCGCCTCGACCAGCACGCCGCCGCGGTCCGGGACGCGCTCCACGACGCCGGCCGGGTCGCCGACGCCGACGGGCTCGCCGCCTACGCCCGCTCGATGGCGGCCGGCTCGGTCCGGATGGGCCGCCCGCTGCCGGAGCCCGGCTTCGCCCCGATGTCCGGCGCCGAGTGGCTGGCCGCCGGCTTCCCGCTGCTGCGGCTGGTGGCGGTCTGCCTGATCGCGGAGACCGAGGGCCTGCTCGGTTGACTCGTTCTCGGTTGACTCGTTTGATCTACATTTTCCGGCACTTTATGTAATAAATCGCCCAATGCGACATCTTTCTCTCATGAACCTTCTGCGGCTCTCGGCCATCACCGCACTCCTGATGCCCCTGTTCGGCGCGCCCGCGTACGCCGCCGACGACCCGGCCGGCCCGGCGCTGGTCGCCCGCTACACCTTCGACGGCGGCGCCACCGACGGCCGGGTCAACGACCTGTCCGGGCGTGGCGCCGCCCTCACCATCCGCGGCGCCGCCAACGGGCAGATCGCCATCGCCAGCGAAGGCGCCAACCGGTTCGCGTCCTTCCCCGGCATCTGCGCGACCGGCGCGGCCACCTGCGCCAAGGCGCTCCTCGAGGCGCCCGACGACGCCGACCTCGACCCCGGGGTCCGCAACTTCAAATGGGCGGCCAGCGTACGGGTGACCAAAGCCCAGCTCAGCGGCAACGCCAACATCATGCAGAAGGGTGTCGCCGGCACCGACAGCATGTGGAAGATGCAGGTCACCGGCCGTGCCGGCCGCGCGCAGTGCGTCCTGGTCGCCCGGGTCTCCGGCCAGACGTTCTCGGTCCTGTCGGCCCGCCCGGTCGCCGACGGCAGCTGGCACCGCATCGCGTGCGAACGCACCAACGGCACCCTGTCCATCTCCGTCGACGGCGTCGCCGGCGGCCGCACACCGGTGCCGGAGGCCGTCGCCGTCGACAACATGATGCCGCTGCGGGTCGGCGGCCCCAACCTGGCCGGCAACGGCGACATGTACCACGGCCAGCTCGACGACGTCTTCGTCCAGCTCGGCTGACCCCGATCCGGCCGCGCCGGCCACCCCGGTCAAACGCCGACCCGGCCGACTGGCTCCGGCCCGGCCGACTCGTTCCGGCCCGGCCCGGCCGACTCGTTCCGGCCCGGGCTGGCTCCGGCCCGGCCCGGCCCGGCTGGCCTGTTCCGGCCCGGCCAACTCGTTCGGGCGGCCGGTTTGTTCGGGCGGCCGGTTCGTTCGCGCGGCCGGTTTGTTCGGGCGGCCGGCTCCTCCTGCGCAGATGCCCGGCGCCGCTTCTCGCGGCGCCGGGCATCAGAAATCGGTCGGCCTAGCTGCGGCGGAACACGTACGAACGGCCACCGGACGCATTGCCGGCCCGCCCGGCGCGGTCCCGCCCGGAGCGATCCCGGGCGGCCTGACGGGCATCCCCGGCGCCGTGATGCGTGGCCGCCGGGCCACCCTGCTGATCCTCGCCGGCACCCGAACCGGTGCCCGGCCGCAGCGCCGCAGCGATGTCCTGCTGGGCGATCTCGTCAAGATCAAGGTGCACGGAAAACGGTTTACCAGGCATAAAGCGACCTCCTAGCGGCTCCCGCGGGGGAGCGGGAAGCGACCGTGCAACACGGGGCACGGCCGACACGAACGCACATCTACGGCGAAAGAGAACCCCGCGGACTTTCAGAAGGCCCAAGCCTTCCCCCGCCGGGGTGATCCACTGAGAGCCCGGACAAGAACGACGATCCGGACGTGCCGGAGCCGGAACAAGGAACGCGCAAACCATCCCACTCCGGCCGAACTCGGCATACGGAGGACAACGCGGCCCGCGACCCCGGCGCGAAACGCGCGGGCGACAGGCGGCGGTCGGGAAGGCATCACAGCATGTCGCCCACGCTAATCCGCCCCACTCCCGGCTGCCACCCATTTATTCGGTACGGACAACACCCGCCCCAACCGCACCATCCCCGCCCCGAACTACGACGCGACCCCCACCCCACTCCCGGCCGAACCGCGCCCGCCGGGCTGATCCCGCCGGTCACCGGCACCCACCCGGCCCGGTACCGCCAGCCGTCGTTCACGACTGGATTGGGGGCGGTTTTGCCGGGTTGGGCGACGGCTGGGGTGGTGAGCCGTCGTTCACGACTGGATTGGGGGCGGTTTTGCCGGGTTGGGCGACGGCTGGGGTGGTGAGCCGTCGTTTGCCACTGGAATGGGGGCGGTTTTACCGGGCTGGGCGACGGCTGGTGGGTGGGGTGGACCGGGCTTTCGTGTGGGTCTGCTGCTGTGGGGTGCGGGTGTTGCTGGGGCGGCAACGACGATCGGCGCACACATTGACCGAGTGTGGTCTTCTGTCGTCGTTGGAGGAGGGGTGAGCGCACACGTTCGGTCGATCGTGGGCGTTCATCCATGCCGGGGCGACGACGGGAGCACGCACAACGTCAATGTGTGCGTCTGTCGTCGCTCGGTGCTTGCCGGCCCGGAAGCGAGTGGGCGGGATTCGGCGGGTGGGTGTCGAGGTTTGGCCGTGGCTGGGCGGGAACTGGCGGGTGGGTGTCGAGGTTTGGCCGTGGCTGGGCGGGAACTGGCGGGTGGGTGTCGAGGTTTGGCCGTGGCTGGGCGGGAACTGGCGGGTGGGTGTCGAAGCTCGGGCGTGAGTGGGCGGGAATAGCGGGTGGGTGTCGAGGTTTGGCCGTGAGTGGGCCGGATTCGGGGGTGGGGTGTCGGCCGGGAGGGACGCATATGCCCGGCGGGCGCTCTGGAGGCTGGAGGGGACGCCTGCGTCGCGGGGTGCTCCGGGGGCCGGTGGTTGTGGTCGGGGAGGGGTGGGGCGTACCGGAAAGGAAGGGGCGAGAAAAAGGCGGTCAGGTGCGGGGGAGCGAGTCGAGAGCCGCGTTCAGCATCGCGGTGGCCGCCGGGAAGTCGACCAACTGGTCGTGGATCAGGGTCAGGCCGGTGCGCAGGGCCGTCGCCGGGACGCCGCGGGAGGTCAGGACCGTGGTGGTCCAGGTGACGAAGTCCTGGAAGATTGCGGGCTCGCCGACGTAGAGGGCCGCCGCCAGGAAGTCGGCGATGTGGCCCAGGTCCTCGCTGGTCGACTCGATCTGGGCGGCGTCGTAGCCGGCGGCCGGGGGAAACACCGTGGCCAGGCGGTCCATCGCGGTCTTGATCAGCTGGGGGCGGCTGCGGACCAGGTGGGTGTACTCCTCGTCGCCGAGGAACGACTCGTCGTCGGGGAGCGGCAGGTCGGACAGCGTGCGGGGCGGCCAGTCGGTGGCCAGGCGGGCCACCGCCTCCTCGCCGGTCGAGGCCCAGGCCTGGGCGCCGAGGCGTTCGGCGTAGCGGCCGCCCGGGCCGAAACCGCGGCCGCCGGCGATCACCGGGAGGCCGGCGGCCCGGCAGGCGGTGATCGCGGCGTGGGCCCTCGGCAGGCGGGTGGGGAGCATGCAGCTCAGCGCCACCGCGTCGGGGCCGGTCTGGTGCAGGTGGACGATCAGGTGCCGGCCGGGGACGCTGGCGCCGAGGAAGTCGACCCGCCAGCCGTCCAGGCGCAGCAGTTCGGCGAGCATCCGGGCGGGCAGGCCGTGCCATTCGCCGTCCACGCAGGCCAGGGCGATCCGGCCGCGGGTGGCGTGCGCCGTGGTGCGGGCGGCGACGGTGGCCAGGGCACGTTCGCCGACGGCGGTGGCGGCATGTTCGCGGGCCACCGACCATTCGTTGGCCTCCCACAGTTCGCCGACGCGCCGCTGGGCGCCGCCGATCAGGTCGACGATGATCCGCTGGGCCGCCACGCCGTCGTCGAGGAGGGCGGACACCAGCCGGGTGGCGCCGACCTCGTCACCGTCGGCGACCAGCTGGAGGTAACCGTCGGCGACCCGCCTGGTGATCGGGGTGAGCACCCCGCCGGGCGCGGTCACGAGCGGCTCCGCCGGTGGGGACCGTTGAGCGCCCGGCCCGGCGCGGTCATGAGCGGCTCTGCTGGAAGGTGACCGTTGATCGCCCGGCTCGGCGCGGTCATGAGCGGCTCCGCGGGCGGCGGTCGCCGCGGCGGGCGGCCGCCACGTACGGCGACGGGGTGGGCGCCCCGCCGCCGCGCAGGCTGAGCGGGGTGCGGTCCGGGGCGCGGACCGCGAGCATCGCGATGTCGTCGGAGCCGCCGCCGCGTGTCCAGTCGGCGACGACCTGGCGGAGCCGGTCGACGGTGGCGGCGCCCGGCATGCCCCGGCACTCGGCGAGCGTCTGGTGCAGCCGGTCCTCGCCGAACTGCTCGGCGCCGGTCGGGCCGCCCCGCGCCTCGGTCAGGCCGTCGCTGTAGAGCAGGCACAACTCGCCCGGGGCGAGCTCGGTGCTGGCCGGGCGCACCACCGTGCGCGGGAGCACACCGATCAGGGTGCCGCTGGTCGGGACCTCCTCGACCCGGCCGTCGCCGCGCAGCACCAGCGGGGCCGGGTGGCCGCCGCTGGCCAGGTCGAGCCGGACCCGGCCGTGGTCGGCGCGGCGCACCGAGCCGACCACCATGGTCACGAACCGGGGTGTCCGGGCGGATTGCAGCAGTGCCTCGTTGAGCACCGTGAGCATCGCGGCCGGCTCGGTCCGGACCAGGCGCAGCGCCCGCAGCGTCTGCCGGACCTTGCCGGTGAGGACGGCCGCCTCGGGGCCGGTGCCGCAGACGTCGCCGAGCGCGATCATCGTGTCGGTGGCCGGCCCGGACGGGGTGAACACGTCGTAGAAGTCGCCGCCGATCCGCAGCGCGTCGCCGGCCGCCTGGTACGAGCCGGCCAGCTCGAAACCGTCCGGCTGGGGCAGCTCCGGCGGCAGCAGGTCGGCCTGCAGGACCGCGGCGGTGTCGACCTGGTCGCGGTAGAGCACGGCGGCCGCGACCGCCGCGCCGGCGCGGGCCGCGAACACCCGGGCCAGCGCCTCGTCGGCGGCGGTGAACCGGGCCTGCGGGCCGCAGCGGGCCAGGATCAGCGCCCCGGCCGGCTCGGCGTTGCCCGGCAGCGGGATCACCAGGAGCGCGCCGACCGGGCCGAACCCGGCCGGCACCAGCCAGGCGGGGGCTTGCGCCGGGTCGAGCCAGCGGCTGGGGATGGGCGGGAACCCGCCGAGCGCCTCGGCCAGGCCGGGCACCTCACCGAGGGTCGCCTCACGGAGGGTGCCCTCCTCGACCGGGCGGCCGGGCAGCAGCCGGGTCCAGTCGCTCTGCCGCCGGTGCGGGGGCAGCACCACCATGGCGGCGTCGGCCAGGTACGCGGCGGCCAGCTCGACCGTGGTCCGGATGCAGCGGCGCACGTGCAGTGACGCGGACAGCCGGCGGCCGGCCTCGGCGAGGAACGCCAGATCGTTCGACTCGGTGCGGTCACGCAGGTACCAGGCGTAGTGGCCGTCGTCGACGGGACGGCGCGTCCCGGACAGCCGGCGGCCCTCGTGCTCGGCCTGGAAGGAGTCGCTGCCGTCGGTGGGCAGCGGCGCGGGGGCGGGCCGGCCCGGGCGTGCGCCGGGCACCAGGCGGCGGGCCGCCTCATTGGTCAGCACCACCGTGCCGTCGGCCGCGGAGCACAGCACCATGGCCTCGGAGGCCGCCTCGAAGACCGCGGTGAGCAGGGCCGGCGCCGCCGTCCGTGTGGTCATCGCCGCCTCCCGTCGTCGCCCTGCTGAACCGTCTCGCCCTGCCGAACCGTCGTCGCCCGGCCGAACTGTCCGGATCGACCCCAGCCTACGTGCATTCGTGGTCAATCACTCAGGTCGACCACGATCGGGGCGTGGTCGGAGGGGCCTTTGCCCTTGCGGGCCTCACGGTCCACGTACGCGTCGGAGACCCGCCCGGTGACGTCGGCGCTGCCGTACACCAGATCGATCCGCATGCCCTTGTTCTGATGGAACATCCCGGCCCGGTAGTCCCAGTACGTGAAGGCGTGCTCGCCCTTGAGTGGCCGGGCCGGGACGTCGGCCAGCCCGATGTCCCGGATCGCGGCGAGCGCGGCCCGTTCCGGCGGGGTCACGTGGGTGGCTCCGGCGAAGACCGTGACGTCCCACACATCGTCGTCGGCGGGCGCCACGTTGTAGTCGCCGGCCACCACCAGCGGGCCCGCCTTCAGGTCGGGGATCAGGGCGTCGCGGAGGGCGGCCAGCCACTGCAGCTTGTACGTGTAGTGCGGGTCCTCAGGGGTGCGGCCGTTCGGCACGTACACCGACATGAACCGGATCCCGCCGCAGACGGCGCTGATCGCGCGGGCCTCCGGATCGGGGTACCCGGGCTCGCCGTCGAACCCGTGGCGCACGTCGTCGAGGCCGATCCGGGAGAGCAGGGCGACCCCGTTCCAGCGGCCCTGGCCGTACGCCGCCGTCGCGTACCCCAGCTCGGCGACCTCCCGGTCCGGGAAGCCGCCGGCGGCGACCTTGGTCTCCTGCAGGCAGACGATGTCGGGGGCGGTGCCGGCCAGCCAGTCGAGCAGGCGGGGCAGCCGGGCCTTGACCGAGTTGACGTTCCAGGTGGCGAAGCGCATACCCGCTTTCTACCCGGTGAATTGCCGGAGTTGCCCGCACGGGGCCGGGCGCCCTGAGAGGTTGTCAGCAGAGAGGGGGCGACCAGATGCGCTTGGAGATCATGCCCGAGCTGCCGGCCGAGCTGCTGGACGAGTCCTGGGACTTCTACCAGGACTGCTTCAGCGACCTGCAATTCCTCGCGGTCAACCGGCATCTGATGTACCGCAGCGAGTTCGACGAGGTGATGGCCGACAAACGGATCGGCAAGTACGTGGCGCTGGACGACGAGGACGGCGCGATCATCGGCATGGGCACGCTGACCAACGAGCTGGAGTCGATCCCGCTGATCTCGGCGGAGTACTTCAAGTACCACTTCCCGGAGCTGTTCGAGCAGCACCGCCTGTTCTACTGCCTGTTCGCCGGCTCCGCGCTGGGCCACCGGGGCCAGGGTGTCTTCGTCGCGTTGCAGCGGGCCATGTACGCCCCGATCGGCGAGGTGGACGGCAAGGTGTTCTTCGACATCTGCTCGTACAACGAGGAGCGCCACCAGCTGCCGAGGATGATCGCGGTGATCCTGAGCCGGGCCGCCGAGGCCGGCCGGGCGCAGCCGACCCGGCTGGACGCCCAGTCGTTCTGGATGTACGAGTTCCCGAAGAGCGACGCCCCGTTCCGGCGGGAGGAGCGGCGTTCCGGCTACAACCGGGGCCGCCCGGACGGTGGCAGCGACCGCCGGGTCGCCCGGGTCTGAGAAGGGGATCCTCAGTCGGGCCGGCGATGCCGGCCCGACGGGTCCGACAGGATCGCCGGAATGTGCGGGGAGCGCACGATCGGGTCCCGCCAGCGCTGGGCGAACTCGGCCGCCGGCACCGCCGCGCCCCACAGCCAGCCCTGCCCGTTGACCACTCCGACCGCCCACAGCGCCTCCCGCTGCAGCGGCGTCTCCACGCCCTCGGCGATCACCGACAGGCCGAGGGCGTGGCTCATCGCCACCACCGCGCGGACGATCTCGTCGTCCTCGTGGTTGACCCCGAGCCCGGTCACGAACGACCTGTCGATCTTGACGCCGGTGACCGGGAAACGGCGCAGGTAGCCCAGCGCCGAGAAACCCGTGCCGAAGTCGTCGACCAGCAGTTTCACGCCCAGCTCGCGCAGCTCGAAGAGGACCCGGGCGGTGACGCTGGACCCGTCGACCATCACCGACTCGGTCATCTCCAGGGCCACGCACTGGGCCGGCACGCCGTACCTGAGCATCTCGCCGGAGACGATCAGCGGGAGCTCCGGGTCGGACAGCTGGCGCGGCGACACGTTGATCGACAGGTAGAAGTCGTCGGTGACGCTGCCCTCGGACCGCCACACGCCGAGCTGGCGCAGCGCCTCCTTGCGGACCCAGGTGCCGATCGCGTTGATCAGCCCGGCGTCCTCGGCGATCGGGATGAAGGTCATCGGCGGGATCGGGCCGCGTTCCGGGTGCACCCACCGGACCAGCGCCTCGGCGCCGACCGGCACCCCGGTCTCCAGGCGCACCAGCGGCTGGTACGCGACGTACAGCTGATCGTCGGCGAGCGCCTGCCGCAGCGCCACCTCGAGCTCGATCCGCTCCCGGACCTGGGCGTGCATGCTGGTGTCGAAGATGGTGGACCGGCCCGGCCCCTCGCCCTTGGCCCGGTACATCGCGGTGTCGGCGTCGCGCATCAGCGCCTCGGCGGTGACCGCGGCGTTGACCGGGTCGGCCTCGGCGTGCGAGATCCCGATCGACGCGCTGATCACCACGTCGTGGTCGCGGACCGGGAACGGCCTGGCGAAACAGCCGCGGATGTCGTCGACCAGGCGTAGCGCCCCGCCCTTCTCGCCGATGAAGCCGAGCAGGAACTCGTCGCCGCCGACCCGGGCCACCGGGATGTTGATCGGGACGGCCGCCCGCAGCCGCCGCCCCACCTCGATGACCAGCTGGTCGCCGGTGTCGTGGCCCCACGAGTCGTTGACCCACTTGAAGCCGTCCAGGTCGAGCATGTAGACCCAGACCCGGTCGTGTCCCTCCGGGTCGGCCACGGTGACCAGGCGGGCCACCTCCGACGACATCGACTGCCGGTTCGGCAGCCCGGTGAGCGGGTCGTGGGTGGCCTGGTGCTCCGAGCGCAGCTGGGCGGCGACCTGGGCGCGGACCGCCGAGACGGCCCGGATCAGCAGCAGCGTGACCGACAGCGCGCCGGCCACGGCGATCATGACCCGGCCGACGGCGGTCTCCGCGACCGGGGTCGGCAGCAGCGCGAACGGCACGGCCAGAGCGGGCATCAGCAGCGACAGGCGCGGCCACGACCAGGCCTGGGCCGGCAGTTTCGCGGCCCGGCCCATGTCCACCACGGAGGGGTGCAGGGCGGCCACCCCGAGCGCCGTGTACGCGAGCAGGAACGGCACGTTGAGCAGCGGCGACGCGTAGATGTTGCCGTCCACGCCCTCGATCGCGTAGGCCAGGTCGCCGGCGAAGATGCCGACCATCATCACGATCAGCGCGATCAGGCTGACCGGCCAGTGCTTCGCGGTGAAGGTGAGGTTCACCATGAGCAGCACGACCATCACGTCGACCAGCGGATACATGCCCTGGATGGCGGAGAGCAGGGCGGGCCGGCCGGCCACCTCGGCGGCGGGCAGGGCCAGCAGCAGGGCGCTGGCGACGCCGGCCGACAGGCAGACGGTCAGGCCGTCCAGCAGGGCGTGCCGGTCCAGGCTGCCCCGGGCCCGCAGCAGGATCAGCACGAACGCGGCGAGCAGCAGGTAACCGCTGAACGAGGCGATGTCGGCGAGCAGCGGCCACGGCATGGCCATCTCGGAGACGGTCGGGCGGATCAGCACGCCGATCATGAAGAGGATCGCGGCGGCGGCCATCGAGCGCCAGGCCGACGGAGGTTCGGCGTCCCAGCGCCGCGGCCCGATCACGCAGGCGGCCATCACGGCGACGGCGAGCAGGGCGAACGCCGCCTCGCCGATCGACGAGGACGGATAGATCGCGTAGAGGATCGTGGCGACGGTGCCGGCCCCGGCCATGATCTGCCAGAGGCGGCGGGCGATTCCCGGCGGAAGTACCGATCGCACCGGGCATTCCTCCCGTACAGCCCGAAGACCTATGTATGCGTCAACGGTAGCAATACGGGCACCCCGTCACCGGGCTTCACGAAACCTGCCGGGCGGCGCGCACCGTGCACGAAGACGGCCGGACCGGCCGCCCGGCGCAACACCTCCTCGGCCACCGAACCGAGCCGCCCGGAGGCGTCCACCCCACGCGGCCCGAGCACCAGGAGACCGGCCCGGCGCGACACCCGGACCAGCGTGGTCCCGGCCGGGCCGATCAGGAGCCGATGGCGTACGGCCACCGCTCCCGCCCGCGCCGTGACCTCGTCGAGCACCCGCTGCCCGTCGGCCTCCCGCCCCGGCCCGGTCACGTGCACCACGTGCGCCGTCCCGCCCCGCCGGCCGGCCGCCTCGACCGCGAACCGCAGCGCCAGCGTCCCGTAGGGCGAGCCGTCCACGGCTGCCACCACCGGGCCGGACGGGGTCCGCTGCGCGCGGCTCACCGCCACCGGGCACCAGGCCCGCGCCACCACCTCGACCAGCGGGCCGCCGACCACCACCAGCACCGCGCCCCGGCTCAGGCGCAGGAGCACCCGTCCGGCCGGGCCATCCACCAGATGCGGCCGCGCATCGACCCCGGGTGTGGAACGCTTCGCTATGGAGACCGCCTCCTCGACCAGGTGCGAGGCGCTCCGCCGGGCCGGTCCCCAGCCAGCGTCGCCGGGGCCGGTGAAAGCGTGCACGACCTGCAACACCCGTCCGCGGGAGCACGCCTCCCGCGCGGCTAGGCGGACCGCGGCCGCGTCGGTCGCCGGGTCGCCGACACCCACGACGACGGGTCCCTGACTCGGGATCTGCATGGGCCCTCCCGTAACGAAGTCGCAATATACCGACCATTGTCTATGGCGCAACGACCCATACGTACTGGTGACCAATGCCTCAACAGGTGGCCACCTGATGACCCATTCAGGTTGAGGGTTTACGGTGAACGGCAAAATCCTTGGGACATCTGCCGGTGAAGTGAGGGAAATACATGACGGATGTCAAGCTCGACCACCCTGGTGGTCAGTTGTCGATGGCGGTCACGAAGGCCGTCGACGGTCCGGGCGGCATCGACGTCAGTGCTCTGCTGAAGGAGACCGGTTACGTAACCCTCGATCAGGGTTTCGTGAACACCGCGTCGACCAAGTCGGCGATCACTTACATCGACGGTGACCAGGGGATCCTGCGCTACCGCGGATACCCGATCGAGCAGCTCGCCGAGAAGAGCACGTTCCTCGAGGTGTCCTACCTCCTGATGAACGGCGAGTTGCCGACCGCGCCGCAGCTGCAGGACTTCGCCGACAAGATCCGCGTGCACACGCTGCTGCAGGAGGAGATGCGCACGTTCTTCTCCAGCTTCCCGCGTAACGCGCACCCGATGTCGGTGCTCTCGTCGGCGGTCACCGCGCTGTCCACCTTCTACCAGGACGCGCTCGACCCGCTCGACTCCGAGCAGGTCGATATCTCCGCAATCCGCCTGATGGCGAAACTTCCGACGATCGCGGCGTACACCTACAAGAAGTCCATCGGCCACCCGCTGCCGTACCCGGACAACTCTCTCGACTACGTCGAGAACTTCCTGCGCCTGACGTTCGGCCTGCCGACCGTCCAGTACAACGTCGACCCCAAGGTCGCCAAGATCCTGGACATGCTGTTCATCCTGCACGCCGACCACGAGCAGAACTGCTCGACCTCGTCGGTGCGCCTGGTGGGCTCCTCGCAGGCCAACCTGTTCGCGTCCATCTCGGCCGGCATCGGCGCGCTCTCCGGTCCGCTGCACGGCGGCGCCAACGCGGCGGTCCTCGAGATGCTCGAGCAGATCCGCAAGGACGGCGGAGACGTCAACTCGTTCGTCACGCGAGTGAAGAACAAGGAAAAGGGCGTCAAGCTCATGGGCTTCGGCCACCGGGTCTACAAGAATTACGACCCGCGCGCCGCCATCGTCAAGAAGGCCGCCCAGGAGATGCTGTCGACTCTCGACAAGCCCGACCCGCTGCTGGAGATCGCGTTCAAGCTCGAGGAGATCGCGCTCTCCGACGAGTACTTCATTTCCCGCAAGCTGTACCCGAACGTCGATTTCTACACCGGCCTGATCTACAAGGCCATGAATTTCCCGACCGACATGTTCACGGTCCTGTTCGCGATCGGCCGGCTCCCCGGCTGGATCGCCCAGTACCGCGAGATGATCGCCGACCCGGCCAACAAGATCGGCCGCCCGCGGCAGATCTACACCGGTTCGCCGGTCCGGGATTTCGTCCCGGTCGAGCAGCGCTGACCGATTTCGTTCCACTGACGCCCCGCCGGTCGCTTCCGGCGGGGCGTTTGCTTGCGGTCACCACCGCGGATTCGGTACGCCGTCCGCCCGGCCGCCCTCGCCGTCGCCCGGCCGGAGTGCCGTCCGCCCTGGCCGTGGCCGGGCCGCAGGGCTTGATCGGGCCGCCGGGCCTGGCCGGGCTGCGAGGGCTTGATCAGGCGGCCGGGCTTGATCGGGCGTCCCGCCGGGCATGAAAGGCTCGCAGGGCAGCCTGTTCGGCGGGAGGAGACGCATGGACGTCGTGATCGGCATCGACACCGGGACCACCTCGACCAAGGGGATAGCCGCCGGTCCGGACGGCGAGATCCGCGCCCTGACCAGCGTCCACTACCCGCTGTCGGTGCCCGGCCCGGGCCGCGCCGAGCTCGACCCGGCCGCCCTGACCGGCGCCGCGATCAAGGCGCTCACCGACGTCGCCGCCGAGTGCCGTGCGAAAGGCGACCGGGTGATCGCCATCGGGCTCAGCTCGTTCCTGCACGCCCTGGTCCCGATGGACGGCAACGGCAAGCCGCTCGGCCCGGTCGTGACCTGGGCCGACAACCGGGCCGCCGCCCAGTGCGAACGGATCGTCGCCGACGGCCGGGCCCGGCAGCTGCAGGCCCGCACCGGCACCCCGGTGCACCCGATGTCCCCGCTCACCAAGCTCGCCTGGTGGACCGGCGAGGACCCGGGCACGCTGCGCGCCACCGCCCGCTGGGGTGGCGTCAAGGAACTGGTCGTGGCCGCGCTGACCGGTGGCCCGTTCCTCGTCGACCTGTCGATCGCCTCCGGCACCGGCCTCTACGACATCCACGCCCGGCGCTGGGACGACGAGGCCCTGCGGATCGCCGGGGTCCGCCCGGAACAGCTCGCCGAGGTCGTCCCGACCACACACCTCCTGCGGCTGGACGCCGGGGTCGCCGCCGCCGCGGGGCTGCCGGCCGGGACTCCGCTGGTCATCGGCGCCGCCGACGGGCCGCTCGCCAACCTCGGGGTCGGCGCCACCCCGCCCGGAGTCGGAGCGGTGTCGCTCGGCACCAGCGGCGCGCTGCGTACCGTCGTCGCCGCCCCGACCGGCGACGAAGCCGGCCGTCTCTTCTGCTACGCCCTCACCGAGGACCGCTGGGTGATCGGCGGCGCGGTCAACAACGCCGGCTCGGTGGTCAGGTGGGCCGGCCAGACGTTCCTGCCCGACGAGGGCGACGGCGAGGGCGCCGACGACCGGGACGCCCGGCTGCTCGACGAGGCGGCCGGGATCGTCGCCGGCAGCGAGGGGCTGCTCTGCCTGCCCTACCTGCTCGGCGAACGCGCGCCCTGGTGGCGGCCCGGCCTGCGCGGCGGCTACCTCGGGCTGCGCCGCGAACACGGTCGCCCGCACCTGGTCCGGGCCGCCGTCGAAGGCGTCTGCCAGCAGCTGGCCCTGGTCCGGGACTCGTTCGAGGCCGAGGGCAACCCGCTGACCGAGATCCGGGCCACCGGCGGTGCGGCCGCCTCGAAACTGTGGATCGGCGTGCTCGCGTCCGCCCTCGACCTGCCGGTGACGGTCGCCGACGTGCCCGAGGGCACCGCGCTCGGCGCCTGCCTCCTGGCCCGGCACGCCCTCGGCGACCTGCCCGACCTGGACCACGCCGCCGCCCTGGTGCCGACCGGCGCACCGACCCGGCCCGACCCGCAGGACGCCGACCTCTACCGCCGCCTTCGGCCCCTGGTGGAGAAGTCCGCCCTCGCCGTCCTGGACGTCGTCACCGAACTCGACAAGCTGGCCCCCGAACCCCTCCCCGGCACCGAGAAGGCGGTCCGCAACTGAACCCGCCGGACGGCCGGGAATCTCGCGTGCAACATTCTCCGGCGCCGCCGCCGGTGGCGGGCCCGCCGTGACGGACCCCGCGTTGACGGGTCACCGGCCGGTAGGAAAGAGTGACCGGCGAGCGGTAAGCGGAGGAACCCGGTGCGAATCCGGGACGGTCCCGCCACTGTGACCGGACACCGATTCCGGGAGCCAGGAACTCCGGCCGCTCGTGACAACCGACGCGCGGGCGTGGACACCCGCCGGAAGGGATCCTGGTGACGACTCCGTACCCGTTCTCGGCCGTGGTGGGCCTCGACGACCTGCGCCTGGCACTGCTGCTGACCTCGGTGTCACCGGCCGTCGGCGGAGTGCTCGTCCGAGGCGAGAAAGGCACCGCCAAGAGCACCGTGGTCCGCGCCCTGGCCGGCCTGTTGCCGCAGGTGGAGGTCGTGCACGGCTGCCGGTTCGCCTGTGACCCGGCAGCGCCCGACCCCGGCTGCCCCGACGGCCCGCACACACCGGGCGGGCCGTCGGCGGCGCGGGCCGCGAACCTCGTCGAGCTGCCGGTCGGCGCCACCGAGGACCGGGTCGTCGGCACCCTCGACCTCCAGCGGGCGCTCAACGACGGCGTCAAGGCGTACGAGCCGGGCCTGCTCGCCGCCGCCCACCGCGGGCTGCTCTACGTCGACGAGGTCAACCTGCTCCCCGACCACCTCGTCGACCTGCTCCTCGACGCGGCCGCGATGGGCCGGGCCCACGTCGAACGCGACGGCGTCTCGGTCAAACACGCCGCCCGGTTCCTGCTGGTCGGCACCATGAACCCGGAGGAGGGCGAGCCCCGCCCCCAGCTCGTCGACCGGTTCGGCCTGGTCGTCACGGTCGCCGCGCCCCGCGACGCGGTCCAGCGGGCCGAGGTGGTCCGGCGGCGGCTCGCCTACGAGGCCGGCCCGGACGCGTTCGCCGCCCGGTTCGCCGCCGACGAACGTGAATACGCCACCCGGATCGCCGCCGCCCGCGCCCAGCTGCCGTCGGTCCGGCTCCCCGACGCCGAACTCGACCGCATCGCCCGGGTCTGCCTCGCCTACGGCGTCGACGGCATGCGCGCCGACATCGTCGTCGCCCGCTGCGCCGTGGCCCTGGCCGCCTGGCACGGCCGCGACCGGGTCACCGCCGGCGACGTGGCCGACGCCGCCCGGCTCGCCCTGCCACACCGCCGCCGCACCGACCCGCTCGACCCGCCCGGCACCGACGAGCAGAAACTCGACGAGGCCCTGGCCGAAGCCGAACGCCAGGCCGAACAGGACCGCGCCGCCGGTTCCGCCGACTCCGCCGCCGACTCCTCCGGCGAGGACGAGGACGACGAGGACCCGGACCCGGACGGACCAGGCGGTGGTGACGGCCCGCGGGACGGCGGCCCTTCTGACGGTACGGACGTCGCGTCCCCTGATCAGGCCGGCCCTTCCGGCGCCCCGCCCTCCGGTCCTTCGCCCGCCGGCTCCCGGTCCTCGGCCGAGGCCCCGTCCGGCGAGTTCGACCCGTCCGAAGCCCCGCAGTCTCCGGACGGCGCCCCCGGCCGGCCCGGCGCGATCGTTGCGGCCGGCCCGGCCTACCGCCCCCGCACGCTGCGCATCTCGGCCCGCGGCGAGGGCGGCCACACCGGCCGTCGCTCACCGGCTTTCGCCCGCCGCGGCCGGGTGGTGGGAAGCCGCCCCCCACAGGGCAAACTCGCCGGAGCCCCACATCTGTTCGCCACCCTGCGGGCTGCCCTGGACCGGGCGGCCCTGGACCAGACCGCTGTTGATCAGGCGATGCGGGGGATCCGGGTGCTGCCGCGGGACCTGCGGGAGTCGGTCCATGTCGGGCGGGAGGCCAACCTCGTGCTCTTCGTGGTGGACGCCTCCGGTTCGATGGCCGCGCGCAAGCGGATGACCCTGGTCAAGACGGCCGTGCTGTCCCTGTTGCGGGACGCCTACCAGCGGCGGGACCGGATCGGGATGATCACTTTCCGGGGCGCGGAAGCCGACGTCGTGCTCCCACCGACCTCCAGCCACGAGGTGGGCGTCCAGCGGCTGGCCGCACTGCGCACCGGCGGCCGGACCCCGCTCGCCGCCGGCCTGCGCGCGGCCGCCACCACGATCGCCACCGAACGCCGCCGCGACCCCCGCCGCCGCCCGCTGCTGATCATCGTCACCGACGGCCGGGCGACCAGCGGCCCGGACCCGCTACGCGTGGCCCCGTTGCTCTCCGGTGTGGCCACGGTGGTGGTCGACTGCGAGTCCGGCCCGATCCGTCTGGGCCTGGCCCGCAAACTGGCCGCCGCCCTGGCCGCCGACGTGATGCCGCTGGACCACCTGGAAGCCGCCACCACCCGCCGTTCCGCGCCCAGCCCGGCTCCGGCCACCGACCGCGCCTACCGGCGCGCCGCGTGACACCCCCAGCCACCCCGAGCTCACCGTCCCCCCTCCCGCGAGCCGTCGCTCACGCGGGTTTTGCGGGTGTGATGACCGTTGTGGGCGACGGCTGGCGGTCGGGTTTCGGTTGTCGGTCCGCGAGCCGTCGCTCACGTGGGTTTTGCGGGTGTGATGACCGTTGTGGGCGACGGCTGGCGGTCTGGGGTGACGGTGAGTGCCGGTGGAGGGTGAGGGGCGGGAGCCGCGCCGAGCCCGTGTACCGGACGAGACGGGACGGGGTCGGCTCCGGCGGGAGCAGTGGCCGTACCGAACAGGGAGGTTTTGGTTGTGCCGCAAGGGAAAGTGACCAGCGTGCCCGATGACGGGCTGACGACGCGGCAGCGGCGGCGGCAGGCGGTGTTCGCCGTGCACACCGGGCCGGGCAAGGGGAAGTCGACGGCCGCGTTCGGGATGGCGCTGCGGGCGTGGAGCGCCGGATGGCCGATCGGGGTGTTCCAGTTCGTCAAGTCGGAGAAGTGGAAGGTCGGCGAGGAGGCCGCGCTCAAGGCTCTCGGGCAGGCCGGGGGAGCGCCCGTCACCTGGCACAAGATGGGCGAGGGCTGGTCCTGGATCCAGCGGGCCGGCACCGAGCGTGACCACGCCGTGGAAGCCGCCGAGGGCTGGGCGCAGATCAAGCGGGACCTGGCGGCGGAGACGTTCAAGTTCTATGTGCTGGACGAGTTCACCTATCCGATGAAATGGGGCTGGGTGGACGTCGCCGACGTGGTCGAGACGCTCGCGAACCGGCCGGGCACCCAGCATGTGGTGATCACCGGGCGGGACGCGCACCCGGATCTGATCGCCGCGGCCGACCTGGTCACCGAGATGACCAAGATCAAGCACCCGATGGACGCGGGCCGCAAGGGGCAGCAGGGCATCGAATGGTGAACCGGATCGTCATCGCGGCGCCGGCCAGCGGGCACGGGAAGACGACCGTGGCGACCGGGCTGCTGGCGGCGTTCGCGCGGCGCGGGGTGCGGGTGGCGCCGTTCAAGGTGGGGCCGGACTACATCGACCCGGGCTATCACGCGCTCGCCGCCGGCCGGCCGGGCCGCAACCTGGACCCGGTGATGGTGGGGGAGCACCTGGTCGGGCCGCTGTTCGCGCACGGCTCGGCGGGCGCCGACCTGGCGATCGTCGAGGGCGTGATGGGCCTCTACGACGGCCGGACCGGCGCCGGGGAGTCCGGGTCGACGGCACAGGTCGCCGGGCTCCTCGACGCACCGGTGATCATGGTGGTGGACGCGGCCGCGCAGGGCCGGTCGATCGCCGCGCTGGTGCACGGGTTCCGCAGCTTCGGCAACGTGCGGATGGCCGGGGTGATCCTCAACCGGGTCGGCTCGGACCGGCACGAGCAGATCCTCCGGGACGCCTGCGAGGAGGTCGGCACGCCGGTCCTCGGCGCGCTGCGGCGGGCCGACGCGGTCGCCGCGCCGTCCCGGCATCTCGGGCTGGTGCCCGCCGCCGAACGCCGGGCCGAGGCGCTGGCCTCGGTCGACGCCATGGCCGATCTGATCGCGGCGTCCGTCGACCTGGACGCGGTCGCCGCGGTGGCCGGTTCGGCGGCGCCTTTCACGGCTACGCCGTGGACCCCCGAGTCGCAGGACCCGGTGCCGGGCGGTCCGGTCGTCGCGGTCGCCGGTGGCCCGGCTTTCTCCTTCTCGTACGCGGAGACGACCGAACTGCTGACCGGAGCGGGAGCGACAGTCGTGCCGTTCGACCCGCTGCACGACACGGCCCTGCCACCAGGCGCCCGCGCGCTGGTGGTCGGTGGCGGTTTCCCCGAGGTGCACGCCGCCGCGCTCAGCGAGAACGTGCAGCTGCGGGCCGAGGTGGCCGCGTTCCGGGGCGTGATCGCCGCCGAGTGCGCCGGCCTGCTCTGGCTGTGCCGGACCCTGGACGGCCGGCCGATGTGCGGGGTGCTCGACGCCGAGGCGGTGATGACCCCGTCGCTGACCCTCGGCTACCGGGACGCGGTGGCGCTGGCCGACAGCCCTCTGGCGCCGGCCGGCACCCGGGTCACCGGCCACGAGTTCCACCGCACCACCGTGCACCCGAGGTCGGGTCTGCTGCTGTCCCCGGCGGGTGGCGCGGCCTGGGCGTGGCGCGGCGCCGACCCGGAGGGCTTCGCCACCGCCTCGGTCCACGCGTCCTACCTGCACCTGCACTGGGCGGGCGTCCCGTCGCTGGCCCGGAACCTGGTCGCCGCGGCCGCCCGGTGATCGTGCTCGGTCTCGGCGCCCGCAGCGGGGTCCCGCTACCGGCGCCGGTCCTCGCCGTGCTGGCCGCGGCAGGTGTCGAACCGGCCCGGATCGAGGTGCTGGCCACCGTGGACCGGCGGGCCGCCGAACCGCGGGTCCGGGAGCTGGCCGCCGGGTTCGGGTGGCGCGTCGCCGGGTTCACCGCCGCGGAACTGGCCGCCCGGCCGGTCCCGAACCCGAGCGCCCGGGTGGCCGCCGCGACCGGCGCCCCGAGTGTGGCCGAGGCCGCGGCGCTGCTGGCCGCCGGTCCCGGGGCGGCGCTGCTCCTGCCGAAGACCGCCCGGGACGGCGTGACCGTGGCTCTGGCCTGGTCAGGCCTTGGCGGCGGCCGGCCAGTCGTGGACCGGGATGTTGTCGTGCATCAGCGGTAGGTACCGGCGGACCATCTCGTGCAGGGCGCGGTCCCGGTCGTACCCCTGGTTCTCCAGCGCGTGCAGCGTCTCCACCTGCCAGGCCGCGCCGTTGCGGTGCCGCAGGCAGCGCTGCTCGATGATGCCGAGCAGCCGGTCCCGGTGGGCCGGCGCGACACCCCACAGGTCGAGCCCGGCCGACGCCTGCGGCAGCAGCGACCGCAGCACCAGCTCGGTGACCGGCAGAGTGCCGTGACCTGGCCAGAAGACCGTGGCGTCGATGCCGTGCCGGGCACAGCTGTGGAAGTTCTCCTCGGCCGCCCGGAAGCTCATCTGCGTCCAGAGCGGCCGTTCCGCCTCGGCGATGGTCCGGGCCAGCCCGTAGTAGAACGCGGCGTTCGCGATCGTGTCGGCGACCGTCGGCCCGGCCGGCAGCACCCGGTTCTCCACCCGCAGGTGCGGGCGCCCGTTGACGACCGCGTAGATCGGCCGGTTCCACCGGTACACCGTGCCGTTGTGCAGGCGCAGCTCGCTGAGCTCGGGGATCTCGCCGCGTTCCAGGATCTCAGCCGGATCGTGGATGTCACAGATCGGCAGGAGCGCCGGGAAATACCTGACGTTCTCCTCGAACAGGTCGAAGACGCTGGTGATCCAGCGTTCGCCGAACCAGACGCGTGGGCGTACCCCCTGCGCTCGGATCTCCTCCGAGCGGGTGTCGGTGGCCTGCTCGAACAGCGGGATCCGGGTCTCCCGCCACAGCTCCCGGCCGAACAGCAGCGGCGAGTTGGCGCCCAGCGCGACCTGGATGCCGGCGACGATCTGCGAGGCGTTCCAGTACGAGGCGAACTGCGCCGGGCTCACCTGGAGATGGAACTGGGTGCTGGTGCAGGCCGCCTCGGGCGCGATGGTGTCGGTGGTGACGGCCAGCCGGTCCACCCCGTCGATGCGGATGTCCAGGTCCTCGCCCCGGGCCGCGAAGATCTGCTCGTTGAGCAGCTGGTAGCGCGGGTTCACGGTGAGCGCCTCGCCGGTGAGGTGCTCGCGCCGCAGCGTCGGCAGGATGCCGATCGTGACCATGTGCGCGCCGGCCGCCCGGGCCCGCCGTTCGGCCTGGTTCAGGCTGGACCGCAGGCCCCGTTCCAGCTCGGCGAAGTCGTCGCCGGCCAGCCGCCGCGGCGGCAGGTTGATCTCGATGTTGAACTGTCCCAGCTCCGTCTGGAAGTCCGGATCGGCGATCGCGCCCAGCACCTCGGCGTTGCGCATCGCCGGATCGGCGTGGTCGTCGATCAGGTTGAGCTCGATCTCCATGCCGGTCAGCGGACGTTCGAACTCGAATCGTGCCTCGCGCAACATCGTCGCGAACACGTCGAGGCTACGGCGGATCTTCTGCCGGTAGCGGGTCCGGTCCTCGCGGGTGAAATTGGTCTGGTCGACTTTCTCGCCCACCGCGCACCACCTTTCGAGCCGTCAGAGACGCCAGGGGAGCGTGCGGCGCCGTAGCCGCCGCCCCCCATCGTCATGATGACGGCTGTCGATGGCGGAGCGCCCGGTGCGGACCGTCCATTCTCGCCAGTTGTCCAAACGATCTTTCATGGGCGCGGTACGTACCCCGGCGGGCGGAAAATCATCCCAGCCAGACGGCCATCGCGGCGCCGAAGATCGTCACACCGACGGCGGCCTGCAACAGCAGCGCCGGGCCCATGTGCGACCACTGGGTGGGGATGCGCGGCGTCAGCGGCTGCATCGTGGTCAGGTTCACCACCTGCATCAGGCGGACCGGCAGCGTCGGGTCGGCCTGCGGCTCGGTGCGCACCTGGATCAGGTCGCCGCGGTGCAGCGCCGACTGCGGCAGCTGCCCGTGCATCTCGATCTCGTAGATCTGCCCGAGGTCGTCACGCATCCGGACCGGCGTCACCAGGAACTCCGGGCCCTTGCGCAGCTCCTTCAGGGTGCGCCGGGCCGGGGTCATCCGTAACAGGGAGCCGATCAGCTGGGCGATGCCGGCCAGCAGGAAGACGGCGAGGGCGACCGGCCGGCCGATGCGCACCTCACGGGTGTAGGACGTCTGGAAACCGACGAAGCGGCCGGTGATGATCGGACTGACGTGCCGGAGGATCCGCTCGCGGTGCAGCTCGGTGTCGTCCATGGGGGGTCACCTCCTGGAAGTGCCTTCATGCTACGGAGCGAACACGCCTCAATACCGTGAGTGAATTTCCTCTCACTCATACCGCCTGTTCCGGCAGCCTGTCCCGATTTCCGCCCACCCGGCCCCGGATCCGCACTGATCTGGGGAAATCCACCCTCCGGGTACCCCCGAAGGGGTGAACTGGAGCGGAGCCGAGACAACCGGCGGGACCACCGTGTCGTCCCGGCAGGTGGACAGGCCGGGGATGGGGGCGAACGGGCTATGGCATCGACTTACGTCAAACCGGAAAGTGTGCTGGCCCGAACCGCGACCAAGATGGTCGAGGCACACGGCGGCGGGCTCGGCCCGCACGACGGCATCACCGAGTGCCCCGCCTGCGGCGAGCCGCTGCCCTGCCGTACCGCCCAGGCCGCCGCCGAGGTCCTCGCCGCCGCCGGCCTCGCCGAGGCCTCCGGCCTGGTCGCCGCGACCCGCCCCGCCTGGTCCCCGCCCTCGGCCGGCCTCATGCCGCCGGCCACGCCCACACCACCGCCATGGGTGGTCGAGGAGTCCGCACATGCTTCCGCTGTCCCCGCCGGACCTTCATCGGGTACGCCCACCGGCGCGTTCCCCGGCGAGAATCCACTCTCGGGCACGCCGCTCGACCCCGGATCCGCCGTCGCGGGGCTCGGGGGCGCCGTCTTTCCCGGTGACTACTCCAGTGGCGCCCCGGGTTCCGGTGGTCTTCCGGGCGGTTCGCATCCCGGCGATGCCGCTCTCGGTGCGGGGGGCGGCGGGTTCCGTTCCGGGGAGACCGGTTTCGGCGACGGCGCCATCGGCGGATCCCAGTTCGGAGCCGCGCGGGGAGCTGTCTCGATGCCACCGCCGCCGGACGAAGGTCCGCTCCCGTCCGGCGGGTGGCAGCAGCCCGGCGCGCCCGATGCCGGTTCTGCTTCGCCTGGTGGGTGGCAGCAGCCCGGCGCGCCGGGGGCTGGTTCTGTTTCCCCCGGTGGGTGGCAGTCGCCTGGTGGGCCCGAGGCCGGCACCGTTTCGTCTGGCGGCTGGCAGCAGGCGAGTGGACCTGACGCCGGTCCTGGTTCGTCCGGTGGATGGCAGCAGCCCGGTGGGCCGGGGGCTGGTTCTGGTTCGTCTGGCGGCTGGCAGCAGGCGAGTGGACCTGACGCCGGTCCTGGTTCGTCCGGTGGATGGCAGCAGCCCGGCGGGCCGGAGGCTGGTTCTGGTTCGCCCGGGGGGTGGCAGTCGCCCGGGGTTGCCGGGACACCGGCCGGCGCAGCCGAGGGCCGACGACCCTGGCCGGCGGCCGAGCCGTCCGGGCTGCGTCCCCCAGCCGCCGAACCGTCCGCGCCGAGTTGGGCGACCGAGGAGACCAGCGCCTGGCCGGCGGGCGGTTCCGGACCGGCCGAGGGCTCCCGCCCGCCGTGGCTGATCGCCGAGGACGAATCCGCGCCCACCCCGGCCGGTAACTCCGGCATGCCTCTGCCGGGCACGAACCATGCGGCGTCCGGCCTGGCCGGCGGCACACCTCCGGAAACGTCGTACAGCAACTCGGCGCCGGGAATCCCGCCCGGCCCGTTCGGCCTGGGCGCGCCGGGCGCCCGGCCCGCCGGCGCGGGGCAGACCGGGCCGGCGCCCGCCGAAGCGGCTGCACCGGGCATCGCGGGCGCGGCTCCCGGTGACTCCGGATCGGCCGCCGGTGGTGCGTCCTACGGCGCCGGCCCGGCTCCGGGCGGGCTGGGGGCGGCCCATGACGGATCGTCTCCGGGCGGTGCGGCCTACCCCGGCCCGGCGTCGCCGCGAAGCAGCCTGGCGTCCCGCGCCGGTCTCACCGGTCCCGGCATCGATGCGCCCGCTGCTCAGCCTCCCCGGGGCTCGTCGTCCTTCCCGCCGCACGAAGGCCTCTTCCCGGGCAGCCAGTCGCCGGGAGCATCCGGTGGGGGATCGCCGTTTCCCGGTCCGGCTTCCGGAACCGCCGCGGTTCCAGGCGGCTACGGGGTCCCAGGCGGTTCCGGGCTTCCGGACAGTGCCGGGCACTCCGGTGGTTCCGGGCTCCCGGGCGATGGCGGGTTTCCCGGTGGTTCCGGATTTCCGGGTGGTGGCGGGCCTGCCGGTGGCGCCGGGTTCCCAGGCGGTGGCGTTGCCTCCGGCAGTGCCGCTGTGCCGGGTAGCGCCCCGGGCGTCTCCGGTGTCTACCCCGGCGGCGACCAGCCGGGCGGGCCGGGCGCTGGGCCGGCCTTCCCGGCGCCGGGTGGTCCCGGCGCGAGCACCAGCTTCCCCGGCGGATCGTTTCCGCCTGGCACCTACCCGGGAGGCGACCCGGCCGGTCCGATCTCCGGCGGCGGGTTCACGGCCGGCGGCGAGGGTCCGGGGCCAAGCGTCCGTTCCCCGTTCAACGAGCCGGGCGCGGCTCCCTTCGGCGCCCAGCCCGGCGAAGGCGGCCCGGGAACGTTCTCCCAGGGCGGCTTCGGCCAGCACTCGGCAGGACAGTCCGCTCCCGGAGACGACGTTCCGGGCCGGCCGGGCTTCGGCCAGGGCATTCCCGGCGACGGACAGAGCATGCCCGGCCCCGGCAGATTCGGGCAGGGCGACCCGGGTGTTCCTGATCAGGGTGGTTTCGGTTCAGGCGCTCCTGGTCAGGGTGGTTTCGGTTCAGGCGCTCCTGGTCAGGGTGGTTTCGGTTCAGGCGCGACCGGTCAGGGCGGCTTCGGATCGGGCGCGACCGGTCAGGACGGCTTCGGATCGGGGGCGCCGGGCCAGGGCCGTTTCGGATCCGGAGCGCCGGGTCAGGGCGGCTTCGGATCGGGCGCTCCTGGGCAGGGCGGTTTCGAGTCTGGTGGGCCTGGTCAGGGTGGGTTTGAACCCGGTGGGCCGGGTCCGGGCGGCTTCGGGTCGGGCATCCCGGGCTTGAGTGGCCAGGGTGGTTCCGGCCTGGCCACATCCGGATCAGGTTCCTTCGACCAGGGCCGGGACCGGCCAGGACAGAGCCGGCCCGGCGAGGGCTTCGGCCCAGGCGCACCGGATCAGAACGGCCCGGGCCAGGGCGGATTCGGCCAGGCCGGCTTCGGACCGGGAGCACCTGGTCAGGGTGGGTTCGAGCCCGGCGGGCCGGGCCAGGGTGGTTTTGGTCAGGGCGTCCCTGGTCAGGCCGGCTTCGGTCCGGGCGGCCCTGGTCCGGGCACCTTCGGATCGGGAGCGCCCGGCCAGGGTGGCTTGGGTCCGGGCATGCCCGGCGGATCGTTCCAGCCGGGTGCCGATACGGGCGGTGCCACATTCGGCGGCATGGCTCCTGGAGGCACGACGCCGGGCGGTTCCGGACCGAACGGCACGGCGGCCCCGGGCGGCTTCGACGCGACCGGTCTGATGCCGGCCGTGCCGGTCATGCCGGGACCTGGCACGATGCCACCTCCAGGACAGGAATCGGCAACATTCGGCGGCATGTCAGCCGGCCCGGTCCCGGGAACGTTCGGTGGCATGTCCGCTCCGGATTCACCAGCCTCCGCCCCGGGCCAGCCGTCGTTCGGTAGTGTGCCCGCTCCCGGTTCGCCTGCTTCCGGCCCTGGTCAGGTTCCGTTCGGGAGTGTGCCGGTTCCGGGTTCGCCTGCTTCCGGCCCTGGTCAGGTTCCGTTCGGGAGTGTGCCGGTTCCGGGTTCGCCTGCTTCCGGGACGGGTCAGGTTCCGTTCGGGAGTGTGCCGGTTCCGGGTTCGCCTGCTTCCGGGACGGGTCAGGTTCCGTTCGGGAGTGCGCCGGGGCAAAACCAGGCACCGTTCGGTGGCATGCCCGCGCCTCTGCCGGACGACGTCGACGAGCTGATGCGGCGGCCACCGCTCTACAGCCAGCAGAACAGCCCACTCGACGCGCCCCGTTTCACCCGCTCGGCGCGCCCGCCCGCGCCCGCTGCCGCCCCCGCCGCGTCGCAGCTCCCGCCGATGCCCGCAACGTTCGCAGGGCCCCCGGCCCCGGGCCCGCAGGACCAGGCCGAAGCCCTGCCGCCGGCAGCGATGCCCGCCCCGCAGCCAGGCGAGCCCCTGACCGCGCCCCCACTGATGAACCCGGCCGCACCCCAGCCCACGACGTCCCGTTCACCGTTACAGGCCCCGGACATGGGTCAGCACAATGCCCCGGCCCCGCTGCAAGCGCCGGACATGGGCCAGCACAACACTCCGGCCCCGCTGCAAGCGCCCGACATGGGTCAGCACAACGCCCCGGCGCCGCTGCAAGCGCCGGACATGGGTCAGCACAACGCTCCCGCCCCGTTACAAGCGCCCGGCATGGGTCAGCACAATGCCCCGCGCTCGCCGTTGCAGGCGCCGGACATGGGTCAGCACAACGCGCCGATGGCGCCGCCCGAAGGGGCTCAGCGCCCGTCCCGTTCACCGTTGCAGGCCCCCGACATGGGTCAGCACAATGCCCCACGTTCACCGTTGCAGGCGCCGGACATGGGTCAGCACAACGCGCCCCGTCCTTTACAGGCCCCCGACATGGGTCAGCACAACGCTCCACCGCAGGCCGCGTCCCGGCCACCGTTGCAGGCCCCGGACATGGGCCAGCACAAAGCCCCGGCCGACGGCGCCCCGGCCGACGAACAGAACGCCCCGTCCGGCCTTCCCGGCCGCGCCGCCCCGGCCCCGGCCCGGCCGGCCCAGTCCAGTGTCCCGGCAACCTTGGAGGACCCGTCGACAGCGCCCAGCGGCCTGCCGGGCCGCCGCCCACAGCAGTAGCCAGGCCACCCGCCACGTCTCTGTAGGTGGGCGGGGTTCCGTGGCCGGTTATCGGGGTCACGGCTTGTCCCGGCATGCGTGCGGCGGCGCTTCGGGATCTTGCACGTTTTGCCCGCCCGCGGCGATCTTGAAAGATCTTTCACGTCCCGGGGACGCGTCCCGGGGTGCGTCCCCGGGACGCGTCATCGTGCAAGGTCCACACCAGCGCGTGGACCTTGCACGCGTTCCCCGCCGGGGAAGCTTCTTCAAGGCTTTCGCCGCATCCAGGGTCAATCCCTCTGCTGTGCGATGCCTTCCCGCCGAGCCTTCGGGCTATCGCACCTGTCACGCAGGCGACTGAGACAACGACCCGAGGCCAGAAATGTCGCATTCGCGAAGAATTCGCGTCCAGTCAGCCTTGTAGATCTTGCATGGCTCTCCACGTTGGCAGCGACGCTTCTATAGGTGGGCCGGTTCCGGGAGGGGTTGGTATCGGTAGGGTTCGGCACCGGTGATCTACGAGTGACTCATGCAAGATCTGGC
>NZ_JBEZXU010000094.1:0-37206 GCF_040638175.1 Actinoplanes sp. NPDC026670
CTGCCCTCCCCCGCCGCCCTGCCCGACGTGCCGTCGCTGGAGGCGCTGCCCGCGCCGGTCGACCTCGGCGCGCTGACCGCGTCCGACGCCGACGAGCTGGCGCTGTCCTTCACCCGGGCCGCCGAACAGCTGGAGAAGCACCGGCGGGCGGTCGACCGGGTCACCGCCAAGCTGGGCCTGCCGCCGGCGACCTCCAGCCGCGACATCGCCCGGGTCGCCACCGTCGTCGAGCTGGGCGCCCGGCCGCACAAGCCGGAACGGTTCTGGTTCGGGCCGGGTGCGCTGTCCGCGGTGCAGACCGGGGCGGGCACGCTGCGCCGGGCGCTGGAGGTGCTGGTCGGGGCGGAGATCCAGGCCCGGCCCTACTTCGCCGAGGCGATCCTGGCCCAGCCGGTCGAGGAACTGGCCGACCGGTTCGCCAACGTGCACCGGGGCTGGCGCAAGATGCTCGGGGCGTACCGGCGCGACCGGCGGCAGGTGGCCGGGTTCGTGCTGCCGACCGCGCACCTCGGCGACGCGATCGCCCGGATCGGGGTGGCCGTCGCGTGGAAGCGGGCGCTCCAGGACCTGGCGGCGGCCGAACACTCGTACTCGACCGCGCTCGGACGCTACTGGCAGGGGCGGGGCACCGACTTCGCCGCGCTCGACGACGCCATCGCGGTGGCCACCTCGGCGCTGGCCGCGGCCCCGCCGTCCGCTCTGGAACCGGTCCTCACCTACATCTGTTCCCCCGCGCCCGATCCGGTGCCGGTGCAGGTGGTCACCGAGGCCCGCGACGCGTTGCAGCGCTGGCAGGCGACGCTGCGGCCGGCGCCCTACCCGGCGGGCCGGCCGGAGCTGATGACCGGGCCGATCGACGACGCGATCACCTGGCTGCACGAGCACAGCACGGCGCTGCGGGCGGCGGCCGCGACGGTCCGGGCCTACGACACCGCGACCGGGCGCAACCTCGACTACGCCGAGACGGTACGGCTGGCCGAACTGCGCACGGCGGCGGAATCGGCTGCGGCGGCGGCCGGTGGGCGTACCGCCGAAATGCCGGAAACCGATCCGGCCGCGCTCGCCGCGGCCATCGCCTGGGCCGCGACCACCAGGGATCTCGCCGGTGGGCCGCTCACCGAAGCCCAGGTGGCCGCCCTGCGCGACCTGCGACCGCTGCCGCTGCTGAGCGAACGCGCCCAGGAATGGGCCGGGGCCGGCCAGCTGGTGCTCGCCGGGTTCGGCCCGGGACGGCAGGACGAGCTGCGGGAATGCTTCGGCGACTACCGGCGGGCGGCGGCGCTGCTGCGCGACATCCGCGACGACAGCAGCGGCCAGGAGGAGTGGTTCGCCTGCCTGGACGCCCGGGACGTGCTCGCCTTCCACGGCCTCGACGCGGCCGTCGAGTTCTGCGCCGACCAGGGTCTGGACAGCGCGCAGGTGCCCGCGGTCCTGGAACGTGCCCTGCTGCACGGCTGGGTCGACGCGGTGGTCCGGGCCGACAGCCGGCTTCGGCCGTGGCGGGCCGAGGACCGGGACCGGCTGGTCGCCGAGTTCCGGCAGGCCGACGAGAAACTCGCCCTGGCCGCGGCCCGGGAGATCGCCGCCGCTGTCGAGGCGCAGCGGCCCCCGGCCGACAGCACCGGCGCCGGCCTGCTGCGACGCGAGGCGATGAAGGCCGAACGGCAGCTTCCGGTACGCGACCTGATCGCCCACGCCCGCGACGCCGTGCTCGCGCTGCGGCCGTGTGTGCTCGCGTCGCCGCTGACGGTCAGCCAGTCCCTGCCGCCGGACATCGACTTCGACGCCGTCATCTTCGACGAGGCCTCGCAGGTCACCCCGGCCGAGGCGATCAACTGCATCTACCGCGGACGATCACTGATCACCGCCGGCGACGACCGCCAGCTGCCGCCCACGTCGTTCTTCGACAGGTCCTTCGCGGCCGTCGAACAGCACAGCGAGGTCCTCGACTACCAGTCCGTGCTGGAGCTGGCCAAAGCCTGCGGCGCGTTCCCCGGCATGGGCCTGACCTGGCACTACCGCAGCCGGCACCAGGCGCTGGTGGCGTTCGCCAACGACGCGTTCTACCAGGGGCGGCTGAGCACCTTCCCGGCTCCGGCGATCGGCGGGCCGGACACCGGCGTCGAACTGTTCCCGGTCGCCGGCGTCTACCGGCGGGCCACCGGACGCGACAACCCGGTGGAGGCGGAACGCGTCGCCGAACGGATCGTGCACCACTTCACCACCCGGCCCCGGCACACCCTCGGCGTCGTCACGTTCTCGGTGGCGCAGGCCGAGGCGATCGAACGGGCCCTCGACAGGATCGCGGCCGGGCATCCGGCGCTGGAACGGGCGGTCACCGACGACCGGCTGCACGGCTTCTTCATCAAGAGCCTGGAATCGGTGCAGGGCGACGAACGCGACGTGATGATCTTCTCGATCGGGTACGGCTACGACGAGAACGGCCGGATCAGCGCGAATTTCGGCGCACTCAACCGCCCCAACGGCTGGCGGCGGCTGAACGTGGCGATCACCCGCGCCCGGCACCGGGTGGAGATCGTCACGTCGATCCTCTCCCGGGACGTGCCGGAATCGGAGAACGAGGGCATCCGGCAGCTCGCCGCCTACCTGGACTATGTGGAACGTGACTCCGGCGCCGGTGGCCCGGAACCGCTCGAGGAGACCGGCGGTTTCGTCACCTCGGTACTGGAGACGGTCCGCTCCTGGGGCTACCCGGCCCGCACCGGCCTCGGCACCGCGGGCGGGCGGGTCGACATCGCGGTCCGGCACCCGGACGACCCGGAGGGCGACTACCTGCTCGGCATCCGCTGCGACGGGCCCGGCTACCGGGACTGCCCGGCCGCCCGCGACCGGGACCGGCTCAACGACCAGGTGCTGGCCGACCTCGGGTGGCGCCTGCACCGGGCGTGGGCGCTGGCCTGGTACCGCGACCGGGCCGGCGAGGAGGCGCGGCTGATGACGGCGCTGGAACGGGCGGCCCGGTCCCGCAAAGGCCGCACCGGCGCGGTCGAGGGCCTGCCGGTGGACCGCCCGGCGGGCGCCCGGCCGAACCGCAAGCCCGCTGTCCGGCGCTGACTCAGTCGGTCGCCAGGATCGCGTACAGGTCGGAGTCGCGCCAGCCGTCCCGGATGTGGGCGGTGCCGCGCATCCGGCCCTCGTAACGCATGCCGATCTTGCGCAGCACGGCGGCCGACGCCTCGTTGCGCGGGTCGCAGGTGCCGAAGATGCGGTGCCGACCGTACTCGCGGAACCCCAGTTCCAGCAGGCGGCGGGCCGCGGTGGTGGCGATGCCCCGGCCCCACAGGCGGGGATGGACGGCGTAGCCGATCTCGCCGGTACTGGGGCCGTGCAGCCGCAGTTCGCCGTTGCCCACCACCAGGCCGTCGACGACGATCGCGAGGACCTGCCGGCCGTCAGGTGCGGGGACGGAGCTTCGCACGTACTCCTCGGTCTGCTCGAAGGTGTTGGGTCCCCAGCCCTGATAGCGCGACACCTCGGGCAACCTGGCCCACTCGTGGACGGCGGCGGTGTCGTCGAGCGTGAGCGGGCGCAGGGTGAGTTCCATGGCGGCACGGTAGACCATCCGGGCGTCCGGAGCCGGAACGGCAGGTCTGGCCGGTCCGGCAGTGGTACGCCACGCGGTGCGTCGTGTTCAGCCGAACGGACCGAACACGTGAGCGCCGGGCCGCATCGCGACGGCAGCGGGTTAGCTTCATTGCCAGCCGTCACCCACGACCGTCCGAAGGAGACATCGTGGCCACGCCCACCGTCGGCCGACTCGCTGAACGCCTGGTCAGTGAGGTCGCGCCGGAGGAACTGCCCACCTTCGAGCTGATCAGCGACACCTTCTACACCCGGCCCGAGGTGCGAGGCTCGACCGCCGCCAACCTGTTGCGCGGCCCGCGCCCGGGACGGCCCGCCGGCCTCGACCCGGAGAGCGTCGCCCTGGTCACCCAGGTGGTGCTGCTGATCCTCGGCGCGATCGTCAGCGACCGGTTCGTCAAACAGCTCGGCCGGTATCTGCGCGGGGCCCGGACCTGGCTGGGCCAGCGGCGGCTGAGACGGGCGATCCGTTCGGCGCAGACGCCGAACGGGCCGGACACCCCGCTGCCCAAGCTGTCCGCGACCCACATCCGCGAGGTCGGCGACCTGGTCCGATGGGTTGCGGTACGGGCGGGGCTGACCCCCGAGGTCGCCAACCGCCTGGCCAACCTGGTCGTGGCCGCGCTGACCGAGCCGCTGCCCCCGGAATGACCGCGCCGGCGCCCGACCCGTTCCGGCTGCCCCCGGCGACGAGCGGCCGGTTCGTGCTGCTGATCACGTCGACGCTGGCGAGCGCCGCCTACATCTACGCCTGGCTGGCCGACCACATCGATGTGGTCAGCGCCGACCCGGCCACCTGCACCGGGATCGTCCAGCAGCAGGCCGCCGCGGTTCCGGCGAGCCGGCTGACCGACTGGTACGACGACTGCCTGCGCCAGGCCGACATCCGGCTCGGCCTGGTCGTCGCCGCGATGCTGGGTGTCCTGGCCGCCCTCACCGTGGTGCTGTACCTCGCGGTCCCGGCGGTGATCGCGAAATCGTTGCGCCCGATGGCCGAGGCGACCAGGTACGCCGGCACCCGGGAGACAGCCGAGCGGCTGATCGCGACGGCTGCACGGTTCGGCCCGGTGGAGCTGTTCGTGGCCACCGACGGCGGGGTCAGCGGGGGCCGGGCGTTCGGGCGGTTCGGGCGGCACCGGGTGGCGATCGGCGCGGGCGAGTTCCTGACCGGCGGGGCGGACGCGGCCCTGGCCCACGAACTCGCGCACATCCGTAACCGGGACGTCGACATGACCTACCTGGCCATCGCGGTGTGGTGGGCGTTTCTGGGGGCGGCGGCCGTACCGCTGACGCTCGTCGCGATCCGGGCCCCCGGAGACCTGAAGGGATTCGCCTGGCGCATCGCCGTGCTGCTGGTCCTGCTCTGGCTGATCCGATCGTCGGTGCTGCGCAGCCGCGAGTTGTACGCCGACGTCCGCGCCACCCGGACGCTGATCAGCGCGGAGGAGTTGAAGGCGGCGCTCGGGAAGCGGGCCGGCGCGGCCGCCCACACGCCGGTGCGCCGCTGGTGGACCTACCGTAACCATCCGTCCGAGAAGGAACGGTACGAGGCCGTCGACGGCGGGCCGCGGCTGTTCCGGCTGGAACCGGCGGTGGCCGGGGCGATCGGCCTGATGATCGGGTTCGGGTTCACCCCGGCGATCTATCTGCTGCGGCTGTTCGTCCCGGATCTGTTCCAGCCCAGCGTCTGGCTGGTCGGCCTGCTCTTCGGCGGGATCGCGGCGAGTGTGCTCAGCGGCGTGATCTGGCGGTCCACCCTGTACCGGCTGGCCGGTGGCCCGCGGGTCCGGCAGTGGCCGACGGTGCTCGCGCTGGCCGGTGGGGTCGTCGTGGGCCAGATCGTCACTCCGCAGGTGCCGACCGTCGGGGCGTGGCCGACCGTGTTCGCCGCCGATCCGGTCGTCGCGGCGGGTGCGAGCGTGCTTCTTCTGCTGGCCTGCCACGTGTACGTCAAATGGACCTCGCTGTGTGCGACGGCCTGGCTGAATGTGGCCGAGCGCCCGCGGCTCGCCTACCGGATCGGGGTGGCGCAGTCCGGCCTGATCGTCGGCCTGTGGCTGGGCTACTGGTACGCGATTCTCGAACTGGCCGCCGATGTGCCCACGATCGACGGTCTCGCCGTGCCGTTGTTCGCCATCCTGCTGAATCCCGTGCTGCTGCTGTCGGTGCTGTGGGCCTGCGCCTATCCGCTGGTCGCGGACGGCGCCCGGGGGCTGCGCGCGGCGGGTCTCGCGGCGGTCGCGGTCCTGCTGGCGTACGCCGTGGTCCCGATCCCGCTGCACGGCGATCTGCTGGACGCGATGTGGTTCGCCGACGCCCACTGGGCGGAACCGGCGACCGCGCTGGCCCCGCTCGTGTTCCTGCTGGTGGCGCCGGCGGCCGGGCTCGCCGCGGCCGGGGCGTTCGTGGCCGGTGTGGTCGAGGGCGGCCGGGGCCGGGGCGCACATGCGGTGGCGGTCGGCGGCGTCATGCAGGTGATCGTCGGGATCGGCCTGTTCCCGCTGATGGCGGCGCACCTGTCGCAGGCCGTCGGCGACCTCCGGCTGGTGACCACGGCGACCGGCGCGTTCAGCGCGGACGGCGCCGGCGGCACGTGGCTGCTGCTGTGCGGCGGCAGCCTGCTGGTCGGCCTGCCGGCGGCGTTGCTCGGCAGCCTGGTGCGGGCCGCCTTCCCGCCGCCGGCGCCCCGCCCGGCCCCGGTCCGGCGGCGCCGGCGGGTGGTGTGGCGGCTGGCGCCGTTCGTGCTGGCGGCGGCCCTGCTGGCCGGGTTCGGGTTCCAGTCGTGGGTGCTCGCGGCGCTGGGGCTGTCCAATCCGGTGCAGCGGCCGGACCTGCTGGCCACCCATCTGGCCGCCGTCGCGCCCGGCACGGTTCCCCGGGAGCGGGCCTGTGCGGCTCTGGGCGAGGTGGACAGCGCGGTGTCGGTGAACTCGGCGGTCAACGAGGATTTCCTGTTCGCCCAGGCCAAGGCGGTCGCGGTGGCCCAGTCGTCGACCGATCCGTCGCTGCGCAAGCTCGCCGACAGCACGGCCGCGGCGCTGCTGCTGAGCCATACCACGCGGGCGAACCGTGGCCTCTGGCTGATGGGCATGTACTGCGTGTCGGCGCCGGACTGACGATCAGCGGCCCTGTTCGGCTTTCTCCAGCGCCCGGCGGGCGGTCGACAGGGTGAGCTCCCGGTCCGGTGGGAAGGCGGTGGCCTGCGAGACCTGGATGACGAGGTTGCCGCTGCGGATGACGATCGCCTCGGCCCGGACCGGCGGCAGGTTCGGCACCGTGCCGGTCATCTGGAGGCCCGCCGAGGCGTCCCCCATCGGCGCCAGTTCCATCGCCACGACGGTCATCGTCATGGTCTGCCCGCCGGTGACCGCGGTGTAGGCCGGGCACTGCCGGGCCAGGGCGGCGATACCGTCGACGGTGCGCTGTGCCTGCTCGCCGCTGGACGCGGTGATCGTCTCGCCGATCTTCGGGCCGATCAGCCCGCCCGAGAAGTTCACCGCCACGGTGACCGACGGGCCCTCACTGGACGGGGTCAGCGCCGGGCAGCCGGTGAACTCGCTCGACGCCGAGCCGGGTGATGCACCCGGCGGCTCCGGCTGAAGTGTGTAGCCGGGCAGGTCGTCCGCGGTCAGCAGCAGTCTGCGCAGGTCGTCCTGAGTGGGCAGGGAGGCCGCCGGACCGGGCGTGACCGGCGCCGGAGAGTTGACCGGGGCGGGTTCGGGTGGTGCCGGGAGGCTCGTGCAGCCGGTGACACCGAGGACGGCTGCGACTGCCCACCAGGGCCGAGCGGACATGGACGCCTCCTGCGGTCGGAGCGGCGGGGTGGCGTGCGGGCCCAGATTATCGGCGGGCGGAGATCGTCCACATCAGCCGATCGACGAGGTCGTTCCGTCTGGGCGACGCACTGCCGGTCCGTCGGTGATCGTCCATATCGGGCGGAAGCTCACGTAGGGTTTCCGCCGTGATCAGGTGGCCGTTCGCCCGTACCGTGGCCGCTCTTTTGATCCTGGCTCTTGCCGGATGTGACGCGGTGACCGTCCTGCGGGCGCCGGTCTCGCCGGGCTTCTATCCGCACGAGGCGATCCGGCCGTCGGCGGGGCGGGCGGAGATGCGCGACCGGCTGGCCGCCTACTACCGGGACTGGCAGGCGGCGTTCGTGCGGCCCGGGTGCGGTGACGGCACGCTGCGGATCCACTCCCCCGACGCCGCCTATCCGGCGATCGCCGAGGCCCAGGGGTACGGCCTGGTGATCGCCGCGTCGATGGCGGCGCTGGACGCGGGCGCCCGGCGGTTGTTCGACGGAATCCTGGGGTTCGTGCTGGCGCACCCGTCGAGCAACGACGCCGACCTGATGGCGGCCGAACTCGACACCGGCTGCGTGGAACGTGACGGCGGCGATTCGGCCACCGACGGAGACCTGGACATCGCGTACGCGCTACTGCTCGCCGACCGCACGTGGGGCAGCGCCGGGAGCTACGACTACCGGGCTCTGGCGCTGCGGCGGATCGCGGCGATCAAGCGCAGCACCGTGAACCGGGACAGTTCGCTGCTGCTGCTCGGTGACTGGAGCACTCCGGGTTCGCCGCTCTACGGCACGTCACGGACCTCGGACTGGAATCCGGTGTACTTCCGCGCCTTCCAGGCCGCCACCGGTGACCCGGCTTGGGCGCGGATCGGGGCGGCACACCGGGCGGCGGCCGACCGGTTGCAGCGGACGTTCAGCCCACGGACCGGGCTGATGCCTGATTTCGTACGCGGCACGGCCGCCGATCTGGCACCGGTCACCGGCCGGGTCCTGGAGACGTCGCACGACGGTGACTTCGGGTTCAACGCCTGCCGTACGCCGTGGCGGCTCGGCCTCGACGCGCTGCTGTCCGGTGATGCCGTGTCGACGGCCGCCGCCCGCCGGATGACGGCGTGGTTCCGGTCGGTGACCGGCGGCGATCCGGCCCGGGTGGGGTCCGGATACACGCTGGCCGGGACCGGGTACCGCGCGGTCGGCGACAACGCGTTCTGGGCGCCGCTGGCCGTCGCCGCGATGGCCGACCCGGACGCCCAGCGCTGGCTGGACGCCCTGTGGCAGCGGCTGGCCGGCACGAGAGTCGACCCGGGCAACTACTTCGGCGACACCCTGCAGTTGCAGGTGATGATCGTGGTCTCCGGGAACTATCCCTTGCCGGCCTGACGGCGGCGCTCCCGGCGGGCGTCCACCGAGTCGACCACCTTCTCGGTGACTTCGAGGCGCTCGCGGCGCAGCAGGAAGAACGACAGCACCATGCTGACCACGAACGCGATGGCGACCCGGACCACCAGGTCGAGGCCGAACGGCGCGACCGTGAGCACCCCGAGGACCAGCATGAAGTAGAGGAGCCGCAGCCCGAGAAGGCGAAGAACCTGACGCATGCGCCCAGGGTACGGAGGCCGGTAGAGTGCGCTGATGCTCGGGGGCTGGCACGACTGGTTCGGGACGATCACCGGTGTCGTGGTCATCACGGTGTTGTCGCTTCCACTGGCGGGACTGGCCGTCTGGGCGCTGGCGCGGCGCCGGGGTTCGTGGCGGCGGTCGCTGGCCGAGGTCGGGATCGTCTACGGGACGGTGCCGTGGCTCTGGATGATCCTGCTGCCCGGCGACGAGGCCCGGGTGAGCCTGGTGCCGCTGCGTGACCTGTTCACGGTGCTGGCGGCCGGGCCGCTGACGATCACCGTGCAGATCGTCGGGAACCTGCTGGTCTTCGCGGCTCTCGGGTTCTTCGGGCCGATCCGGTTCGCGGCGCTGGCGTCGCTGCCGCGGGTGCTGGCCGTCGCGGCGGCCGGATCGGCGCTGGTCGAGGCCGCGCAGTACGTGTTGCAGCTGGACCGGGTGACGTCGGTGGACGACGTACTGCTGAACACCGCCGGGGCGGGACTGGCCGCGCTGGCGTCCCGCCGCTGGTGGACGGTTCAGAGCCCGGCCGCGCTGTCGTAGCGGCCGCGCAGGTCGGTCATCTCCGGCTCGGTCAGTGCCTCGGTGACGGCGAGCTGGGCGTATTTCGCCGGGAACATCTGGTGCAGCCGGTCGACGAACCGGACGTTCTCGGTGGCCTCGACGACCTGGATCGCGGGCGGGTCGGCGGTCATGTCGATGATCACCGGGCCGGCCAGCTTCACCGCCACGTCCCACGGCATCAGCTGCTCGGCGACCCCGCACATGTGGAATCCGTAGACGGTGCGCACGTCGGCGATCGCGGTGACGTCGGCCGGCTCGAAGCCGTAGACGTGGACGCCGCAGATCATCTCCGCTTTCGTCTGCTGCGGGTTGTGCCCGGCGTGCTGATGGGTGGCCGGGTCGGCCTGCTCGAGCGTCGTGCGCATCCGGGACGTCAGCTGTTCCCGCAGGTCGGGCTGCTCCTCGGTGACGTTCAGGGCGACCGCGCCGGCCGACACCGCGATCAGGGCCGCGGCGGCCCACACATAGCGGTGCATCGTTCGTCCTCACTTCGAAGGCATGGTGGGCCTCCGGCCCGGGCGATCAAACCCGAGCCGGAGGTACGGGGATCAGACGAAGTTGACGTCGCTGCACCACATGTAGGCCTGGTCCTGGTGCGAGGCCTGCCAGATGACGAACAGGATGTGCTGCCCGGTGTAGCCGGACGTGTTCACGGTGAACGAGATGTTCTGCGCCGGCGCGTACTTCCCGGTCTGCGTGATGAAGTCGAGGTTGCCCCAGCCGAGGCTCTGGGTGGCCGGGTTGAACCCCTGCTTGCTGACGTAGACACGGAAGTAGTCAGCGCCGTGGCTGGCCTGGTCGTACAGCTGGACGGTGAAGGTGCGGGTCAGGTTGCCGGTGGTCTTCCAGGCGCCGACCTTGTTCAGGCTGTCGTTACGGGTGAGCCCGTTGCTGCACAGCTGACCGTCGGGGGTGCGTGCCTGGAACTGACCGCCGAGCCCGTCGCGCAGGGCGCTCATCCAGTTCCACATGGTGTCGGGGTTGGCCTGGAACGCCTGCCAGCACATCGGGTCCTGGGTCTGCATGGCCGGGTTGGTGTGCTGACTGCCCCAGGTCTTCCAGCACTGGTAGGCGCGGGACTGGGGGTTGATGATCGTGCCGTGCGCCTGGGCCGTTCCGGTCCAGGGCAGGACGCTGAGCAGCAGGGTGAGCACGACGAGCGCTGCCTGGACGGGCCGGCGGGATCTGTGGGCCACGTGTGGGGGCACGGTTCGTCCTCCATTCTTCGGTATTCCGGGGATATGGATGGGGATCTGGGAGCGCTCCCGACAGCATTACATCCATGTTTCCGAAATATCAACCGATGTCTATGGAGGTGGCACACTTTCCGCCCTCACGCCCCGGCCGCGTGCCGACCTACGGTCCGATCCGGACCGCACGTCACCACACGACGCGGACCTGCCACCAGCGTGGCCCGCAGCGGTCCGATTCACGCCGTACATCACCACGCGACGCCGACCCGCCACCAGCGTGGCCCGCGGCGGTCCGCACCCCGCCACACATCACCGTCAGCCGACGCGGGCGACCGCCCCGTAACCGGTGGCCTCGGCCGGGGTGGGCCGCGGACCAGGCTGCGGCCGCCAGTCGGACACCGAGACGATCCCCGGCTCCAGCAGGTCGAGGCCGTCGAAGAAACGGGACACCGCGGCCAGCGGGCGCGGCGAGAACACCGGTTTGATGTTCTTGTTCACCGCGTCCATCGCGGCGATCGTCTCGGCGTCGAGCGGATCGAACGTCGCATGCGACAGCACCAGGAAACTGCCCGCCGGCAGGCTGGCGACCAGACGCTGGACCACCGCGTACGGATCCTCGTGGTCCTCGATGAAATGCAGCAGCGCCACCAGCAGCAACGCGACCGGCTGAGTGAGGTCGAGGGTGTCACGCAGGGCCGGGTCGGCCAGAATCTGCTCCGGATCACGCGCGTCAGCGTCGATGTAGGCGGTGGCGCCCTGCGGCGAACTCGCAAGCAGAGCGCGGGCATGCACCAGCACCAGCGGGTCGTTGTCGACGTAGACGATCCTCGACTCGGGGGCGATCCGCTGCGCCACCTCGTGCACGTTGTCAGCGGTCGGCAGGCCGGTGCCGATGTCCAGGAACTGCCGCACCCCCGCCTCGGCCGCCAGGAACCGCACCGCACGCTGCATGAACGCCCGGTTCTCCCGGGCCGCCGTGCGAATGTGCGGGAACACCGCGGCGATCGCCTCGGCGGCGTCCCGGTCGGCCTGGAAGTTGTCCTTGCCACCGAGCCAGTAGTCGTAGCGGCGCGCGGGATGCGGCTTCGTCATGTCGATGCGGGCCGCGAGGTCCGATCTGTCGGTGCTCACCAGGATCTCCCAGAAGTCCGTGACACGAGGCCGCCGATTGTATCGACCCGTTCGGATGTCGACGCCGGGCCCCGGCGCATGATGACGTGAGGCGTGCCGCACATCGATCTTCCACCGCTGCCCGGAATCGCCGGCCTGCTGGCCGGCTACCCGCAGACCGCCGAACCCCTCAACAACCTCGCCGAGACCCTGCTGCGGGGCCCGTCACCGTTGTCCCCCGCTCAACGCGAGACCATTGCGGCGTACGTGTCCCGCCGCAACGAATGCACATTCTGCGCCGAGACCCACGGCGCGGTGGCCCGGCAGCTGGGCGCGGACGAGTCGGATCCGCTGATCGTCGCACTGCTGGCCATCGCCGACCGGGTCCGCGTCGACGGCCGCTCGGTGACCCCCGACGACATCACCCGGGCACGGGCGGCCGGCGCCGACGACCGGACCATCCACGACACGGTCCTGATAGCGGCGGCGTTCAGCATGTTCAACAGATACGTCGACGGCCTGGGCACGCTCACTCCCACCGACCCGGCCATGTACGAGCGGCACGCCCACAACCTGGCCACGAACGGCTACTCAGGCCGGTAGGGGTCCCCGGCCCGCCCGCGAACGAGTCACGGACCCGGTGGTCGGCGGTTGCGGGCCGACCACCGGCCAGATCGACAAGCCGTCGCCGGGACACGCCCGGAAGACCGACCTAGTCCGGTGCGGCGGCATGGGACCAGAAAGCTGGCCGACATCCCGGGCGCTCACGGTCAAGGCAGGTGAGCAGCCGCGCCGCACGGGACGGACGTCAAGGACGCGGATGAGCAACAGGGTGGACGTCATGCGCAACCTCGAACGCGGACGTCAAGGACGCGGGTGAGCAACGGGGCGGACGTCATACGCAACCTCGAACGCGGAGGTCAAGGACGCGGGCGAGCAACGGGGCGGACGTCATACGCAACCTCGGACCATCACGAACCGTGGTTTCCGGGCGTCGACCAGCTCGATGGTGCCTGCCTTGCGGCGAACAGTCTCGGTGACCGTGAACCCGGCGGCGCGGACCAGCGGGAGCTGGCGGCGGGTGAAGTGTTCACCGGCGGACGGGATCGACAAGCGCTCCACCAGCCACTGCAGGGCGTAGATCGGGGGCCATGTGCTGGCCACGTGGTCGAACAACAGCAGGCGGCCGTCCGAAGTCAGGACCCGCCACATCTCGCTGACCGTGGTCTGCGGGTCGGCGATGGCGCACAGCGACAGCGCACACACGACGGTGTCGAACGATCCGTCGGCAAACGGCAGCCGAGCCGCGTCGGCCACCTGAAGGTCCACGGAACGGCCCAGGTCGGTGGCCCGCTGGCGGGCGACGGCCAGCATGCCCGGGCTGACGTCGACCCCGGTGACCGTCACCGACGCCGGGAAGTGTGGCAGGTTCCGCCCGGTGCCGACACCGACGTCGAGCACCCGGCCCTCGACCCGGGCGCCAAGCCACTCCCGCCCACCGCCGAACCAGAACCGCTCCGGCAACGCGATCTGCCTGTCGTAGCTCGAAGCCGCCTTGTCCCAGACCCGACGCGCCTTCACGGCCCCTTCCGATGCCTCCACCATGGCCTCCCTGCCACCGATGCTAGGCCCCACCCGCACCGACCGGGCCTGCGATGATCATGAACGTGATTCAGCCACTGCACGTCGAGCGAATCCTCGGAGATCGTCCGTTCGCCGAGGTCGGCGAGCCGATCCTCACGGTTACGACAGGCGGGCCGGTGAGGACCTCCAGTGAGCCACCCATTGCCGTCGCGGCAGACGAGCCCGCGGAGACGTCCAGCGAGGCGGTCATCACCGTCGCTGGCGGCAAGTCCGTGGACACGTCGGGCGCGACGGCCGGCGCCGCCGGACCGGGTGGGCTGGTCGCTATGTGTGGCGAGTTCGACCAGGAGTCGAACCGGGCGCCGGTGGCCGTCTATGACAGCGACCAGCGTTGCCTCGCTGTGCTCCGGTCCCGGTTCCCGGTGCACGCCTTGGCCTTCCATCCGACGGCTCCGCTGCTGGCCGTCGGGACGGGCCGGTATGACGGCGGTTACTTCTTCGAAGGTGAGCTGCTGCTGCTCGACCTCCAGACGGGCAGGGTCGTTGCGCCGTTCGAGGACTGGGCAGGCCGTCTGGTGATCGGTCTGGAATGGCTCAACGACCACGAACTACGCCTGCTCATGGCACCGCCCGACGATGCGGAGGACCGGGCTGCATGGGAGGAGGGCCACGTCGCGGTGGTGTACCGCGACGACTGGCGGACGGTCGGGCCCGATTCGATTCCGCCGAAGGAACTCGCCGGACCACGGGGGCCGGCACCACGCAAGGAACTTCGGGCACTCGGGGGGCCCCGGCGCAACGTACGCGCCGTCGAGCAACTGTCCGACGGACGGGTGCTCGCCGCGATGTCCGGTGTCGCGGCCGCATGCTGGCTGCCGTCCGGCGAGGAACTGTGGTGTGCCGCCGACGACAGTGGAGGCATGGACCTCGTGGTCACGCCGGACGAGCGGTCGGTCTGGTCCGGCATGATGCGACCCATCTGGGATGATGTGCCACAGTCGCTGGTCAGGTACTCAGTGCATGACGGAAGCCGCCTCGACGAGTTCGCACCGCGACGCCCCTATGCTCTCGTCCGGTCGTTCGACGGGCAGCCGGTCATCGCGTCCGCCGGCGCTGGGCGCCGTGCCGCCCGCCTGCGGATCCGGCGCGGCCGACGGATCTACATGCTGGATATCGACCGCAAGTCGGAGACGGTGATCGCTCCCGGCAAGCGGTGGCTGGCAGCGACGGAGCCGGTGGCGCTGCGGGCGAACGGCCGCCCGCGAGAACACCGCAAGGCCCGCCGCCTCTTTCCCCACTCGTGGGTGCCTGACGAATGGCACCAGACCGGACCGGGAGTCGAGGTTGCGAACGGGGAACTGGTCCATGCGGGGACCGTGCACAACGGCCGCGGATTGCAGCCGGGCGGCGCGTTCGTGGTCCGCCGCGACATGATCACCGGAGCCCCACGCTGGCAGTTCCGCACCGATCACGCCGCCACCGATCTCGACGCTGACGCCGACACCGTGTTCGTAGCTTTCCGAGACGGTGAGATCGTGGCTCTCGACCTCACCGACGGTTCAGTGCGTTGGCGCTGCCAGATCCCCCGCATGTATCCGACGGCAGTGACCGTCCCCGAGCCCGGTCGCCTGCTGGTCGGCACCAGCGACGGCCGGATCCTCGACTGCCGGGTCAATGGCCGGGTCCAGGATCACCCCGCATCGTCGGTGACCTGACGACGCCGCTAGTGGCTGGCCTTCTGGTAAGCCTCCTCGCCGACCGGCTCGAGCCAGGTGGTGGGGTCGGCGCCGTCGGGGTGAGACTCGAGCATGGCCAGGTGACTCATGAATGTGCCGGCGGCGGCGCCGTGCCAGTGTTCCTCGCCCGGCGGGCAGACGACCGTCTCGCCGGCGTGAATGCGCAGGACCGTGCCGTCGCGGGTGCCGACCAGGCCGACGCCCTCGGTGACGTGCAGGGTCTGGCCCACGGCGTGTGAATGCCAGTTGGTGTGAGCCCCTGGCGTGAACCGGACGAGCGCCACGATCATCCGCGACGGACCGGTCCCGGTGTGGATCGGCGTCATGTAGACGTCGCCGGTGAACGCCGTTGCCGGGGTCTTCACCGTGGGGCGAACGGGCAGAAGCTCCATGAGAATGCGCTCCTCGAAGTTGGTGGCTTCTCCATGAAACTCCCCCACCGGCGCGGCAGGGAGGCCCTGCTGAGGCAGGTAACAGCAGTACCACCCTCGACCCTGCACGTGGAGCGCCACCGGTACGCATTCGCCGTAACGGTGACGAGCGCACGCGTTGACGTTGCGTGTGACCGTGTCGTCGTCCAGGCATGGCTGAACGCTCACGATCGGCCGTGCGTGCGCGCCTGTCTCCGCTCGGGCGACAACCAGCGCACACGCAAGGCCATTGTGTGCGCTGGTCAACGTTGCCGATCCGCGCCACCCGCACCAGGCGACCCCGCAGAACGCGCCGCAGACCCCACCGGCCGTCGCCCAACACGGTAAAACCGCCCCCATTCCAGCGCTGAACGACGGCTCGCAGCCCCAGCCGTCGCCCAGCACGGTAAAACCGCCCCCATTCCAGCGCTCAGCGACGGCTCGCAGCCCCAGCCGTCGCCCAGCACGGTAAAACCGCCCCCATTCCAGCGCTGAACGACGGCTCGCAGCCCCAGCCGTCGCCCAGCACGGTAAAACCGCCCGCATTCCAGCGCTCAGCGACGGCTCACGGTCCTGGCCGTGACCGCGCCGATGGACAGAGACCGCAAGCTCTCGAGTGCATGATCACCGGCTCCGCACGGGCCGCGGCCGGCACGCCGGGCTCAGCGAGCGAAGGCCAGGTCGGCGCCGGCGTAGCGGGCGGACCGCCCCAGCTCCTCCTCGATGCGGATCAGCTGGTTGTACTTGGCGGTCCGGTCGCTGCGGGACAGTGAACCCGTCTTGATCTGCCCGCATCCGGTGGCGACGGCCAGGTCGGCGATCGTGGTGTCCTCGGTCTCCCCGGACCGGTGCGACATCACCACCCGGTACCCGGCGCGGTGGGCGGTGTCGACCGTACGCAGGGTTTCGGTGAGCGTCCCGATCTGGTTGACCTTGACGAGGATCGCGTTGGCGTAACCACCGGCGATCCCGCTCGCCAGGCGGTCGGCGTCGGTGCAGAACACGTCGTCCCCGACGAGCTGTAGACGGTCACCGGCCTGGTCGGTGAGCTTCTTCCACCCGGCGAAGTCGTCCTCCGCCATCGGGTCCTCGATCGACGAGATCGGGTAGCGCCCGGCGAGTTCCAGCAGGTAGGCGATGTGCTCGTCGACGGTGCGGGTGAGTTTCTCGCCACGGTAGACGTACGCGCCGTCGTGGAAGAACTCGGAGCTGGCCGGGTCGAGGCAGACGGTGATGTCGGTTCCGGGCCGGTATCCGGTGTCCTCGATCGCCCGCACCACGAACCGCAGCGCCTCGTCGGCGTCGGTGAAGTCCGGCGCGAACCCGCCCTCGTCCCCGACGTTGGTGCTGTGCCCGGCGGCGGCCAGCGCCCGCCGGAGCGTGTGGAACACCTCGGACCCCATCCGTACCGCCTCGAAGAGGGTCGGCGCGCCGACCGGGGCGATCATGAACTCCTGGAAGTCGAGGGGGTTGTCGGCGTGCGCGCCGCCGTTGACGATGTTCATCATCGGCACCGGAAGCAGCCGCGCCCCGGCCCCGCCGAGGTACCGGTAGAGCGGCTGACGGTGCGCCTGAGCTGCGGCTTTGGCGGCGGCCAGGGACACCCCGAGGATCGCGTTGGCGCCGAGCCGGCCCTTGTCCTTGGTGCCGTCGAGTTCGATCATGGTGGTGTCGACGAGCGCCTGTTCTTCGGCGTGCAGCCCGAGGACGGCTCCGGCGATCTCCCCGTTGACGGCGGCGACGGCGAGGCTGACTCCCCGGCCGTGGAACCGCTGCGGGTCGCCGTCGCGTAACTCGACCGCCTCGCCGGCGCCTGTCGACGCCCCGGACGGCACCGCCGCCCGCCCGGACGAGCCGTCCGTCAGCACCACGTCGACCTCGACGCTCGGGTTGCCCCGGCTGTCGAGGATCTGCCGCCCGATCACCCGGCTGATCGCCGTCATCGCACACTCTCCCTGGTCGTTGGTTCGCCGGACCAAGACTGGCGGCCGGCCGGCCGGGTTGTCATCGCGAGGAGAATCGCGTTGACCTGTACCCCGGGGTACGGGTTTAGGGTCTGCGCATGCGTGTGGGGGAACTGGCTCGGCGGACCGGCACGACGGTCCGGGCGTTGCGTTACTACGAGGAGACCGGGCTGGTGGTGCCGCGGCGGCTCGGCAACGGGTACCGCGACTACGACCCGATCGCCGAGCGGCAGGTCGCCCAGATCCGCGAGCTGATGGCGCTGGGGCTGACCGTCGAGGAGACCCGCCCGTTCGTGGAGTCGCTGGCCAACGACGACGACGTGTGCGCGGCGGCGGTGGCGACGTTCCGGAGCACGGTGACCAACCTGCAGACGCGCATCGGTGAGCTGACCGCCCAGCGGGAGGCGCTCGACGCCCGGATCGACGTGGCGGCCCGCCAGATCGTCACCGGAAATCCGGCCGCCGGTGTCGCCGAGCCGGGTGGTCTGGTCGGCGGGCGGCTGCCCGAGCTGGAGTTCTACGGCACCGACGGCCGGCCGATCCGGCTGCACGACCTGGGGCCGGGGCGCAGTGTGGTCTTCGTCTACCCGTTGACCGGGCGGCCCGGCGTCGACCTGCCCCGTGGCCTGCTGGAGATCCACGGGGCACGGGGCGCCGCGCCGGAGCACTGGATGCGTGACCATCACGCCGAGTTACTGGCCGCCGGGGCCGCCCGGGTGTACGGCCTGTCCGCCCAGTCGACCGGCTACCAGCGCGAACTGGCGTATCGGCTGCGTCTGCCGTACCCGCTGATCCCTGATCCGAGATTGACGCTGGCCGCCGCGGCCGGACTGCCGACCCGGACCACCGGAGACCTCTCGGTTTATGAGCGGTTGACCCTGGTCGTCGCCGACGACGTGGTGGAGCACGTCTTCCACCCGATCCCGGACCCGGCGTCGCATGCGCTGGACGTGATGCGGTGGCTCACCCAGCGCCGCTGAGGGCGGCGTCTGCGGGCCGGCGTTTCCACGAATCGGCACGCGGACCGGAGGGCTCTGCAAGCATCGGGGCATGGATGTGGTCGCGGAGGACGCCGGCGAAGCGGGCGAAGCGGCTGAGGTGGAGCAGGAGCTGCCTCCGGCCGAGGAGCGGCAACGCGAACATCATTTCTGGGTACGCGCGGTGGTCCTCGCCGTTCTCGGGGTGGCGATCGTGGCCCTGCTGGGCAGCACGCTGCTGAGCATCTCGCACGCGCCGACGCCGCATCACGTGGCGCTGGGGTATGTCGGCGACGACACCACCCGGTCGGCGCTGGAGCAGCAGGCCGGGGACGCGCTCGACGTCAAGGTCTACGGCAGCCGGGACGAGGCGGTCACCGCGATCGCCCGGATGGAGGTCTACGGCTCGCTGGTGGTCAGCGCCACCGGTATGGAACTGCTGAAGTCGACCGCCGCGTCGCCCCAGGTGGCGGCCACGCTGACCGCCCTGATCAGTAAGAGCGGCGCGACGCCGACGGTGACCGAGATGTCGCCGCTGCCGTCGGGTGACTCGAGTGGCGGCGGCCTGGCCGTCATGCTCCAGGTGGTGATCCTGGGCGGCACGATCGGCTCGATGGGCCTGGGCCGGCTGGTGCCGCGCTACCGGGCGAACCCGGCGCGCGGCGAGTTGCCGCTGCTGTTCCTGGTCCTGTACGCGTTCTGCATCGGTGGCGGGGTGGCCGGCCTGGCCCGGGCGTTCGGGGTCGGCACGCACGTCGACTACGAGAAGCTGACCCTCTGCCTGGCCCTGGTGAACCTGGCGGTGACCGCGTCGACGAGCGCCCTGGTCTCGGTCGTGGGCGCGGCCGGCGCGGCGGTCGGCGGGGTGCTGTACTTCCTGATCGGCGCCCCGATCAGCGGCGCGGCGACGGCGGGCCCGCTGATGCCGGTGTTCTGGCACGAGTTCGGGCAGGCCCTGCCGCCGGGTGCGGGCGCCACCCTGTTACGCCGGGTGCTCTACTTCCCGGACGCGCCGATCGGCGGCCCGCTGGTCACGCTCGCGGTCTATGCCGGGCTGGGCCTGCTGGTGCTGGGCGTGGTGAACCTGATCGCCGGCGCGCGCCGCCGCAACAGCCTGGCGGGCCTGCCGTAGTCGCGGGAGCACCGTCGCCATCGACAGTGCTCGTTAGCATGACCCGATGTCCACCCGCCGTCGCCGGCCCATCCTCGTCGCCCTCACGCTCACCGCGCCGGTGGCCGTCGCGCTGGCTGTGCTCGGGCTCGCCGCACCCACCTACTACGTGGTGGTGGACGCGGTCGTGGACTCGGCCGTGTTCGTCATCCTGGCCACGGTGGCCGCCACCGCGTCGATCGCGGTCGCCGGCTGGCTGGCGGTCAGGCGTGGCCCGGCGGCGATCGTCGTGCGGATCCTCACCGGCCTGCTCGCGGTCGCCGTGCTCGTCGCCGGTGTGTTCCTCGGGCTCCTGAAGTCGGGATTCGCTTCGGAGGTGCGGTCCAGCGAGGTGATCGACGTGTCCCCCGACGGCCGGCACGATCTGATCCTGGTGCGGGAGAAGGACTGGAAGGGCACCGACTGGCACCGGGTGCGGGTCCGGACGCGGGCCGGCCTGCTGAGCCGGGTGTCCGGCACCGGCCTGGCCGACGTCAGGTGCCTCGACGGGGTCCCGGACACCGATCGGATCCGGGCCGAGTTCACCGGCGACCGGCAGGTGACGTTCACGCAGGCCGCCGGCCCGCCGGTCATCGTCGCGTTCGACGAGTCGCTGCGACCGACGACGTTCGCCGCCTTCTGTCCGTGACTTCCGGTCATGCGTGGCGGGTGATCCGGGGCCGCTGATCAACGGCTGTCATGGAGCGATGACGGCCTTCGTTGTCTTCGTCGTGGTGGTGGGCGCGCGGTTTCTCGTACCGCTGCTGATTCCGCGGTTTCCGCTGCCCGCGATCGTGGCCGCGCTGATCCTGGACGGCATCGACCAGTCGGTCTTCCAGGCGTTCGGCTTCGACCCGCCCGGCTATCAGGGCTACGACAAGGCGATGGACGTCTACTACCTGGCGATCGCCTATCTGGCGACGCTGCGGAACTGGACGAGCGGGCCGGCGGTACGGGTGGCCCGGTTCCTGTACTTCTACCGGCTGATCGGGGTGGTGGCGTTCGAGCTGACCGGCTGGCGGACGCTGCTGCTGATCTTCCCGAACACGTTCGAGTACTTCTTCATCGCGTACGAGGTGTACCGGCTGTTCTGGAATCCGGCGCGGGTGACCCTCCGGGCGTGGGTGCTGACGGCCGCGGCGATCTGGGTGTTCGTGAAGCTGCCGCAGGAGTGGTGGATCCACATCGCGCAGCTCGACTTCACCGAGACGGTCGCCGGGGTGCCGTGGTTCGGCCCGGCGTGCGTGGCCGGGCTGGCCCTGCTCGGGCTGGTCTACTGGTTCGTGGTCCGGCCCCGGCAGGCCCCGCACGACTGGTCGTGGCACGTCGCCGCCGATCCCCTGCCGGAGGGGGCGGTCACCGTGGCCGACCGCAACCGGTGGGTGGCGGCACACGACCGGCTGTGGTCGGCGGGCACGCTGGAGAAGGTGACCCTGATCGGCCTGCTGTGGGTGATCTACGCGCAGGTGCTGCCCGGCACGACCGCCACCCCGGTTCAGCTGTTCGCCGGCACCACGGTGTTCGTGCTGGTCAACTCGGCGATCAGCCTGACCGTGGCCAGGTCGGCGCGCGGCCTGGAGCCGACCGGGGTGGCGTTCGGCCTGCGGGTGCTGCTGAACATGGGCCTGGTCACGGTGACCTGGTGGCTGCGGCCGGAGGCCGACCTGACCGGCGCGTTCTTCTTCGTGCTGCTGCTGAGCCTGCTGACTCTCCTGGACGACCGTTACCGCCCGATCCACGAGATGCGCGCCGCCGGTCTATGACGAGCGGGCCCGGACCGACAAGGCCAGCTCATAGATCGCCTCAAGACGATTCAAGAAGACCGCTGGGGTGTACGCGGCCGCCGCCGCCAGTCCGTCGCGGATCACCCGGGCCCGTAACGTGCCGTCGTCGAGCATCCGCAGCAGCGCGGCGGCGAGCGCGTCCGGGGACGGGTCGCAGGTGAAACGGCCACTGTCGGCCGTGCCCGGCCGGGCCGCGAGCGCCCGGTCGACGACCACCACGGGCAGGCCGGCCGCTTCCGCCTCGGCCAGCACCAGGCTCTGGGTGTCGGTGGTCGAGGTGAACGCGAGCACGCCGGCGGCCCGGTAGAACTCGGCGACCCGCTCGTGCGGCACCGGCGGATGCATCTCGACGTGCCCGTCCAGGCCGAGCGCGACGATGCGCCGCCGCAGGTGGCGGCGCTGCTGCTGGATGCCGACCAGGATCAGCCGGGCCTCCGGGCGGACGGCTCGCACCCGGGTGAACGCCTGGAGCAGCAGTTCCGGGTTCTTCTCCGCGGTGCCCCGGCCGACCGACAGCACCACGTTCCCACCGGCGCCGGCGGCCGGGGCGGGCACGGGCGCGGCGACCGGGGTCGGCAGCACACGGATCTCGGCCGCCGGTTCGAACACCGCGAACCCGGCGGCCGTCTTCGCCGACGGGGCGATCGCCACCGCCATCCGGGCGAACATGGCCCGGCCGAGCGCTTCCAGCCGCCGCCGGCGGACCCGGCCGGGCCTGGTCAGCTCCAGGAACTCGCGCGGCGACCAGCCCAGGCCCAGGCGCACCGCGCACCAGGCGGCGCCGGCCGGGATCTCGGCGAACACGTCGGCGTACGCCAGCAGGTCGGTGTGCCAGGTGGCGACCAGCGGAACCCGCCAGGCGGCGGCCGCACGGAACCCGGTCATCCCGATCGGGCCGGTGGTCTGCGCGTGGACGATGTCAGCCGGGCGCGGCGTGAACGGCAGCCCGACCCGGACCTGCCGCAACGGCACCGGCACCGACCGGACTCCGGGGCGCAGCAGCGGGCCGGGACGGTAGAGGTCGACCTCGTGGCCGGCGGCGCGCAGGAGCCGTACCGTCATCTCGGTCGATCGGGTGACGCCGTCCGGGCGGCCGGGGTGGCTGTCGCAGAAGTGGGCGATCCTCACGGTGCGGCGAGCCCGGCCGCGATCGCCGCACGGGTGGCGTCGCGCAGCGCGGGCACGTCGTCGAAATCGGCCGGCAGCAGCGGTGGCAGCACCTCGACCCGGGCCTTGACGTGCTCACGCAGCACGAAGCCCTGGCGCGGCAGTGCCTGCCGGGTGCCGTGCACGACGATCGGGTAGACCGGGACGCCGTGCCGGACCGCCAGGTCGAACGCGCCGTTCTTGAACGCCTTCAACGAGCCGTCGGGGGTGCGGGTGCCCTCCGGGAAGATCATCAGCGGCGAGCCGGCGTCGAGGTGCGCGTCGCAGAGCTCCATCATCCGCCGCACCGACGTGCCGCTGCCACGGACCAGCGGCACGTACCTGTTGAGCCGCATGTTCCAGCCGATCACCGGCACCTTGAAGATCTCCTGCTTGGAGACGTACTTGAACGGCCGGAACAGCGCGAAAAGCACCAGGATGTCGATCAGCGACGCGTGGTTGGCGACCAGCACGGCCGGTCCGCGCCACGGCAGCCGGTCGCGGTGCTCGACCCGCAGCCGCCACAGCGGGCAGAGGTAGACGTAGAACGACGCCCACGCCGACGAGTACAGATGAAGGGCGACCCGGCGCCTGTCGAACGGCAGCGTGACCAGCCACACCAGCAGCGCGCCGGCGAAGAAGACCGGGCACGTGACCACGATGAAAGCCCAGAACAACACCGAGAAGACCCACAACATGAAGACATCTTTCCGGTACGCCGTACGCGTCGCCACCCCACCTGAGGCATCGTCGTAGTCTCCGGTGGGTGAACAGAGGGAGCCGGGTCCTGGCCGCCTTCGGGGTGCTCGCGGCCGTGCAGATGATCGTGGTCAGCACAGTGGACGGCCTGACCCGCCCCGGCTACGACCCGATACGCGCCTGGATCAGCCACCTGTCGCTCGGCGAGCACGGCTGGATCGGCACGGCCAACCTCGCGACCTGCGGTTTCTGGTTGCTGCTGGCCGGGGCCGGGCTGTGGTTCCGGGCCGATCGCTGGGCGGCCGCGATGGTCGCGTGGTGTGGGCTGGCCCTGGTGGCGCTGGCCGCCGTGCGTACCGACGCCGGGCTCGGATTTCCCCCCGGTGTGCCGGTGGAGCACACCGTGCGCGGGCTGATCCACCAGATGATCTCGGTCACGCTGGCCGTCGCCGGGATCGGGGCGGTCGCCCGGCTCGGCCCGCGGCGGCCGGCGCTGCTGCTCGCCGGAATGGTGACGGCGCTGTTCGCGGCCGCGACCGGGCTGGTGCTGCTGGACGCGGCCGGGATCGTGCCGGGCACCCCGAGCGGGTTGCTGGAGCGGGTGGCGCTGTACGCCGGGTTCGCCTGGATCGGGGTGTTCAGCGGCCGGGCAGCATGGGGTTTGTCCGGCCGCCGTCGCTGCGCAGGGCCGCCCACCGGTCGGGCTGGGCCAGGGCGTGGGCCAGGCGCAGGGCGGGAAACAGCGCGAGCTGAATGCGGCCGGTGAGCCAGGCCCGGGCGTAGGACCGGCCGCGGCCGAGATGCCGCCGGTAGGTGCGTTCGGTCATCAGGGTGTACGAGCTGTAGTCACGGAACCGGTTCTGGATCCGGCGGGCCGAGGTGCCCGCCCGCATCCCCGGCGCCAGCACCGTCGCCAGTCCGGTGCGGTGCAGGTGGATACCCAGGTCGATGTCCTCGTGCACGTCGCCGTCGGTGCACAGCTCCGCCCGTACCAGATGCCATGCCGTTGATCTGATCGCCATGTTGGCGCCGAGCAGCCAGTCGAGACGGCCGCGGCCCCACACCCGCCGGAAAAGGGCGTCGCCGCCGTCGACCAGACCGGCCAGTGCGATGTCATAGTAGGTGACCGGCCCGGTCGCGGCCTGCACGACCGGATCCCGGAACGTCTCCCGGACCGCCCGTGACCAGCCCGGATCGAGCCGGGTGTCGGCGTCGATGCGCCCGGTCACGTCTCCGGTGGCGGCATCGAGCCCCCGGTTGCGGGCGTGCTGCACCCCGGGCGAGGGTTCGTGCAGCACGCGGACACGCCCCGCGTAGTCGCCGAGGATCCGCCGGGTGCCGTCGTCGGAGCCGTTGTCGACGACGATGACCTCGTGAACCGGCTCGTCCTGCCCGAGGACCGCGTCGAGGCAGGCCCGCAGAAATCGTTCCTCGTTGTAGACCGGGATCACGATGGAGATCAGCATGATCCCATCGTCTGACAGGCTGTCGGGATGAGCCGATTGCGAGTAGTGGGTCCCGGCGAGGGCCGTTCGGGCGACCTGGGCGCCATCACCGTGGACTTCAAGATCTGGGGCGACGACAACGGCGGTGAGCTGGCGATCGTCGAGCAAGAGTTCCCGCCCGGCGCGCTGGTGCCGCCGCACATCCACACCCGGGAGGATGAGCATTCGATCGTGACCAGCGGACTGATCGGTTTCCGCTCGGAGGATCGGGAGGTCGTGCTCGGGCCCGGCGGATACATCACGAAACCGCGCGGTGAGGCGCACGCCATGTGGAACGCCGGTTCGGAGCCGGCCCGGATGATCGAGGTGATCAGCCCGGCCGGGTTCGAGATGTTCTTCAAAGCGGTCGTCGACATGGTCGAGGCGGGCGATCCCGATCCGGAGCGGGGCGCCGCGCTGGCCGCCGAACACGGCCTGGAGTTCGTCGACCGGCCCTGGCTGGCCGACGTGGTCCGCCGTTTCGGGCTCAACGCCTGACGTTGCCGGGAGCCGCACCCGGGGTGCAACCGAGCGAGGTGTCAAGCGGCTCCGGGGTCCGCCGATGAAAAGGGAACGGTGGACTCCCGGAAGGTGATGATGGTCTCGGCTCGTGGTGCTTCGCGGTGGCTGGCAGGCCTGCTCGCTGTAGTGCTGGCGGGCATGTCCGGCTATGCCGTCTTCGGTAGCTGGCGCCAGGCCGTGATCGTCTCCGACCTGGCGGCGGACAGCGCCAACACCGACGCCTACCAGGAGACCGCCTACCTGGTCACCTGGGAGATGGCCCTGCTCCAGGCGTCGCTGCAGGAGCCGGACGGCGAGGAGCGTCAGCGGCTGCTCGGCGTGCACCGGCAGACGCAGGTGGCGATGGAGAACATGGCGACCGTCGACGTCGAGGACCCGGAGCTCACCGCCAGCATCGTGAACACCCACCTCGCGCTGAAGCCGCAGCTCAACGCGTACCTGGCCGAGCTCGACCGGCGTGACCTGGGCGCCGCGGCAGCGCGCCTGGAGGAAACGATCGAGCCGGCCACCAGCGCGATCATGGCGACCGTGCTGGCCGAGCAGAAGCACCACCTCGCCGACCACGCCGTCAAGCAGGCCGACGGCGAATCGGAGTCGCAGCGGCAGCTGTGGGGCAACGGCCTGGCGTTCCTGGTCAGCCTGCTCGTGCTGGTGATGTTCACCCGGTCGTCGCGGTCGCACCGGCGCCAGGTGGAGAAGATGGCCGCCACCGACACCCTCACCGGGCTGCCCAACCGGACCGCGTTCGCCGACCGGACCGAGCTCGCGCTGGCCGAGGACGCCAGCCACCGCCGCCGGCCGAACCAGCCGCGCCCGGGCCGGGCCACCGTGCTGGTCGTCAACCTGGACGGCTTCCGCGACGTCAACGACCAGCTCGGGCACCGGATCGGCGACGTGCTCCTGACCCACGTGGGCAAGCGCTTGCAGGATTCGGTACGGGAGCAGGACTTCGTGGCCCGGCTGGGTGGCGACGAGTTCGCCATCCTGCTGCGGGACGCCGAACCGGACATCGGGGAGACCATCGCCACCCGGCTGACCGACGCGTTCGACGAGCCGTTCGTCATCGACGACATCACCGTCGACCTGGAGGTCAGCGTCGGCGCCGCCACCGCCGGCCCCGGCGAGGACGTGCCGACCGTGCTGCGGCACGCCGACACCGCCATGACCATCGCCAAGGACCAGCGTCTCGGTTTCCGCCGGTTCGCCGCCACGCGCACCGAGGACAGCAACGCCCGCCTGAGCCTGCTCGGTGACCTGCGCCGGGCCCTGGACGCCGGCGACGAGATCACCCTGCACTACCAGCCCAAGATCGACATCAGGTCGGGCGCGCTGGCGGGTGTCGAGGCGCTGGCCCGCTGGACGCATCCGACGAAGGGGGCGATCTCGCCCGGCGAGTTCATCCCGGTCCTGGAGGCCACCACGCTCATCCACCGGTTCACCCACCAGGCGCTCACGCAGGCGCTGACCCAGGCGCGGGCGTGGCTCAAGATGGGGCACCGGGTGCCGGTGGCGGTCAACATCTCCACACGCTCGCTGCTCGACCCGAGCTTCCCGGCCCGGGTCGCCGCCCTGCTGCGCCAGACCGGCGTGCCCGGCGACCAGCTGGGCATCGAGGTCACCGAGTACAGCATCATGAGCGACCCGAACACCGCCATCGAGGCGCTGCACCGGCTCCGCACCCTCGGCGTGAAAATCTCCGTCGACGACTACGGAACCGGCTACTCCTCGATGACCTACCTGCGGTTGCTGCCGCTCGACGAATTGAAGATCGACCGCTCGTTCGTGCAGGACATGAGCACGGACCGCAGCAACCGGGCGCTGGTCGCCTCCACCGTCGAGCTCGGCCACAACCTGGGCCTGACCGTGGTCGCCGAGGGCATCGAGGACGCGCCGACGCTGGCCGCGCTCGGCGAGATCGGCTGCGACCTGGCCCAGGGCTACCACCTGGCCAAGCCGATGCCCGCCGACGCGATCACCCGCACCCTCCTGCAGCCCGCCATCGCCGCCGCGTAAGCCCGCCAGCCGTCGCTCACGAGCCTTTTCCGGGTGCGGAAACGATGCTCAGCGACGGCTGGCGGCAGTGGGTTGGTGGGTCAGGAGGTTCGGCGGAAGGTGGCGTCGGCCCGTTCGGTGGCGGTGCTGATCGGGTCGATGCGGAGCACGTAGTTGCTGTGCCTGATGTAGCGCTCCGGGAAGTTGTACGACTGGTACGACGACCAACTGCTGTCGGCCAGCCCCGCGACCTGCCGGAACGTGGCGTCCTGCTGGAACGTGGCGGTGCCGTTGTTCGCCTCCAGCCGCAGCACGTAGTTGTTGTGCCGCAGGTAGTACCCCGGGAAGTTGACCGACTCGAACGACACCGCGCTGCCGTCGGCGAGCCCGGCGACCACCCGGAACTGGGAGTCCAGCGCCGGGGTCACGTTCGCGTCGATGCGGGTGGCGAAGTTCGAGTGCCGTACGTATCGATCCTGGAAGTTGTAGGACTGGATCCGCTGGACGGTGACCGCGCCCGGATTGCCGAGCTCGCCGGACGGTCCGGCCAGGACCGTCGTCCTGGCGACCGGCACACCCAGGTTGGGGGTGCCGTCGGCGTTCCAGGAGATCCGCTGCGCGCGGCTGGTCCGCGTGGTCCCGCACCCCTGGGACGTGGAGTCGTTGGCGTGGTAGACGATCCAGTCCTCGGTGCCGTCGGGTGACTTGAAGAAGCTGTGGTGCGCCGGCCCGTACACCCCGTTGGTGTCGCTGCGCTGGAACAGCGGATTGGCCATCTTGGTCCACGAGGCGCGGGCCAGCGGGTCGGTGCCGGTCAGTTCGAGCGCGCCGATCTTGTAGTCGGGGGTGCCGCAGTAGCTCGCCGAGTAGGTGAGGAACGTGCGGTTGTTGCGCTGGAGCACGAACGGGCCCTCGTTGACCGGGTTGCCGACCTTCTCCCAGGCGTACGTCGGCTCGGAGATGATCGTGCCGAGCGCCGCGGGTGTCCACGGGTTGGTCAGGCGGGTGATGAACAGACTCTGCAGGCCGCCGTTCTCGAAGCCGCCGTTGTTGTTGAACGCGGAGAACACGAAGTAGTTGACCCCGCCGACGGTCATCACGCTGCCGTCGATGGACCACCCGTTGTCAGGCATCAGGACCAGGGCGCCTTTGTACGTGTACGGGCCCATCGGATCGGTGCCGGAGCTCTCCAGGACGTGCTGGCGTTGCCCACCGCAACAGGCGGCGGGGCCGGCCGAGTAGTACAGGTACCAGCGCTGGCCGTTCGGCCCGTTGAGCAGGTGCAGGCTGGGCGCCCACATGTTCGACACGGCGTTGGGCTGGGACATCGTGAACACGGTCGTCTCGGCCGCCGTCTTCAGCCCGGCCAGAGTGGACGACTTCCGGATGAGGATCTTGCCGGTCCAGGTGGTGGCCGCGTAGTAGTAGCTGCCGTTGTAGTAGCCCATCCAGGGGTCGGCGCTGTTGGGCGTGCCCACGACGGGGTTCTGGAAGGTGGCGCCGGGCGCGGCGGCGCTCGGCGTCGGGGCGGCGCCGACGAGCGCCACCACCGTCAACAGGGCGAGGAACATTCCACGTAGGCGCACACGGCCCCCCTTGGTTAACGCTCACAATGGTGACCGGCATGTTACGAGACATAGACAGACTTAACAAGGCACACGAATCCACACGACACGCAGATTTCGGCGAGGTTTCTTGACGTGCATCGAATCGACGTGCATGTTAACGATCACACGTCGTACCGTCCCCCGCCTGCAAGGAAGTCGTCCATGGGTTTCCCCGCTCGCATACGCCGCAAAGCCACGGTCGTGCTGGCCCTGATGGTCGTGCTGCTGGCCGGACTCGCCGCCCCGGCGTCCGCCCAGTTCATCTCGATCACGAATCCGGTCATCAAACAGCGCGCCGACACCGCGATCTTCAAGCACACCGACGGCTACTACTACATGACCGCCTCGGTGCCCGACTACAAGCGGGTCGAGCTGCGCCGCGCTACCACCCTCCAGGGGCTCGGCAGCGCCGCGACCTCGAACGCGTTCGTCGCACCGTCCAGTGGCGCCCTCAGCGGCTGGATCTGGGCGCCGGACATCCAGTACATCGACGGCGCCTGGTACATGTACTTCTCCGCGTCGCCCAACACCGCCCAGTTCGACCAGCGGCTCTACTGGATCCGCAACACCAGCGCCAACCCGATGACCGGCACCTGGAGCGCGCCGCAGCGGTTCAACACCGGCTGGGAGTCGTTCCAGCTGGACGCGGCGGTCTTCGTCAACAAGGGCGTGCGCTACTTCGCATGGGCCCAGGACAGCCCGGACACCAGCTTCAACAGCCACATGTACCTCGCCCGGATGAGCAGCCCGACCGCGATCACCGGCACCGCCGTGGAGATCGCCCGGCCGACCGTCGCCTGGGAGAAGGAGGGCGTGGCGGGCGTCGTCGAGGGCCCGTCCCCGCTGGTCAAGAACGGCCGGGTCTACATCGCGTACTCCGCGTCGGCCACCGACTCCCGCTACAAGCTGGGCCTGCTGTCCTCGTGGGACACCGCCGACCTGCTCAACCCGGCGTCCTGGTACAAGCACCCGAACCCGGTGTTCCAGACCGCCAACGGCGTCTACGGCCCCGGGCACGGCAGCTTCACCGTGGCCGAGGACGGCGTCACCGACATGCTGGTCTACCACGCCCGTGACTACGCCACCCCGACCCCTGACGCGCTGACCGACCCGAACCGGCACACCCGCATGCAGCAGCTGCTGTGGCGGGAGAACGGCGACCCGTTCTTCGGCCAGCCGATCCCCAGCACCGTGGTCAACCCGGGCATCCGCGGCCAGCACAGCAACCGCTGCGTCGACAACTGGAACCGCGACACCACGCTGAACGCCCTGGTCCGGCTCTACGACTGCAACGGCGGCACTGCCCAGCAGTTCGAGCTGAACTACAAGAACGGCACCTACTACGAGATCCGCAACCGCAACACCGGCACCTGCCTGTCGAACATCAACAACAGCACCGCGTCGAACGCCGACATCGGCCTCTACACCTGCAACAGCTCCACCGCCCAGCAGTGGATCGTGCAGGACCGGGGCAGCGGCTGGTTCTCGCTGCGCAACGTCGCCGGCAACACCTGCCTGGACAACTACAACTGGGACGCCGCCAACGGCGCCCGGCTCTCGCTCTACCCCTGCAACGGCCTGGCCGCCCAGTTCTGGCGCCTCGGCTGACGCTAGGCGGCCCCGGAAGCCCGCACGGCTTCCGGGGTCGTCCCGGTCCAGGTCCGGAACGCCCGGTAGAACGAGTTCGAGTCACCGTAGCCGAGCAGGAACGCGATCTCGGCGGTACGCATGCCGCTGCGGCTCAGGTAGTGACGGGCCAGATCCTCGCGGGTACGGGCGAGCACCTCCTGGTACGTCGTACCCTCCTCGCGCAGTTGCCGTTGCAATGTTCTTGAACTGACCGCGAGATGCCTGGTCACCGCGGTCATCGACGGGTCGCCGGCGGGCAGGGTCTCGCGCAGCGCGGCCCGCACCCGTTCGGCGGAACTCGCGGCGGCCTCCAGGTCGGACAGCCGGCGGCGCAGGTCCGGGACGAAGAACTGCCACATCTGCTCGTTCTCGGTCAGGAACGGCCGGCGCGCGTCGGCGGCGGCGAACGTGATGTCGTGGGTGTCCGAGCGGCGTACCCGGATGCCCAGGTAGGCGGCGACACCCTCCGGGTCGGCCGGCGGCAGCGGCAGCCCGATCCGGATCGGGCGGACCTGGTGACGTGTCGCGATCCGGGCCAGGGCCACCCAGAAGACCAGCTCGGCGATGGCCAGCAGGGGCGGCGGGCGCAGCCCGGCCGGCCAGTGGTTGCCGATCGTCAGCTCGCCGGCGTCCTGCTCCACGGTCAGCCGCATCGGGCCGATCAGCGGCTTGTACGTGCCGATGCGCTGCGTGGCGGTCACCAGGTCGGGGCTGCACAGGGCGGCGAACAGGGGCGGGCTGAACATCTCGGCCGAGATCGACTGCGCGAGCCGTACCACCAGGGCGGGGTCGCCGGCCTCGTCGTCGACCGCCTGCCAGAACCGGAAGTAGTCCTCCGGAATCAGGGCCACCGGGCCGCGGGCGAACAGGTCCCCCGGCAGCCCGGCCCGGCGCAGCACCCGTGCCGGCGAGACCTGCAGGTCGGCCAGCAACGGTTTGAGGTTCGGGTCCAGCATGAATCGCTCGCCGCTCACCCGGCCAGACTAGTGATTCCGCCGGTCCGCCGGCCTGCAGCGGGCGCCACCGCACTCGCACTCTTGGCGCGTAATGCAAGTGGGTCGGCGCGCTGCGCTAGTGAACATGGCAGCCCGGCTTCCTAACGTCAGTGGTGACTTCATCACCGTTCGGAGGGAACCACAGATGAGCACCAAGGTCGCCCTGGTCACCGGCGCGTCGTCAGGCATCGGCGAGGCCACCGCGAAGCAGCTGCGCGAGGCCGGCCACATCGTGTACGCCGCGGCCCGGCGGGTCGAACGCATGCAGCACCTCGCCGCGAGCGGCATCCACGTGCTGGCGATGGACGTCACCGACGAGGAGACGATGCAGGCCGGGATCGACCGGATCGTCACCGAGCAGGGCCGCATCGACATCCTGGTCAACAACGCGGGGTACGGCTCGTACGGCGCCCTCGAGGACGTGCCGATGGAGGAGGCCCGCCGCCAGTTCGAGGTGAACGTGTTCGGCGCGGCCCGGCTCGCCCAGCTGGTGCTGCCGCACATGCGCCGGCAACGGTCCGGCACGATCGTCAACGTCACCTCGATGGGCGGGAAGATCTACACGCCGCTCGGGTCCTGGTACCACGCCACCAAGTACGCCCTCGAAGCGATCAGCGACTGCCTGCGAATCGAGGTGGCGCCGTTCGGCATCGACGTGGTCGTGATCGAGCCGGGTGGCATCCGCACCGAGTGGCCGGGGATCGCCGCCGACAACGTTCGTGCCGTGTCAGGCGACGGTCCCTACGCCGCCCAGGGTGACGCCGTCGCCGCGTCGCTCACCTCCGACCTGTCCGCACGCTATTCGTCGCCGCCGGAGCTGATCGCCCGGACCGTGGCGAAGGCGGTCCGGGCCCGGCGCCCGCGGACCCGGTACGCGGTCGGGTTCGGCGCCAAGCCGCTGATCTTCCTGCACGGGGCGCTGCCCGACCGCACCTTCGACGCGGTGGTCCGGCGGGTCACCCGCATGCCCGCCTGACCGGATGGCGCGAATCCCAGCAGGTGACAGGCTTGCCGTGGGGCACCCCCGGGACGGACCGTGGGACCAGGTGAAAGTCCGGGGTGGAGGCCGCCATGTCCCTGCTGTCACGATGCCGTCGCCGATTCGTCCCGGCCGTCCTCGTCGTCGCGGTCCTCACGCTGCCGGCGGGCTGCGACTCCGCCACCGACGCGAGCGGCATGCCGGCCGCACCGCCACCCTCGGGCGCCCCGGTGCATTCGCTTCCCCCGGCGGCGACGGCGGCGACCGCCACCACCCCGGCGCGGGGCGCGACCACGACCTGGACAACGGATCCGGTGACCGTGCGGCGCAGCCCGGCAGTGCCGCCGGTCCCGGTGCTGACCGGCGTCCGGCATGCCGCACACCCGGCCGAGGGGTACGACCGGATCGTGTTCGACATCAGCGGCCCGGCCCCCGGCTACTCGGCCCGGTATGTCGACGAGGTCCGCGCCGACCCGTCCGACCGGGTCGTCCCGGTGCCCGGCCGGGCGTACCTGCTGCTGGTCCTCACCCCGGCGCAGGCACACCGGGACAACGGCACGGTCACGGTGTCCGGCACCCACCGGATCAATCTGCCGATGCTGCGCTCGTACGCGGTGGTCGGCGACTTCGAGGGGCACGTGTCGATCGCCCTGGGCCTGGACGACCGGGTCGGTTACCGGATCGGTGAGGCGTCCGGCCGGATCTATGTGGACGTGGCGGCCTGACCCGTCACCACCGGAAGGTGGAGTCCTCGACGAACCCGGCCGTGTTCTCCTGCTGGGCGAGGCCCAGCCTGCCGTCGACGACACGGATGAAGCGGGACGGGTAGTTCGAGGACGTGAAGCGGACCGTGCCGGGGACACTGCCGGCCTGCGGGCAGAAGGTGGCGTCCTGGCGGAACAGCTGCCGGTCCTCTGCCTCGCTGAGCATCAGCCGGAAGGAGGCGTGCCGCACGTAGCGGCCGTCGGGGGCGAGCAGGGAGATGCAGGCGGTCTCGGCGATCCCCGGGACGGCGGTGAACGGTGTTCCGCTGCCGCCGGAGGTGGTCACCACGTATTCGCCGTCGATGGTGACGCTGACGTCCGGCCGCCCGGCCGGGTGCAGGACCACTGTCCGGCCGGCCGTCGAGGCGGCCGGCACGGCTGACGTCTGCCCGGCCGGTGCGGCGGAGGTCCGCTCTAACCCGGCGGCGGCCGTTCGCTCTGCCGGCGGTGGCGTGTCGGACAGCGCGACATAGGCGCCGCCGGAGACGGTGACGCCGACCGCGACCACGGCTGCCGCTTTGACGCCGACGGAATGGGCGAACCAACCGCCGCCGGCCGCCTTACCCACGCTGGCCGCCTTACCCACGCCGGCCGCCTCGCCCGCCGGCGGGAGGCCGATCGGCAGCAGCGCCATCGAGCCGCCCAGGACCAGGCGTTCCATCGGGATCAGGTCGATCTTCGCCGACACGCAGCGGGTGCAGTCGCGGACGTGCCGGGCGAACCGTTTGCGCCAGCGTGGGCCGGGCACCCCGGTCCAGCCTTTGGTGAGGGCTTCCAGGCCCGGGCACATCGGCTCGGCTTCGAGGGCGGCGACCAGGTGCCGGCTCAGGTCGAGCTGATGGCGCATCCGCTGGAGCCGGACCCGGGTGTGTGCGGCGCCGATGCCGACCGCGGCCACCACGTCGGCGCGGGTCAGATCGCCGAGCAGTTCCTGCCACCACAGGGCGGCCAGCTCCTGATCGTCGTAGTCGAGCCAGCGGGCGGCGTGGGCGACCTGCCGGCGCTGCGCGGACAGGCCCAGACGCAGCAGGGCGACGTCGGCGAACTCGGCGTCCGGGTCGGGGATGTCGGTGGCGTCGTCCAGAGTGGCGGTCCGGTCCCGGTCACGTTGCCACGCGCGCAGGCGGCTGCTGGTCTGGCGCATGGCGATGGCGACCAGCCACGACCGGAAGCTGGCCGGCGCACGCAGGGCCGGCAGCTCCCGGTGCGCCCGCAGCACGGTCTCCTGGACCACGTCGTCGACGTCGGCGTGACCGTCGAGGGCCCGGCCCACGATGCGGTAGAGCATCGGCAGGTGGGCGGCGATCAATTCCTGCTCGGCGTGCCTGTCGCCGGCCCGGGCCGCCACCACCAGATCGGTGACCCCGGTGCGGTTTTCTGTTACGGCGTCGTGCCGGTCGGCGTCTCCCAGACGGGCTCGGCTGTCGGCCCCGCCGCCACCTGCCTTCACCGGCGACCCCCATCGCTGCGCCGGCGGACCCCGGCGAGCCCTCATGTTAATGGCATGAAACGTGAACATGATAGGCGAGTCACATTTCTTTTTTCCGGGTCCGGCAGCGCCACACGATCAGCGAACGCTCGCCTCCTTTTCTCTGAATGGCCGTCGTGCAATGCCGTCGGCACAGCCCCGGCCGAGCTCGCCGCGCCATTCCGGAATCGCGTCCCGCGCCTCCTGCCGATCTTGTGGAGTTCTACGAGACAGGTGCGGCCGAAATCAACAGGATCGCGGAGGGCGGGGCTCCGGAAACCATCTGGATCTTGCACGAATGTGCACGCTGCTGCCAATCTTGCAGCCCTTTCCGCGCCACAGGGGAAGAATGCTGCAAGATCGCCACCGAGGAATAGTTCTTGCACGAAAAGGCGCGCCCAGACGTGAAAGATCGTGCAAGATCGCCGGGAACAGGGAGAATCGTGCAAGATCGCTGCGAACGAGGAGAACCCTGCAAGATCTCCCGGAACGCGGAGAATCGTGCAAGGTTGCTGGGAACCGGTAGACCCGTGCAAGGTGGCTGGGAACCGGTAGAACCGTGCGAGATTGCTGGGAACGGGGTGACCGTCTGTCGGGCGCGGCGGGAGGCCGCGCCCGACGCGGCTGCGCTGGAGTCAGCTCACAGCGTGAGCACGAGGGTGGAGATGCTCCGGGCCGGGACGTTGACGGTCACCTGAGCGCCGTTGACCGTCGTCGGCTGGGCGGCGGCGCTGGCGTTCTGTGAGGTCAGGTAGTGCTCGGCGGCCGCCACGTTCTGCGGGGCCTGGATGACCGCGTTGCTGACGGCACTGGTCGAACGGTTGAGCATGACCAGGGTCAGCTTGCCGCCACCCTGATAGGCGGTGATCTCCAGCGGTGACGCCTTGGTGCTCTTGGTCAGGGCGACCCGCTGGTAGCCGGGGCGGACGTATTTCGAGAACTGGGCGAACGCGTATCCACGTTTGAGCGGGGCGCCGGCCGTGGTCCCGTAGGCGGACTCGCCGTCACCGATGAACGAGTAGAAGCGCTTGCCGTACCACCAGATGTAGGCGCTCCAGTTCGATTCCATGGATTTGTGGACCGTACGCATGATGGTGTCCAAGGTTTCGTCCCAGACCGCCTGATTGGCGGGGTTTCCCCAGATGTTGGACCCGCTGCCGTCGGCCTCGTGGAAGTTCCATTCGGTCATCCACACCGGCTTGCCGTTCTGCCCGGCCAGCGGGTAATTGGCGAGCCGGCCGGACGCCTCGGTGCCGTAAAGGTGACCGCCGATGTAACCGATGTTGTTGCGGGCGGTCGCATCGTTGAGGGTCGGGTCGGTGTAGCTGTAGTTGAGGTTCACCGCCTCGGCGACCATGAGCCGGGTGTTCTGCACCTTGGCGCCCTGGTCACGGACGAAGTCGCGGAGTTCGGTGCCGCTCCAGTCCATCGAGTCGTAATCGGGGTGCCAGTCCGGTTCGTTCTGCACCGAGGTGACGTCGACGGTCACGCCCTGCCCGCGCATGTACTGGACGTAGCTGTTGAGGTGTCCGGCGTAGTCGTCGTAGTAGTCGGTCTTCAGTTTGCCGCCGTTGACCCGGCTGTTGTTGGTCTTCCAGGCGGCGGGCGCCGTCCAGGGCGAGGCCAGGATCTTCACGCCGGAGCCGTACGACTCGGCGGTCTTCAAAGCACTGACCTGGGTGGACCATTCGCTGGAGACCGGTGAGATGCCGGTCCGCACGATGGACAGGCCGAACTGGTTGGCGCCCAGGCCGACCAGGGTCTGTGTCTCGGCGGTCGACCAGGCGCTGCCCCAGATCGACACGGCGGCCCCGAAACCGTCGACGGTCTGGTATTTCGTCGCGGTGTTGACGGTGACATCCGCAGCAGAGGGAGGGCCGCTGGTGGGGGTGGTGGTGCCGCCGGTGCAGGCGACGCCGTTGAGGGCGAAGGCGGTGGGGGCGGGGTTGCTTCCGGTCCAGGCGCCGTTGAAGCCGAACGCGACGGTGCCGTTGGTGGCGACGTTGCCGTTGAAGCTGACGTTCTTGGCGGTGACCGCGGCGCCGCTCTGGGTCAGGGTGGTGTTCCAGGCCTGGGTGACGGTCTGCCCGGCGCCGAACGACCAGGTCAGCGTCCAGCTGGTCAGCGGGTCGCCGAGGTTGGTGACGGTCACGTTGGCGCCGAAGCCGCCCTGCCACTGGGACGACACCGTGTAGGCGACCGAGCAGCCCGCGGCCGCGGCGGCCGGCAGGGCGACGGCGGTGAACGCGGCGGCGAGGACGACAGTGCCCCCGGCGATCAGGTGCTTCCTCATGAGGTCGCTCCAACGGTTCGGGTGAGCAGGCCGGGGCGGTACGGCAGCAGGCCGTAGTCTCCGCCGGAGCTGGGGGATCGTCCCTGGTAGAGCAGTTTCAGGTTGCAGGGGTCGATGGTCATGGTCTGGTC
>NZ_JBEZXU010000095.1:0-36984 GCF_040638175.1 Actinoplanes sp. NPDC026670
CCCACGCCCTCATCGCCCTCGCCAAACTCCACCTCGGCGGCTACAACATCGACCTACCAGGCCGCACCTAACCCACACATCCACCCGGAGAGCCGTTTTTCGTCGCAAGATCATCTGGGCTCGCTCCGGCCACCAGAGCGAAGACCGCGTCGCCGTACTGGCCCAGCTTGCGGGGGCCGATCCCGGCGATCGCCAGGAGCTGTGCCGGGTCCGCCGGGCGGCGTTCCGCGACGGCCACCAATGTTGCATCCGTGAACACCACGTAAGCAGGGACTTTGAGTTCGGCGGCGGTGCTGGCGCGCCACACCTGGAGCCGTTCGTAGAGGTCTTCGTCCAAGTCGGACGGGCAGGACGGGCAGCGGCCCAGTTTGCGGTCGGCGCCGGCCAGCAGGGTGGCCCCGCAGATCCGGCACAACGACACCTGAGGGCGGCGGCGTTCCGGTTTCCGGCCCGGCTCGGCGGTACGCGTTTCGGTGCGCCCACCCCCGGTGAGCTGCGGAAGGAAGCGGCACGGACGACGCGGCCGGCCGCCCGGGGAGCGGGACTGGCCGTACGACAGCCAGAGCACGTGCCGGGCTCGGGTCACGCCGACGTAGAGCAGACGGCGTTCCTCCTCCAACTGTTCGGCTGTTTTCGCGTACGTCGTCGGAAGGGTGCCGTCGGCGAGGCCCACCAGGAACACCGCGTCCCATTCGAGGCCTTTGGCGGAGTGCAGCGAAGCCAACGTGACTCCGGACACAGTCGGCGCGTGCTGCTGCTCGGCCCGGCGGAGCAGCTCGTCGTTGAAGGCGGAGAGCGAGACCTCCCGCTGGAGCCGGCCGGCCTCGCCGATCGGCAGGATCTCCGGCGCCGCCGCATACTCCTCGGCCAGCGCCACCAGGGCGGCCAAGGCCTCCCACTGCTCGCGTGCGGCGCCACCGGGCGGCGGCTGTTGCCGGTTCCACCCGGTCGCGGCCAGCGCCTCCACGACCGCCTCGACGAGCGGCGTCTCGCCCGGGGTGGAGCGCACGGCGGCGCGCAGCGCGACCATCGCCTGCCTGATCTCGGCCCGCTCGAAGAACCGCTCGGCGCCCCGGACCAGGTAGGGCACCTCGGCGTCGGCGAGCGCCTCCTCGTACGTCTCGGACTGCGCGTTGGTCCGGAAGAGCACCGCGATCTCGCTGGCCGGGGTGCCGGCGGCGATCAGGTCCCGGCACCGCCGGGCCACCGCGGCCGCCTCGCCGTTCTCGTCCGGGAAGATCTTGAGTTCCGGCTCGGGCCCGGGCGGCCGCTGGCCGACCAGCTCCAGCCGCAGTTTCGCCTCGGTACCGCGGGCCTGCCGGATCACCGCGTTGGCCAGCCCGACCACCTGCGGCGTCGAGCGATAGTCACGGACCAGCCGGACCACCACAGCGCCGCGACGCTGCCGCGGGAAATCGATGAGGTACGCCGAAGTGGCCCCGGTGAACGAGTAGATGGTCTGACTCGCGTCGCCGACCACCGTCACGTCGTCCCGGCCGCCGAGCCACGCCTCCAGCAGCCGCTGCTGCAACGGGTTGACGTCCTGATACTCGTCGACGACGAAGTGCCGGTACTGGGCGCGGATCTGATCGGCGACATCCGGGTGCTCCTCGATGCCCCAGACCGCGGCGCGCAGCAGGTCCTCGAAGTCGATCACGCCCTGCCGGCGTTTGAGCTGCTCGTAGGCGGCGAACACCTCGGACACCCGGGCCGGCTCGTGTGGGGTGTCACGCATCGCCTTGGCCGCGGCGACCGCGTACTCCCCCGGCTCGACCAGGGACGACTTGGCCCACTCGATCTCACCGGCGAGGTCACGGGCGACGGTGCGGTCTCCCCGTACCCCCGCCTTGGCCGCCGCAAGACCCACCAACCGTGCCTTGCTCTCGATCAGTTCCGGCATCTGCCGGCCTTCGAGAAGTCGCGGAGCGAAATAGCGGACCTGCCGCAGCGCGGCGGCGTGGAAGGTCCGGGCCTGCACCGCGCCGGCGCCGAGCGCGCCGAGCCGGGCCCGCATCTCGGCGGCGGCCCGCGCGGTGAAGGTGACCGCGAGCACATGCCGGGGGCTGATCTCGCCGGACATCGTCCGGTACGCGATCCGGTGGGTGACCGCCCGCGTCTTGCCCGTGCCGGCGCCGGCCAGGATGCAGACCGGTCCGGCGGGCGCGGTCACCGCCGTACGCTGATCGGGGTCGAGCCCGTCCAGCACTCCTTCAGTCCGCACGGTAGGGAATCATGACACCCCGGCGGGGTGTTGTGCCTATCAGCCGCACCGCCGTGTGACCTGTATCGAAGGAGCCCTGACCGATGCTGACCATGTACTCGACGTCCTGGTGTGGGTATTGCCACCGCCTGAAGTCGCAACTCGACCGGGAGGGCATCGCCTACGACGTCGTCGACATCGAGCAGGACGAGGCCTCGGCCGAGTTCGTGCGCAGCGTGAACGGCGGGAACCAGACGGTGCCGACCCTGAAGTTCGCCGACGGCTCGGCCCTGACGAACCCGTCGATCGTCCAGGTCAAGCAGCACCTCGCCGCGATCGCGGCGTGATCTTCGGGAGGGGCCGCGGCCCCTCCCGAAACCATTACGGGATCAGCGCCGGGATGCTCGAGTCGAGCAGGCCACGCTCCTTGAGCGCACCGTAGAGCGGCGTGGTCTCCGGGTAGTGACCCCACTGGTGGTCGCCGTCGCCGTTGCCGAAGCCGCCGAGCAGCTGCTTCTGCACCTCGGTGAGGTTCGCCCACTCCGGCCGGTTCGGCAGGTCGGCGTTCTCGTCGCGCATGGCGATCCAGCGCGGGGTGTAGCCGAAGAACGCGCCGACACGGGTGATGTCGGAGTAGTTGTCCGACCGGGCGTGCCAGATACGGCGGTCGAAGACGACCAGGTCGCCGGCGTTCGCGGTGATCTGGGTCGCGCCCTCGGGCTGCGGCCACGGGACACCACGGCTCGGCGGGCCGGGCAGCCAGTTGGTCTTGTGGCTGCCGGGCAGGACGGTGAAGTTGCCCCGGCCGGTCTCGCTCACGTCGGAGAACCAGAAGGCCAGCTTGACCGAGAGCATCGGCCGGGGATCGGTCTCGATCTCCCGGTTCTGCCGGCCGCCGTCCTGGTGCCAGTGCCACCAGTCCTTCTGCTTCTCGTGCAGCTGCGGGTGCACGTCGATGTGCGAGTGGTAGATGTGCAGATTCCACCCGAGCAGCGACCAGATGTACTTGAAAGCCTTGGGGTGGTCGATCAGGAAGGCCAGGTCGGGCACGTGCGCGATCGGCGACAGCTGGTGCAGGGCACCCGTCGCGCTCAGCTTGCCCTCGGACTTCTGCTGCTCGTAATACCCCAGGATCGCGGCGCGACCGGCCTCGATCTCGCTCTCACTCAGCACCGACGGCACGACGATGTAGCCGTCCCGGTCGAACGCCTCCCGCTCCTCCGCGGTCATCGGCGTCCACGCCGGCGCCTCCACCTGAGTCATCGGTTCCCCTCTCGTCTTTGCAAGGAAGACGCGATGACCCGTCCGCCAGGTTGCCGCTAACCAGAAATATTTTCTGGATCTTCGAGCAGCCACTTCTCGATCAGATAGAAGGCGATCGACGAGCTCATCGGCACCGACTGGGAACCCTCACCGGAGAACATCTTCGCGACGTCCTCCCTGGTGAACCAGTGCGCCTCGTCGATCTCCTCGGGGTCCAGCGTCAACGGCTCCCCGGGATCGGCGATCCCATGGAAACCGAGCATCAACGAGCCGGGGTACGGCCACGACTGGCTGCCCTCATACCTGATCTCGGAGAGGGCGATGCCCACCTCCTCGTACACCTCGCGGGCGACCGCCGCCTCGGCCGACTCGCCCGCCTCGACGAATCCGGCCAGGCAGGAGAAACGACGGCCGCCGTCGGGCCGGGCCGGCCAGGCCGCGTTGTGCCCGAGCAGGCAGCGCCCACCCGGGCCGGCCACCCCGTCGTGCACCAGGATGATCATCGCCGGGTCGGTCCGCGGCCACATCATGCCGCCGTCCGGGTCGACCCGCGCCCAGCCGGCCTCGACCACCTCGGTCGGTTGACCGGTCTTCGGCGAGAAGCGGTGACTGCGGTGCCAGTTGCCGAGGGCGACCGCCGTGGTGAGCAGGCCGGTGCCCAGGTCGTCGAGCAGATGCCCGGACTCCCGGAGCCCGGTCGCCCGGACGCCGTCGCCGGCTTCGACCGGACCGTCGACGGCCCAGTACGGGGTGCCGTCCGGGCCGAGGCCGAGGAACCAGCGCTCGGCGTCCGGCGCCTCCGACGACGGCGCCAGGATCAGTGCGGCGCCGCCGTCGGGGTGGTCGGTGACCAGGGCCCGGCCGCCTTTGGCCAGGTCCACGACGAGGACCTGACCGCGCTCCCAGGCGGCGGCGAGCCATTTCTCGTCCCGGCGGTGCTCGGCCGCGCGGTCGAGGGTGGTACGGGCGAGTGGCGGACCACTCGGTTTCTCGGAGCTGATCACGCTGCGCTGCGCTCCACGACGGTCAGGGCGGACAGTTGCGACTCGATCTTCTCAGCATCGCCGAGGACCACGGTCACGGCCCGGGACGGGGCGAGGTACTTCGAGGCCGCGGCGGCCACCTCCTCGCGGGTGGCCGCGGACAGTGCCGCAGAGTACTCCCGGAGGTGGTCGAGGCGGAGCCCGAAACCGGCGTACACGCTGGCCAGCCCGGCCAGCCCGGCCTGGGTGGACATGCCGAGCCGGAGCGTGCCGAGGGCGTAACGCCGGGCCTGTTCCAGCTCCTCCTCACCGGGCGGGAGGCTGGCGATCCGGCCCAGCTCGTAGACCGTCTCCAGCAGCGACGGGCCGGTCACCTCGGTGGCCACCTCGGCCGCGGCGACCAGAGCCGAGCCGGCGACGTAGTGCTCGATCGACGAGTACGACCCGTAGGTGTAGCCCTTGTCCTCCCGGATGTTCTCGGTCCACCGGGACGAGAAGTAGCCGCCGAAGACCAGGTTCGCCAGGTTGAGCGCGGCGTAGTCGGGATCGGTACGGGTCAGCGCGGGCAGCGCGAGCCGCAGCGAGGACTGCACCGAGCCGGGCCGGTCGACGAGCAGCAGCGGGCCGGTCTCCAGCGCCGGGGTGGGCGGCAGGCCGCCCTCCGGGGAGCTGCCCGACCAGCCGCCGAGGATCTTCTCCGCCGAGTCGATGGCCTGGTCCGGGTCGATGTCGCCGACCAGCACGAGCACCGCGCCGTCCGGGCGGACCCGGGCGGCGTGCAGGTCGCGCAGCGGCTCCGGCGACAGCGCGCGGATCTCCTCCGGCGACGGGGTCTGCACCGCGTACGGGTGGCTGCCGTACATCCGCTTGAGCAGGGCCACCCGGGCCAGGTGGGCCGGCTGGCTGAGCGCCACCTGGATGTGGTCGACGAGCCGGTCCCGCTCGGTGGACACCTCCTCGACCGGGTAGGTGGCGTCGGTGAGCACCGAGGCGAGCAGCTCGAGGGTGCGGTCCAGGCCGTCGGCGAGCGCGTTGCCGCTGATCAGCAGACGGTCCGGGTCGAGACCGGCGGCCAGGCTGCCGCCGACGGCCTGTAGCTCGGCGGCGATGTCGATGCTGTTCATCCCGCTGGTGCCGGTGAAGAGCGCCTGGGAGAGCAGGGTGGCCGGGGCCAGCCCGGCCTGCGCGAACGGGATCCGCAGCCGCACCTCGACCAGCGGCACCGCGGACCGGCGGATCGCGATCACGGTGAGCCCGTTGGGCAGGGTGCGCTCGCGCTCCCGCGGCAGGTTCAGCTCGGCGTCCGGCACCAGGTCGGGCAGAGTCTTGGTCACGAGGAGGCTCCCGGGATCACTTCGACGGAGGCGCGGCGCTCGGGCCGCAGGGTGGCCGCGGCGGCGACGATCTGCTCCTCGCGCACCTCACTGATCAGCTTGGGCAGGTCGTTGAGCAGGCCGGGACGGCCGCGCTGCAACTCCAGGACGGCCATCGGCTGAGCCCGGCCGAGCACGTCGTCGGTGCCGTGCAGGGCGCGGGTCGCCATCCGCGCCTGGGTCCGGTCGAGCTCGCCGGGCTTGAGGCCGTCGGCGGCCAGCCGGTCGAGCTCCTCGTCGATGGTGCGCAGCACCTTGTCGGCGTCGCCGCCCGGGGGCATGTGCGCCTGGAGGAGCAGCGCCGTCGGGTTGCGCACCAGGTACTCGTCGCCCATGAAGCCGATGTAGCCGCCCATCGTGGTGGCCGTGCGATCGCGCTGGACCAGGCGCTCGACCAGACGGGACGCGTCACCGTCGGTGAGCACTTCGGCGAGCACCACGTACGGCAGGTAGTCCTCGAAGGTGCCGATCGGGTCGGGCACGCGCCATCCGGCGGCCACCGCCGGCAGCGGCGCGATCCGGTCGGTGTACGACTCGCGCCGCTCCCCGCTCAGGTCGGCCTCGTCGAAGTCGGGCAGCACGGGGGCGGGCCGCGCCGGCACGTCACCGAAGTGCCGCTCGATCATCGCGGTCGCGTCGGCCACGTCGAAGTCGCCGGCGACCGAGAGCACCGCGTTGCCACAGGCGTAGTAGCGGTCGAAGAAGCCCTGCGCGTCCTCGACGGTGGCGCTCTCCAGGTCCTCGAACGAGCCGTAGCCGTCGTGCGCGTTGGCGAAGGTGCCGAACATCACCGGTGGCAGTTTCAGCCAGGGGAACCCGCCGTACGGCCGGTTCAGCACGTTGACCCGGATCTCCTCCTTGACCACGTCGACCTGGTTGCGCAGGTTCTCCTCGGTGAGCCGGGGGCCGCGCATCCGGTCCGCCTCGAGGAAGAGCGCCCGCTCCAGGCCCCCGGTCGGCAGCACCTCGAAGTAGTCGGTGTAGTCGAGGTGGGTGGAGCCGTTGAAACTGCCGCCCGCGCCCTGCACGTGGCGGAAGTGCGCCAGCTTCTCCAGGTTCTCCGAGCCCTGGAACATCAGGTGCTCGAAGAGGTGGGCGAAACCGGTTCGGCCCTCCGGCTCACTGCGGATGCCGACGTCGTAGACGACTGCTACGCCGACCACCGGGGCGCTGCGATCCGGGGAGAGGACCACGCGCAGACCGTTGCCGAGCGTGAACCGCTCGACCGGGTATTTCGTCGCGGGGATCTTGATTTTGGGCGCCACGGTACGAATCTAGCGGACACACCTGCGTAGTCGAATGGCGACGCCGAGTAAATACATCAATATCCGTTCCCGATCTTCTGCCGCGAATCGGACCAGGCCCGGCGCGTCGACAACTCCCCCGTCACCCTCCCGGGGGAAGCTCCGGCACGATACACCCCGAAAATGCCCCGATGCCGGTTTCCCGCTCCCCGGACCCGGCTTGACTCACCAAACCTATATGGTCCAGTATTCCCATCCAACAGATAGGGAAACCGAAGTATCGGCGGGAGGAGGAGCGCGGCGTGTATGTCTCGGCTCGCACGGACTACGCCGTACGCGCGATGCTGGCGGTCACCGCCGAGCACCCACGCCTGGTCAAGGCGGCCGGGCTGGCCGCAGTCCAGGACATCCCGCTCAGCTTTCTACAGGGGATCCTGCTCGATCTGCGCCGCGCCGGGCTGCTGCACAGCCATCGTGGCGTGGACGGCGGGTACGCACTGGCCCGCCCGGCCGAGGAGATCACCGTCGGCGATGTGGTTCGCGCCGTCGGGGGTGCCCTCACCACGGTCCGGGGGCTGCCCACGTCGACGGCCGTCTACCACGGGGCAGCGACGGCGCTGCACGACGTGTGGGTCGCCGTCGAGGCGGCCATCGAGGGCGTGGTCGACCACAAGACCCTGGCCGAACTCTCCAACACCTCAGTGAAACGAAATTAGGAGTGAGCATGAGCTCCCGCACCATACGTGCGCTCGCCCTTGCCTCGGCTGCTCTGGTGGCCACGACCGCGCTGGCCGCCTGCGGCTCCAAGGAGGAAGAGAAGACCGCCGCCGAAGCCGCCGCCGGTAACGCCGCCGAGGCCCCCGCCATCAAGCTCGGCTACTTCCCGAACATCACCCACGCCCCGGCCCTGGTCGGCGTGAACAAGGGCATCTTCGCCGAGAAGCTGGGCAGCACCAAGCTGGAGGCGACCACCTTCAACGCCGGCCCGGCCGCGATCGAGGCGCTGCTCTCCGGCGCGATCGACGCCACCTACATCGGCCCGAACCCGGCGATCAACGGCTGGTCCAAGTCCAAGGGCCAGGCGCTGAAGATCATCGCGGGCAGCACCTCGGGCGGCGCCGGCCTGGTCGTCAAGGAGGGCATCAACACCCCGGCCGACCTCAAGGGCAAGAAGATCGCCACCCCGCAGCTCGGCAACACCCAGGACGTCGCGCTGCGCGCCTGGCTGAAGTCGAACGGCCTGAACGCCGACACCAGCGGCGGCGGTGACGTCTCGATCCTGCCGCAGGACAACGCGACCGCGGTCCAGGCGTTCGCGCAGGGCACCATCGACGGCGCCTGGGTGCCGGAGCCCAACTACAGCAAGCTGATCCTCGAGTCCAAGGCCAAGGTCCTGGTCGACGAGAAGACGCTGTGGCCGAACCAGGACTTCGTGACCACCCACCTGATCGTCAGCCAGAAGTTCCTGAAGGACTACCCGGGCACGGTCAAGAAGCTGCTCCAGGGCCACATCGCCGCGGTCAAGTTCATCAAGGACGACAACGCCGGCGCGCAGAAGGCCGCGAACGCCCAGATCGAGGCGCTCACCAGCAAGCCGCTGAAGGACGAGATCCTCACCGCCGCGTTCGCCAACCTCAAGTTCACCTACGACCCGATCGCGTCGTCGCTGTTCACCAGCGCCAAGCACGCGGAGGAGGTAGGCCTGCTCGACCCGGTGGACCTGAAGGGCATCTACGACCTGACGCTGCTGAACCAACTGCTGGTGGCGGACGGCCAGGCCGAGGTCAGCGACACCGCGGCCTGATCCAGCCTTTCTTTGAAGAAGATCTAAACCTCAAGGTGGGAGGGGCGAGTATGAGCACGGTTGTCCGGATCGACGATGTGACCAAGCAGTACGGTTCGGGGAGCAACACTCTGCTCGCCCTCGACCACGTCTCACTCGACGTCGACAAGGGGGAGTTCGTCTGCCTCCTCGGCGCCTCCGGCTGCGGCAAGAGCACCCTGCTCTCGCTGGTCGCCGGCCTCGACAAGATCACCAGCGGCACCCTGGACATCGGCGGGCGGCACGTCGCGCTGATGTTCCAGGAGGCCGCCCTCTTCCCCTGGCTCTCGGTGGCCGCCAACGTCGAGCTACCCCTGAAACTCCAGGGTGTGGGCCGTTCCGAGCGCCGGACCCGGGCCCAGGAGCTGCTCGAGATCGTCCGGCTGGCCGGTTTCGGCGACAAGCGGCCGCACGAGCTCTCCGGCGGCATGCGGCAGCGGGTCGCACTGGCCCGCGCACTCGCTCAGAACGCCGACGTCCTGCTGATGGACGAGCCGTTCGGCGCGCTCGACGCGATGACCCGGGACATCCTGCACGACGAGCTGGAGCGGATCTGGCGCGAGCAGGAGCTCACCGTTCTCTTCGTCACCCACAACGTGCGTGAGGCGGTCCGCCTCGGCGACCGGGTGATCCTGCTGAGCAGCCGGCCCGGCCGGGTCATCGAGGACTTCAAGATCGATCACGCGCGCCCACGGCGCATCGACTCCCCCGAGGTCTCCGGCCAGGCCGCCGAGATCACCGACCGGCTCCGCGCGGAGGTCGCCCGCCATGGAAACTGACACCTCGATCAACGACGCCCCACCCGGCGACGCGCTGGCCACCCTGGCGCCCCTCGACCGGGCGGACCAGGCCGCCGAGCGGGTCAGCGGCCTCGACGCCCTCGAGCTCGGGCCGAAGAAGGAGAAGGGCAACCTCGGCAAGAGGATCTGGGCGAGCACCTGGCCCAAGCTGCTGGCGATCGCGATCGTCATCGGCGCGTGGCAGCTCGTCTACCTGTCCGAGTGGCGGCCGGTCTACGTGTTCCCGCCACCGGCCGACGTCTTCGCCGAGCTCGGCGAGCTGATCACCGAACCGAAGTTCTGGGACGGCGTCCAGCTGACCATGACCCGGGCGCTCACCGGTTTCGCCCTCGCCGTGGCGATCGGCACGATCATCGGCGCGGCGGTCTCCCAGTTCCGGCCGCTGCGGGCAGCGATCGGCTCGCTGATCACCGGCCTGCAGACCATGCCGTCGATCATGTGGTTCCCGCTCGCCATCCTGCTCTTCCAGCTCGGCGAGGAGGCGATCCTCTTCGTGGTCGTCATCGGCGCCGCGCCGTCGGTGGCGAACGGCCTGATCAGCGGCATCGACTACGTGCCGCGGACCTGGCTGCGGGTCGGCCAGGTGATGGGCATGCGGGGCATCGCGAAATACCGGCACCTGATCCTGCCCGCCTCGCTGCCGTCCTTCGTCTCCGGGCTCAAGCAGGGCTGGGCGTTCTCCTGGCGCAGCCTGATGGCCGGTGAGCTGCTGGTCATCGTGCCGGGCACGGTGTCCATCGGCGTCCGGATGCAGACCTCCCGTGACCTGAACGACGCGGTGGCCGTCCTCTCGTACATCATCGTGGTTTTGATCATCGGGATCTTGGTCGACCAGTTCTTCAACGCCGCCGACGGCGCCCTGCGCCGACGCTGGGGCCTGACCGGAAACTAGATCGGCCGGACCGAGGCCAGGACCTCGTCCACCACGTCGTCGAATTGGCGGTGGGTGTCCGGGATCGAGACGTAGAGGATCGCCGCCGTCGGTTTGCCGACGTCGATGACCGCCACCGCGGAGAGCTCCGAGGTGGCGGTCAGACCCGGTTCCCGGAAGCTGAGCCGGAACTCGCTCACCCAGGCCGGCAGCCCGCCGAGCGTCGTCACCTCGTCGCGGATCGGCTCCATGCTGTTCGGCTGCGGGTAGTAACCGGCCCGCACGTCCGCCACGACCTGCCGGCCGACACACTCCAGATCGAGCGACACGGCGTCGTTGTCGGCCGCCGGGACCGCCGCCGACAGGATCGACGCGTGGTACTGCCCACCCTGATAGATCTCGGTCACGAAGTGCTGCCCGACCCGGTACGGCACCTGCAGGGTGCCCGCGTTCCACACGTCGGTCCAGGTGACCCAGGGCGCGCCGTACCGCTTGTAGGTGATGCCGGCCTCCGGATCGGAGGTGCGCTCGCCGTCGGCCGGCGCCGGCGCCGGAGCGCTCGGCGCGGCGCTCGCGGCGCCCGGCGAGACGGTCGGTGCCGGACAGGCCTGCGCCAGCGGCGGCCGCAGATCGGCAGGTGGCGCCGCTTTCTCCCCGAACGGGTCGCCGTCGCCGCCGAGGATCACCACGAGCAGGACCGCAAGCCCGGCCGCGAGGATCACCCCGGCCACCCCGCCGAAGATCATCAACTGCCGCCGGCGCCGATCGGGTCCGTCGGGGCCGGGCGGCTCGGGCTCCGCCGCCGGTCGCGGATCATCGTCCGGTACGCGATAAGCGGTCACCATCCCCGACGACCACGGCCCGCCCGGCCGCTCCCAGACGGGCGGCGGTGGCTTCGGCTCGGACATACACACCAGTGAACACCACGAGCGCCGTGACCGCCGGGACGCCCACGCGGTCCCACGAGCCGGTATGCCCGCCGGAATTGTGCATCCGCCCCGCGCCGTTCCCAGAAACTTCGGCTACCGTGCTGCCATGGAACTGGTGTATCCCCCGGTCGTCGCCCTGGCCAAGACGATGTTCCTCGTCCTCGACAACAAGATCGTCGTGGAGGGCGCCGAGCACATCCCCTCCAGCGGCGGGGCGATCCTGGCCAGTAACCACTCCAGCTACCTGGACTTCATCTACTGCGGCTACGGCGCCCAGCCGGCCAAGCGCCTGGTCCGGTTCATGGCCAAGAAGCAGGTCTTCGACCACAAGATCAGTGGCCCGCTGATGCGCGGCATGCGGCACATCCCGGTCGACCGCAAGGCCGGCACCGCCGCGTTCAAGCACGCCATCGACTCGCTGAAGAGCGGCGAGATCGTCGGCGTCTTCCCGGAGGCCACGATCAGCGAGTCGTTCACCATCAAGGCGCTGAAATCGGGCGCGGCCCGGATGGCCCAGGAGGCCTCGGTCCCGCTGATCCCGATGGCCGTGTGGGGGCCGCACCGGCTCTGGACCAAGGGCCGTAAGAAGGAGCTGACCAAGCGGCACGTGCCGGTCATCATCAAGATCGGCGAGCCGATCCCGGTGGCCGAGGATTCGACGCCGGAGTCGCTCACCGCGACGCTGAAGGAGCGGCTGGCCGTGCTGCTCGACTCGGTTCAGCGGGCCTACCCCGACCAGCCGGCCGGGCCGGACGACCGCTGGTGGCTGCCGGCGCACCTCGGCGGCACCGCGCCGCTGCCCAGTCCCGCCGCATCCGTCTGACCGATACCGATCACTGAAGGCTCCCGGCGCGCCGGGAGCCTTCTCCATACCCCGCAAACGAACGGTGCCGCACCCGTCGGGTGCGGCACCGAATGCTGAGCGTGGGAGGGTTCGGGCGCATTACACGCCCGAACCTCACACTCTCGGTTCACAGCTGCCCGGCCACACGAGGCGGCCGAAACTCAGAAGTGAATCAGAGGGCGCGGATGTTGGCGGCCTGCGGGCCCTTCTGGCCCTGGGTCACCTCGAACTCGACCCGCTGGTTCTCCTCCAGGGCCCGGTAACCGGACATCTGGATCGCGGAGAAGTGGGCGAAGACGTCGGCGCCGCCGTCGTCCGGGGTGATGAACCCGAAGCCCTTGTCCGCGTTGAACCACTTCACAACACCGGTAACCATGCTCGTCTCCTCGACGATCGATCGCTCCCGACCATTATGGACGGGAACGAGGTAATAAGACCCGCATTCTGTGGGTCTCGTGTCGCCGTACTGATCGCCCGACCGGAGCAACCCGGGTTACGACAAAGAGCGCCTGGGGCAGACTTCCCCACAGGCGCTCCTGAGTACTTGGGAACCAAACTGACAACGCTGAGGAGCCTAGCACGGAGAAGGAGGCCGGGAGGTGCTCGGCGTAGAAGTCGCATGGCAGCTCAAGACCGCGGGACTGATGTGGAAGCCGCAGCTCGGCGACCGTTTCACAGTTCCGGACCGGGACCTCGACGACGAGGTCTTCGTCCTCAGCAACATGACGATCCAGGTGCACGATCGCCCGGAGGGGCGAATCATCGGCTTCAACGGAACCACCGAATGGGCGCTCGACGACGTCGATCTCGACGAAGCACTGTGGCTGCCCCGCGAGGACCAGCTGCGCGAGCTGCTCGGCGGCACGTTCCGGTCACTTCACAAAGATCACGACACCCATACGGTACGGACCGAGCTGCTCGGCCGTGAGCAGGCGTTCACCGCCGGCACCGCCGAGGAGGCCTACGCCACCGCCCTGCTCCATCTCCTCGCCTCCGCCATGTGAATCCGGGCTGGTTCTCACTGGGGGATGTCCTCGATCAGGGTGGCCAGTTCGGTGACGTCCATCAGGTCGGCCGGGCGGACCGTGACCTGCTCGCGGACGTAGTGGAAACCGGCCCGGACCTTGCGCACCGGCACCCCGGCCAGCGACGCCCAGGCGATCCGGTACGCCGACAGCTGAACCGCCGCCGCCTCCGCCTCCACGCCGGACGGGCGGCGGCCGGTCTTCCAGTCGATCACGTCGAACCGGCCGTCCGGGTCGGCGTAGACCGCGTCCATCCGCCCGCGCACCACCACCCCGGCGATGGTCGTCGCGAACGGCACCTCCACCTCGATCGGCGTCCGTTCCGCCCACTCGCCGGTCAGAAACGCCTCCTGCAACGCGGCCAGTTCGGCGTCGTCGGCCGCGCCCTCGTCCGCCGCCCCCGGCAGGTCGTCGATGTCGAGCAGCCGGACCGCGCCGAACCGCTGCTCCAGCCAGGCGTGGAAGGCGGTGCCGCGACGGGCCTGCGGCGCCGGGCGGTGCGGCAGCGGGCGGCGCAACGAACGGGCCAGAGACTGCGGGTCGCGGCGCAGCACCACGAGCTGTGAGACCGACAGGTGCGCCGGAACCGTCACCTCGATCGGGCCGTCCTTGCGGGCCCGTTCCGCCCGCTCGGCCAGCAGCAGACGCGCCTCCCGGCGCCAGCGGGCGATGTCCGGATCCTCGCCGGCCGCCGCCCGGTCCGCCGCCTCGGCCGCGGCCAGCAGCCCGTCCCGATCCGGCGCCCCGGCCAGATCCGGCACCTCGTCTCGATCCCGCTCGTCCGGCTGGCGTGGGAGCGGGACCGATGGCGGCGGGGAGTCAGGGGGCGGGGCGGTCACCCGTACCGCCGGAAGGGGTTTGGACCAACCGGCGCCGTCGGGGACCTCGCCCGGACCGGCCAGGCCGACCAGATCGGCCGCGAGGCCGGCCCGTGCCGCCACCTGCGGATCCGCGGCAGCCAGGTCGGCGAACGCCTCGGCCGCGGACGCGTCCGGATTCTCGATCATGCGGCGGATCAGGTCGGCCGCCACCGCCATCGCCGGACGGCGCAGGCCCAGCGGGTCGGCCGGCCACTCGGCCGTCGCCACCACCTGATCGCTCGGATTCGTGTCGCCGGGCGCCGGCTCCGGCGTCCACACATCGACCACCCCGGCGCCGTCCGCACAGGTCTGGCGGATCTCGTCGAGGAAGACCGACGGACCGCGCGGCCGCTTCACGCCGTCACCCCACCAGTAGCCGGAACACAGCAGCAGCCGGCGCGGCCGGGTCACCGCGACGTAGGCGAGGCGGCGCTCCTCGCGTTCGTCGTGTTCCCGCCAGGCACGGCCGAAAGCGGTCACCGCGCCCGCCACGTCCTTCTGCTCCATGGCGTCCGACAGGTCCAGGACCGGCAGACCCGACGAGTCGCCGCGCAACGGGAACGGCAGCACCCCGATGCCGCCCAGGTAGTGGTCGGAGGCGCGGGCCAGACCGGGCCAGACACCCCGGCACAGGCCGGCCGCCGACACCACGTCCCACTCCAGGCCCTTCGCCGCGTGCGCGGTCAGGATCTGCACGGCCCCCTCGACCACGTCGACCTGGCCCGGCTCCAGGCCACGCTCCTCCTCCTCGGCCGCGGCCAGGAAGGCCAGGAAACCGGCCAGGGTGCCCGACTCGTTCTCGGCGCCGTAACGAGTCGCCGCCTCACCGAGCGCGTCCAGGTGGCCGCGGGCCAGGCCGGCGTCCCCGGCCGCCCAGCCGCGCACCGCCACCTCCACGTCCAGGCCGATCGTGCGCTCGATGTCGGCGAGCAGGTCGGGCAGCGGCTGATCCAGGCGGCGGCGCAGTGCGGCCAGCTCCCGGCCGTACTCCTGGAGGCGCCGGTGGCCCTCCGGCGAGTAGTGGTTCGGCGCGCCCAGGTCGGCCATCGCCTCGACCAGGGTCGCGTCGTCCAGCCGGTCCGTGTTCACCTGCTCCGGGTCGGCCGCCGAACGGCCCGACGCCGCCACCCGGGCGTTGGCGATCACCCGCGACCGCCGGTGCAGGGCTACCAGATCACGCGGGCCGATCCGCCAGCGCGCGCCGGTGAGCAGCCGCAACAGCGACGCGCCGTCGGTCGGGTCGGCCAGCACCCGCAACGTGCACACCACATCGCGGACCTCCGGGGTGTCCAGCAGCCCACCCAGGCCGACCACCTCGACCGGCAGGCCCCGCGCCCGCAGCGCCTCCTCGATCACCGGGATCTGGCTGCGCACCCGGACCAGGACCGCGCTCGTCGGACGGCGCTCCAGCGGGATCTCCCCCGGCGGCGCCGACGGCATCCCGGCGACCAGGCGCCACGCGGTCAGCATCGAATCGGCGATCCAGTTCGCCTCGTCCGCGTACGTCGGAAGCAGCGCACACGTCACGGTCCGGCCGCCGACCGCCTCCGCCGTCCGGTCCGCCGCCCGCAACTGGTGCACCTGCGCGCGCAGTGGCGCCGACACGGTGTTCGCCACCCGCAGGATCTCCGGGCGGTTGCGCCAGCTCCGGGTCAGCGTGCGCACCCACGACGGGTGGCCCGCCGAGTCGACGAACTCCTCCGGGAACCGCTCCAGCGTCCCCGCCGACGCGCCCCGCCAGCCGTAGATCGACTGGCACGGGTCACCGACCGCGGTCACCGGGTGCCCCCCGCCGAACAGGTTGTTCAGCATCGTCACCTGGGCGTGGCTGGTGTCCTGGTACTCGTCGAGCAGCACGATCCGGAACCGGCCCCGCTCGATCGCGCCGACCTCCGGATGGTCCCGGGCCACCAGCGCGGCACGGGCCATCTGGTCACCGAAGTCCATCGCCTCCAGGTCGAGTTTGCGCTGCTCGTAGAGGCGGACCAGGGGCAGCAGGGTGAGCCTGTTCTGCTGGCGGCGCAGCATCTCCGAGACGTCCTTGTAGACCCGGCCCGGATACTCCTGGACGTCGGCGAAGAACCGCCCGGTCCACGCGGCCAGATCGTCCGGGCCGACCAGGTGCTCGGCCAGCTCGGCGGCCAGCGCCAGCACGTCGTCGGTGACCGTGCCGGGCGCGCGGTTCAGCCCGGTCATCTCGCCGGTGTACGTGCGGACCAGCGAGTCGACGATCTGCCAGCGGGCCGCCTCGGTCAGCAGGCGGGCGGACGGCTCGAACCCGGCACGCAGGCCGTGCTCGGTGACCACCCGGGCGGCGTACGCGTGATAGGTCGAAATGGTCGGCTCACCGGCGAGCGCCTCGTCCCGGCCCAGCCGGCGGCTCAGCTGCCCCAGCCGGGTCCGGACCCGGTGCGCCAGCTCCCCCGCCGCCTTCCGGGTGAACGTGAGACCCAGGATCTCGCCCGGATGCGCGTATCCGTTCGCGACCAGCCACACCACCCGCGACGCCATCGTCTCGGTCTTGCCCGAACCGGCGCCCGCCACCACCAGCAGCGGCTCCACCGGCGCCGCAATGATCGCCTCCTGCTCGGCCGTCGGCTCCGGCAGTTGCAGCATCCGGGCCAGCTCACGCGGCGTGAACCGGGGGCCGGACCGGACCTGGCGGCGGGGCTGCGGGCCCTCGGCGAACAACGTCGGCTGGGTCATCAGTCCTGATCCGGTCCGTTCGGCTCGACTACCTGCCGGCCCTTGCCGGAGATCGGGCAACTGGTTCGTACCGGGCAGACCCGGCACCTGCTGTTGGCCACCGCGGAGAACGTGGACGCCGCCATCGCCGCCGCGGTCCGGCGCACCATGCCGTCCGCCCAGCCCGGATCGGGCGCGTCGGTCAACGGCACCTGCATCTGCTCCCGGGCGTCCTTGCCCGGCCCCAGCTGCACCAGCGCCGCACCACCGCTGTCCGTGCCGAAATCCGCGAACGCGCCCGCGTCGATCGCCGCCTGATAGCCACCGAGCTGCGCGTTCTCCGCCACGTCGGACGCCGACACGGCGGTCGTCTTGCCCGTCTTCAGGTCGATCACCACGAGGCGGCCCTCCTCGTCCACCTCCAACCGGTCCACCCGGCCGGTCAGCTGGATCGGGTTGCGCTCGTCCTCCAGCCGCACCGTGAACTCGTGCTCGATCGCCAGCAGCCGTCGCGGGTTCACCGCCAGCCAGCGCAACAACTTGTCCACCATCGCCTGGGCGCGCTCGTGTTCCGGGCCGGCCAGCCACTGGGCGGCCAGCTCGATCGAGTCGAAACGGGCCGACACGTACTCGACCAGCTTCTCCCGGTCCGCGTTCGCGTCCTCGGCCAGCATCGCCGCGGCGTGCACCAGGTTGCCGATCCCCTGCGCCGGGCCGGCCGGCGCCGCGCCCCCGTGTCGTTCCAGCAGCCAGCGCAGACTGCATCGCAGGGCGCTCTCCATCGACGACGGGGTGACCTTCACCGGCTCGCCCTCGTCGACGAGCGGCCGGTCATCGGACAGCGGTCGCAGGCCCCACCACTCGTCCGGATGCGCTCCCGGCACCCCCGCGGCCGCGAGGCGTGCGAGCTCGGCCGCCGCAGCGCGCCGGCGGCTGGGCGTTTCGGCACTTCCCACCACGACGGTACGCAACTCGGCGACCAGCGAGGCCAGGGTGAGGGCACGGGGCGGCCGCCCGACCGGAAGCTCCACCTCCCCGTCCATCTGGTCGTCGCTCGCCGGCTCGCGCTCCCCCGCCTGCGGCTCGCGGTCCCCCACCTGCGGCTGGCGGACCTGCGCCTGTGACTCGGGGTCGCCGGCGCCTGCACCGTCCTGCCTGCCTGGCTCGGCGGTTCGGCCCGGCGCCGCGATCTGGCGTGGCGCCACGTCTTCGCCCGGCAGCGCAGTTTCGCCCGGCATCGCGGCTTCACCCGGCGGGTCCTTGTCTTCGGCCGCCCCGCCGCCGGTGGGATCGGTGGGGGTGTCGGGTGGCCCGGTGTCCCAGGGGTCGGGTCGCGGTGGGCCCGGTGGGAGCTCACCGCCCGGGCCGCGCCTCGGGGTGGCGAGCTCGGTGAGGAAACGGCTGGGCTGCTCCTCGCCCACCGAACCACCGACGCTCGCCGACGCCACCGCGGTGACCACCAGACGACGCCGGGCCCGGGTGGTGGCCACGTAGAACAGCCGCCGCTCCTCGTCGAGCAGCGCCGAAGTCTCGCCGAGAATCGCCTCCGGACCCGTCGCCGGGCGGCCGGCCAGCACGTCGACCAGGCGTTCCGAACCGAGCAGGCTGCCGCGGAGCCGCAGGTCGGGCCAGATGCCCTCCTGGACGCCGGCGAGGATCACGACGTCCCACTCCAGGCCCTTCGCCGCGTGGGCGGTGAGCAGGCGGACCGCCTCGCCGCGGTCGGCGCTCGGAGCGATCGAGTCGGCGGGCAACTCCTGACCGAGCACGTGATCCAGGAAGACCGAGACACCGGCGCCCGGCAGCCGGTCCACGAACCGGGCCGCGGCGTCGAAGAGGACCACCATCGCGTCCAGGTCACGGTCGGCCGCCTCGGACCGCCACTCCCGGGCCCGGGCCGAGTCACGCTGGTCCGGCATCGGGGTGTTCCCGGTGCTCATCGCATACCACCTGTCGTGCAGGCCGCTCTCCCGCCAGACCGTCCAGAGCACCTGCTCGGCCGACGCGCCGGCCTCGGCGGCCGCCTCCCGGGCGACGGTCAGCAGCCGGGCGACGGTCTGCGCCGGACGGGCCCAGCGCCGCTCCACCAGGTCGAGCCCGGCCGGATCACGCACCGCGTCGACCAGCAGCTCACCGGACGGCCGCCGGTCACCGGCACTGATCGCCAGCGCCCGCAGCCCCTGCCGGAGCCGCCGCTCGGCCAGCGGGTCGGCCCCACCCAGCGGCGAGTGCAGCAGCGCGACGGCCGCCTCCTCGTTCAGCGCGGCGGGGTCGACCGCGCAGCGCAGCAACAGCAGGAACGGCGCGACCGCCGGCTGGAGATGCAACGGCAGATCCTCGGCGTGGATGATCGTCGGCACGCCGGCGGCGGCCAGCGCCCGCTGCACCGACGGCTGCTGGAGCGTCGTCGACCGCATCAGCACCGCCATCCGCGACCAGGGCACGCCATGCAGCAGATGCGCCTCCCGGAGGGCGTGCGCGACATAGGCGGTCTCCGCAGCAGTTGACCGAAATGTCCGCACGATGGCCGCCGGCACCGGCCCAAAATCCACCTCGCCGTCAGCCGGCGATTTCGCCGCCGCGGGAGAGGCCGGCACCGCGGGCGCGGGAGAGGGCTCGGGCGCGGGAGAGGCCGGGGGCGCGGGCGGATACATCAGGCGGTGGGCCATCGGGCCGCGCATCCGACGGGTCACCCGGGTGGTGGCGACCAGCAGCGGCGGGGCGGCCCGGTAGTTGGTGTGCAGGACGACGGTTTCGGCCGGGGCGCCGGAGACCGATCGGAACCGGGGCGGGAAAGCGGTGACCACGGCCGGGTCGGCGCCCCGGAACCCGAAGATCGACGAGTCCGGGTCGGCGAACGCGACCAGAGGCTTGCCGCCGCCCGCGACCTGGGCCAGGAGGTCCACCTGGGCCGGGTCGGTCTCGGCCAGCTCGTCGACGTAGACGTGGTCCAGGCGGCGGCGCTCGGCCTCCAGCAGGTCGGGCTCGTCGGCCAGCAGGCCCGAGGCGGCACGGACCAGCTCGGCCGGGTCGTAGGCGGTGGAACCGCGGGTGGTGACGTCGCGGAGGGCCAGCACCGCCACATACTCCCGGAGGAAACGGGCGGCGGCCGGCCAGTCGTCGCGGCCCAGGCGCTCGCCGAGGCGGGCCAGCTCGACCGGGCCGACACCACGCTCGGCGGCACGCTGCATCAGGTCGCGCAGCTGCTGGGCGAAGGCTCTCGTGGGCAGGGCCGGGCGCAGCGCCTCCGGCCAGCCGATCCCGTCGGGCGCCTCCGGGTCGGCGACGACAGCGAGCAGCTCACGAATGATCAGGTCCTGCTCGGGCCCGGTGAGCAGGCGCGGGGACGGCTCACCGCGCTCGGCGGCGGCCCGGCGGAGCAGCCCGAACGCGTAGGCGTGGAAGGTGCGCACCAGCGGCTCGTGGACGATCCGGCCGGGGTCGTCGGCGATCCGGGCCTCGATGCGGTCGCGGAGGGCGGCTGCGCTGCGCCGACCGAAGGTGAGGATCAGGATGCGCTCCGGGTCGGTGCCCTCGGCGATCCGGGCGGCGACCGACTCGACCAGCACCGACGTCTTGCCCGTGCCGGGACCGCCGATGACCAGGAGCGGACCGGAGGTGTGCCCGGTGACCCGGCGCTGGACCGGGTCGGCCGGCAGCGCGGGCACCACCGGGCGGGGGCGACGGACCAGGCGATAGGTGGGCCGGCGCACGGGGGGAAGGGAAACCGGCGTGCTCACGGCATCTATGAGAGCACGCCGGTATGACGTTATTCCGGGCCAGGAAGGGCAGCCCCGCCGGAATCACACCGAACGGCCGATGCGGAACCACCGTTGAGCCGGGCCCAGCCCCGGCCCGCGAGCCGTCGCTCACAACGGGAATCCACCACCGGAAAGAACGGTGAGCGACGGCTCGCGGTCTCTGATCTCCCGCCAGCCGCCGCCCACAACGGGAACGGTCTCTAACCGGCGGCGAGAGCCGACTCGGTGAGGTCGACGGCTTCGGCGACGGTACGCGCGGTGAGCAGCATGTCCATCGCGGCCGGGCGGACGAACTTCTGGTCGACGAGGGTGCCGAGCCAGCGGGTCAGTCCGTCGTAGAAGCCGTCCGGGTCGAGCAGGACGATCGGCTTGCGGTGCACGTCGAGGGTGGACGTGGTCCAGACCTCGAAGAGCTCGTCGAGGGTGCCGAGGCCGCCGGGCAGGGTGATGAACGCGTCCGACCGGTCGATCATCACGGTCTTGCGGGCGGCCATGTCGTCGGTGATCACGAGTTCGGCCGAGTCCTGGTCGGCGACTTCGAGGTCGACCAGGCACTGCGGGATGATGCCGAGGGTGTGACCGCCGGCCGAGCGGGCGCCGTCGGTGACGGCGCCCATCATGCCGACCCGGCCGCCGCCGGAGACCAGGGTGTGGCCGCGCTGGGCCAGCACCCGGCCGGTCTCCGCGGCGAGGTCGAGCCAGCGTTGTTCGAGGGTGGTCGAGGAGGCGCAGAAGACGCAGATCGCGGCCACGTCACTGCTGCCCGGAGGGGTCGGCGTCGGTGATGATGCGGACGGCTTCGGCGACGTCGTCGGTGACCTGGATGAGATCGAGATCCATGGCACTGATCTTGCCTTCGTCGAGCATCCGGCGCTTCATCCAGTCGAGAAGGCCGCCCCAATATTCGGTGCCCATCAGGATCACCGGGAAGCGGGTGACCTTCTTGGTCTGGACCAGGGTGATCGCCTCGAACAGCTCGTCGAGGGTGCCGAAGCCACCGGGCAGGACCACGAACGCCTGCGCGTACTTCACGAACATGGTCTTGCGGACGAAGAAGTAGCGGAAGTCGATGCCGATGTCGACCCAGTCGTTGAGGCCCTGCTCGAAGGGGAGCTCGATGCCGAGCCCGACGGACATGCCGCCGGCGTCGGTGGCGCCCTTGTTGGCCGCCTCCATGACGCCGGGACCGCCGCCGGTGATCACCGCGTAGCCGGCCTCGGCGAGGGCGGCCCCGAGGTTCTCGGCCAGCTCGCACTCGAAGCTGTCGGCGGCGCTGCGGGCCGAGCCGAAGACGCTGACCGCCCGCGGCAGGTCGGCGAGCGTGTCGAAACCCTCGACGAACTCGGAGAGGATCCGCAGCGCCCGCCAGGCGTCCTTGGTCTTCCACTCCTCCCGATTGTGGGAGTCGAGCAGTTTCTGATCGGCCGTGCTCGGCGGGATGGCGTCACGGCGCAACGTGACGGCTCCACGATGACGCTCCGGCCCCGCCTGTCGCCCGTTGGTGCTCTCCGTCATGCCACAAAGGTAGTGCGGACGGTCAGTACCTGGTGAATAACCGGCTGCGTTTCGGTAAGAGGATTGCGACCCGCAGACCTTTTTGCCAGATTGAGACAACCGACAGTAGCCCTGACGCGTCTGTACAGTTACCGACCTGGCATCACCGGGCTCCCCGCGAAGGAGCGACCACCGTGACGAATCGACACGAACGCCTCAGGATCCAGCGCCGGATCCGCCTGGTGCTGGAGGAACGGCGCGCCGCTTTCGCGGGCCGTGACCCGGAACCGGCGGTCGATCCGGAGGCGACGATGGAGATCCCGCCGCCGCAGCGCGCGATCGGCCGGGTCACGGTCGAGTATTAGGGCGCCAGCCACCGGTAGAGGGTGGCCGCCCCGTCGCGGATCTTGCCGATCTCGACGTGCTCGTCCGGCGCGTGGGCGAGGGCCGGGTCGCCCGGCCCGTAGTTGAGCGCCGGGATGCCGAGCGCCGCGAACCGGGCCACATCGGTCCAGCCCAGTTTGGCGGCCGGTTCGATGCCGATGGCGGCGAGGAACTCACGGGCCGGCGCCGCGTCGAGACCGGGCAGCGCGCCCGGGGCCGAGTCGGTGACGGTCACGTCGAACCCCTTGAAGACCTCCCGCAGGTGGTCGGCCGCCTGCTTCTCCGAACGGTCCGGCGCGAACCGCAGGTTGACCTCGACCACGCACTCGTCGGGCACCACGTTGCCGGCGACGCCGCCGGCGATCCGGACGGCACTCAAGCCTTCCCGGTACGTGCAGCCGTCGATCGTGACGGTCCGGGGGTGGTACGCCTCCAGCCGCCGCAGCACCTCACCGGCCGCGTGGATGGCGTTGACCCCACGCCAGGCCCGGGCCGTGTGCGCCCGCCGCCCCTTGGTCCGCACCTCGACCCGCATGGTGCCCTGGCAGCCGGCCTCGACCGCGCCGAACGTGGGCTCGAGCAGCACCGCGAAGTCGGCCCGCAGCCACTTGGGGTGTTCCCGGGCGACCAGGTTGAGCCCGTTGAACTCGGACTCGATCTCCTCGGACTCGTAGAACAGGTAGGTCACGTCGTACCGCGGGTCGGGCAGGGTGACTGCCAGGTGCAGGGCGAGCGCGACGCCGCCCTTCATGTCGGCGGTTCCGCAGCCGTAGATCAGGTCGTCGACGACGGTGGACGGCAGGTTCCCGTTGATCGGGACGGTGTCGAGGTGACCGGCGAGGATCACCCGCTGTTCGCGGCCCAGCCTGGTACGCGCCATCACCGTGTTGCCGACCCGGCGGACGCTGAGGTGGCCGGCTTTGTGGAGGACGTCCTCGACGCAGTCGGCGATCGCCTTCTCGTCGCGGGACACGGACTCGACGTCGACCAGGGCACGGGTCAGCACCACCGGATCGACCAGCACGTCCGGGGTAAGCGGGTTGGCCATGTGCGCACCATACCGGGGGCCGACGAGCCCGCTGATCACTCATTGAGGGTCCGGTAGGGTTCGGTTCGTGGAAACCGCGATCTCGACCTCGCCCGCCTGGGGCATCGGCCTCGCCACTGTGACCGCCGAGGGGCAGGTTCTCGACACCTGGTTCCCCGCGGGATACCTGGGCCTCGGTGAGGAGCCGGCCGAGCTGCCGGTTCTCCCGGCCGGGCAGACCGGCCCGAAACTGCTGCCCGGCCTGAGCACCGTCGAGGTGCGGGTGCTGGTCAAGTCGCTGGCCGACCCGATCGCCGACGCGTCGGACGCCTACCTGCGCCTGCACCTGCTGTCGCACCGGCTGGTCCGGCCGAACGAGGTGAATCTGGACGGCATCTTCGGCAAGCTGGCCAACGTGGCCTGGACGTCGGCCGGCCCGTGCCCGGCGGAGCGGGTCGACGAGTTGCGCTTCCTGGAGCGCGCGGCGGGCCGTCAGCTGGCCGTCTACGGGGTGGACAAGTTCCCCCGCATGATCGACTACGTGGTGCCGTCGGGTGTCCGGATCGCCGACGCCGACCGGGTCCGGCTCGGTGCCCACCTGGCCTCCGGCACCACCGTGATGCACGAGGGATTCGTCAACTTCAACGCCGGCACGCTCGGCACCTCGATGGTCGAGGGCCGGATCGTGCAGGGTGTGGTGGTCGGCGACGGCTCGGACATCGGCGGCGGCTCGTCGATCATGGGCACGCTGTCCGGTGGCGGCAAGGAGAAGGTGCGGATCGGCGAGCGCAGCCTGCTCGGGGCGAACGCGGGGGTCGGCATCTCGCTCGGCGACGACTGCGTGATCGAGGCCGGCACCTACATCACCGCCGCTTCGAAGATCGCGCTGCCGGACGGCCGTGTGGTGAAGGCCATCGAGCTGTCGGGTGTGAGCAATCTCCTGTTCTGGCGTAACTCGGTCTCCGGCGCGCTGGAGGCCCGGTCGCGTAAGGGCACCGGCATCGAGCTGAACAGCGCTCTGCACGCCAACGACTGACACTCATCGCAATGCCTGGGCGGCCGCCGTGCGCACGGCGGCCGTCAGTGTCTCCAGGGCTGTGGAGGAGATCCGCCAGCACTGCCAGTGGAGCGGGATGTCCAGGTGCCGGCCGGGGCGGATCTCGACGAGACGGCCGGCCTCCAGGTGCGGACGTGCCTCCTGCTCGTAGAGCATGCCCCAGCCCAGCCCCATGAGCAGGGCCCGGTTGAAGGCGGCGGTGGCCGGCAGGTAGTGGATCGGCGGGTCCCGGTCCAGGCCGAGGAACCGGTGCTGGAGGCGGTCCTTGCGGTTGTAGAGCAGCGTCGGCGCGGACTCGTCGAGGCCTGGCGCGGCCACCCCGAGATAGCGCATGACGCCCAGTCTCTCCACCCGGCAGCCCTGCACCGGCACGTGCTCGGAGGTGACCGCGGCCATCGCGGTGCCCGACCGCAGCAGCTCGGTGGTGTGCTCCTGGTCGTCGGTGTGGATCTCGAAGAGCACCCCGGGCACGCTCGTGAGCACCGGAAGGAACCAGCTGTCCAGCGAGTCGGCGTTGACGACCACCGAGATGCGGACGCTGTCGGCGCCCAGGAGCTCGCGTTCCAGCAGCGTCACCTGGTTGGCGAAGCGCAGCAGTCCCTGGCCGGCGGTGGTGGCCGTGCACGGTTTGGCGCGGCGCACCAGCACCTGGCCGACGGTCTGCTCGAGCGCCTTGATCCGTTGGCTGACCGCGGACGGTGTGACATGCAACGCACGGGCCGCCGCTTCGAAACTGCCCTGCTCGACGACGGCCTGGAAGGTCGCCAGCTGCACCTGATCCACGTAAGCAAAACTAATCCATCGTCAAAATGTTTAGCTGGAGCGGCATCAGGACCGGCCGTAGCGTCGGGGCATGCTCTCCTCCGCCATCGCCGGGTTCGTCGCGTCCGCCGTGCTGATCATCGCCATCGGGGCGCAGAACGCGTTCGTCCTGCGCCAAGGGTTGCGCCGGGAGCACGTACTCCCCGTGGTCTTGACCTGCGCTCTCTCCGACCTCGCGCTGATCTCGGCCGGCATCGCCGGCCTCGGCGCGGTCCTGACCGCGCAACCCGCGCTGATCACCGCGATCCGATGGGCCGGCGCCGCGTTCCTGATCGGCTACGCGTTCCTGGCCGCCCGCCGCGCGCTGCGCCCGCAGGCCGCCCTCGACCCGGCCGCCCAGGCCCCGGCGACGCTGCGCGCCACCCTGCTCACCTGCCTCGCCCTGACCTACCTCAACCCGCACGTCTACCTGGACACCGTGCTGCTGCTCGGCTCGGTCGCGCAGCAGCACGCCAGCCGCTGGGCGTTCGGTCTCGGCGCGGCGGCGGCCAGCCTGATCTGGTTCGCCGCGCTCGGCGTCGGCGCGCGGCGGCTCGCCCCGCTGCTCGCCCGGCCCGCCGCCTGGCGGGTGCTGGACGGGTCGATCGCGCTGGTCATGGCAGTTCTCGGGGTGACCCTGATAGTGCAGGCTTGACTCTCGATCAGGTCGAGACACCAGGGTCTACCGACGTGGGGAGCGACATGCGGGGCATCGGCGAGGCGGCCCGGGCGAGTGGTCTGAGCATCAGCGCGCTGCGGTTCTACGACAGCGCGGGCGTGCTGGTCCCGGCCGCGGTGGATCCCGCGACCGGCTACCGCCGGTACACGTCCGAGCAGATCCGGGCCGCCCGGCTCATCGCCGGACTGCGGCGGGTGGGCATGCCGGTCGCTGAGATCGCGGCGGCGGTGCGAGACCTCCGTCAAGACCCTTCAGCGGTACGGGTGAAGCTGCACGACCACCTGGTCCGGCTGGAGTCCGGTCTCGCCGACGCCAAGCGTGAGCTCCTCCGCCTGCACACACTGCTCGACCTGGAGGAGAACCTGATGACCCGGATCACCCTGCCCGCCGCCGACCTGTCCGCGGCCCTCGGCGCCGTGCTGTTCGCCGCCGAGGGCGCGACCGACCCGCTCCCGCCCGGTGTGCTGTTCGAGACCGGTGACGGCGCGGTCACCGTGGTGGCGACCGATCGTTACCGGCTGGCCGCGGCGACCGCCCCGGCCGTGGTCGAGGGCTCGCCGGCCCGGCTGTTCCTGCCGTACCAGCTGGCCGAGGAGTTGCACGGGATCCGGGCCGGCTCGATCACGGTCGACCTCACCGGCGGCCTGATCTCCGCCCGGGCCGGCGACCGGACCGTCGAGGGGAAGCCCGTCGACATGGACTTCCCGGACTACCGCCGGCTGCTCCCGCCGCCCGGTTCGACGGTCACCGTCGACGCGGCCGAGCTGCGTGACCTGCTGGCCGGCGCCCCGGTGATCGACCGTGAGCACGAGGGCCGGCCGTACCCGGTGTCGGTCCTCGGCCTCGACCCGTCCGGCCGGCTGCGGTTCGCCGGCGCCGACGAATGGGCCGCCGACACCGAGTCGCATGTCGCGGTCAACCGGGAGTTCCTGTTGCAGGCCCTCGACGCCGGCGCCGCCGGCCAGCTCGAACTCGAGCTCGACGGCCCGGTCCGCCCGCTGATCGTCCGCCCGGTGGGATCGGCGTCTCATTTCTCACTCCTCATGCCGGTCCGCCACTGAGAGGTAGGTAACCGTTCAGCCACAGTCCGGCACCGGTCCTGGAAAGGCGGTGGGATCGAGTCGCTGCTGGACAGGAAGCCCGGCTACCTTCGCAGGCGTGCGCACAAACCGGCAGGAGGAAGAGCTCAACGCCGCGGCTACCGGCGCCTCCATGACCGGGTGGGAATTCGCCTGGCTGGACGGCCTGGCCGTGGCGTCCGAGCCGTCCTGGTCGTACCTCGACCTGGCCCGTCCTCTGGTGCGCCGCGCGTACAGCGTGCTCGACCTCGACACCGGCGGCGGCGAGCTGCTCGCCGAGCTGGCCCCGCTCCCGCCGCGCACCGTCGCGGTGGAGACCTGGGCCCGCAACACCCCCGCCGCCCGCGAACGGCTCGCTCCGTTCGGGGTGGCGGTGCAGACCGAGCTGCCGTCCGAGGAGGACGAGTTCGATCTCGTCCTCAGCCGGCACGGACGGCTCCCCGCCGCCGACATCGCCCGCCTGCTCAAGCCCGGCGGCGTTCTGCTCACCCAGCAGGTCGGCAGCGACGATCTGGCCGAGCTCAACACCGCCCTCGGCGCCCCACCCCCGCATCCGCGCCGGTGGGACGCCGAGGTCGCGGTCGGCGCGCTGCGCGCGGCCGGGCTGCGGGTCACCGACGTGCGCGAGGAGCATCCGCTCCTCGCGTTCCACGACATCGCCGCGGTGGTCCATCAGCTGCGGTCGGTGCCATGGCAGATCAGAGACTTCACCCCGCTGCGGTACGAACGGGAGCTCGCCCGTCTGGCGGCGACGATCCGGGCCCGGGGCGGATTCACGGCGCGGGCACACAGGTTCCTCGTCCGGGCCGAGCGGCCGACAGAGGCATAAGCATCAAGCCTCTTTCAGGGGAATGATGCTGTCAGGCAACTAACCCATTCGGGTCCGCGGGCCGGAAATTGTTCCGAGAATTGCTCCGGTTCGGTGCCTTCGGGGCCGATTGATTCACGTTTCGACCATCGCCCTGGGGGTTTTCCGGCAATCCGAGCCCGGCTCGGGCTTGCCAACCCGCGCATCCGGTGCATCGTGGACATCGATGCTGGTGGAGACCTGTTTCATCGATCTTCACCACGGTGCCCGGTGATCGGTGCGGCGGCCGGCTTCACGCGAACGGGGTAGCCGGGACGGCCCGGAACCGCCGCCGTCTCGCATGCAACAGGTGAACGGTACGGACGATCGTCGGCTTGGGACGGGTCCGCCATCTTTGTCGCAGCGCCGGGAGGCCTTGTGGGCCCCGGTGACATCCGATTAACGACGTGCACCCCGAGTAGTCGCTCGTGACTCGTTCCGGGGTGACCGCACGCTGACCCGGTTCCAGGAGGAATATTTCGATGCGTAAGTTCACCAAGCGCTCCGCCGCCATCGCTACCGCCGCTGTCGTGGCCGTCGGCGGAGCCGGAGCAGCCTACGCAGCCTGGCTCCTGAGCGGTGGCGGCTCAGGTGCAGCCACCGCAGGCAGCGCTCAGGGCCTCATTCTCACGGACATCAATACTGCCGGCCCGGGCGACGACGTGACCGTGACCCCGGCCTTCTTCCCCGGCAGCACGAACGACGTCGCGTTCACCGTTGAGAACCCGAACCCATTCCCGGTCCGGATCACCGGCATCGTCCTCACCGTCGGCAACTCCACCAACGAGGCCAACTGTCTCGCGGCCAACGTGACGGTCAACAGCCAGGCGCAGCTGCCAGCCGCCGCGACGCTGGTCGTGCCTGCCAAGGTGGGCGCGAACAACGGAACTTCGGCGATCAACTACACCGGCGCCCTGCGCATGATCGAGAACGCTCACGACGACTGCCAGGGCGCGAGTTTCCCGATCACCGTGGCTCTGTCTGCCAACAGCGGCACCACCCCCGCCACCGGCGGCCCGGTTGGTCCGAACCCCCCGCCGGCCATCCCGTGATTCCGCGGAGAGAGCGCCGGGCGCGGCGCTCTCTCCCACCGTTGTAGCCTTCGCGGATAGGAGCCTGATCGTGCTGAAAGCACTCTCGCAGCGCCGAGCGCTGGTCGCGGGGGCGGTCGCCGGAACACTCGTCGTCTCCGGCGGGGCCGCCTGGGCGGTATGGCGGCTGACCGGTGGCGGCAGCTCCTCCATTACGGCATCCTCCGCGATCGACCTGCGACTGACCGCCCGCCCACGCCCGGACAAGCCGCTCTACCCGGGGGCACGGACCGACCTCACGGTCACGGTCGAGAACCCGAACCCGTTTCCGGTCGTCGTCACCGCAGTACACGCGGGAAGCGGCCCGGTCACCGTGGACGCCGCTCATCGCGCTGCGGGCTGCGTCAACAGTGGTGTCTCACCGACCCGGGGCCGGAGCGCGGTGTCCCTGCCGGTGCCGGCCCGGTCCAGTGCGAGTTTTCTGCTGCTCGACGCGATCCAGATGACCAATGAGTCGGACTCGGCGTGCCAAGGGGCGACGTTCGGTATTCCGCTCACCGCCAGTGGGAGGAGCGGTGTTGACTGACTTCCCGAAACTGCGGACGGTCCGCCGGATCGCGGCCGCCGGGACGGCCCTCGCCTGTGCGTGGGTCGCGGCCGGTTGGCGTACCGAAGAATCCGAAGTCGACCTCGCCGAACGCGCCGCGTTCGCGTTCACGGTGACCGGGAGCCCGATGGAGCAGTTTCATCCGGGCGCCGTCCGGCGCACACGGGTGACCATCGCGAACCCGTATCCGTTCGCGATCCGGATCCGGCAGGTGGACGCCCGGGTCACCGGAAGTTCGAAGTCGCGATGCAAGCCGACGCCGGCCAACCTGGTGATCGGGAGCTATCGGGGTGGGTTGCCGCTGATCGTTCCGGCCGGTGGGCGGAGGACGGCCGGAGAGTTCGAGGTGACCATGCCGGACACGGTCGCGGACGCCTGCCAGCGGGCGACCTTTCGGCTGGCCTTCTCGGCCCGCGCCGACCGGGTGGCACGGTGAGGCGGCAGACGGCGGCGTTGACCGTCGCGGCCGGGACTCTCGCGGCTGTCGCTGTCGGCAGCGGGATCACCGCATGGGCGAGCTGGCGGGTGGAACTGACGAACGGCCGGGGCACGCTCGCGGCCGCGTCGATGCCCACCATGGCTGAGCCCGGCGTCACGGCCACCACCCGGGTCCCGCGGGTGGAGTGGGCGGCGGTGCGGTTCGCGTCCGGGCACCCCGTGGAGGGCTATGTGGTGACCCGGCGCACCGGCAAGGCCCAGGCGGAGGCCTGCCGGGCCCCCGCATCCGTGTTCAGCTGCACGGATGCGGGGGCCAAGCCGGGGAGCGAGGTGACCTACACGGTCCGGGCGATCGCCGGCTCCCGGTGGACCGGGCCGGAGAGCCCGGCGAGTGACCCGATCCGGGTGCCGGGCAAGCCCGCCGGCACCGGGCCGACGCACGCCACGGCGGGCGATCGGACGAGCGGAGGCGGCCCGGTGAACGACGGCGCGACCGGGCCGGTGGAGAAGGCAGAGGCGACGGCACCCGTACCGTCGGCGTCCCCCTCTGCCTCTCCCTCCGCCTCGCCCTCCGGCTCGATTTCTCCATCGCCGGTGGCGACGGGCAGCGCGGAGGTCACGGCCGGCGGGTAGGTGCGTCATGGCCGATGGGTGTGCGGCGGCAGGCATAGAGCGACAGGGCTGGTCCGGGCGGCTGCCGGGCAAATCGATCGTCCGGCGGGAGGTGGCCGGACGGTCGATTTCATCACCCCGCAGGGGTAAGCCGTAACGGCAGACCTGTCCGATTTATGCGCTGGAAGGGCGGACGGAAAACCGATCACATCGGACATCCGCGTCGGGGAACGTTATATGAGCGCCGAACCCGGCATCTTTCCCACCGGCCCTCAAGGAGGAACGAGCCGCATGCCCGAACCAAGGGATCCCCGCGCGGCGGCCACCCTCGGAGTCGCTTCGTGAATCGGCGCGACACCCTGCCCGGATTCACCGAGAGCGACACCCGGATGCCCTCGCACCTGGAACTCGACGCCGCCGAGCACGAGGAGCCGACCTGGGAGGTCCGGCATCCGACGAGGCGGCGGCGGTTCGACAAGCGGGCCCGGCTCATCCTCAGCGCCGCGGCGATCGCGGCGCTGCTCGCCAACGCGGGCGCGGCCTGGGCCTACTGGCGGTTCAACGATCCGGCGGCGGCCGAGGACTGGACGGCCGGAACCACCGTGGAGGTGTCGCTGACCGCCATCTCCGATCCCGGGCGGCCACTGCGGCCGGGCATACCGGGAAACCTGACGGTGACCGTCACCAACCAGCACGAGGTGCCGGTGCACATCACCGAGATCCTGCCCGGCAAGGGACCGGCGGTCGCCGACGACGTCCACCGGGACGCCGGTTGCGCCGAGCCGCGGGTGGAGTTCACCCAGCCGATGTTCGCGGTGTCGTGGGAGGTGCCGCGCAACACGGTGGGCGCGTTCATTCTCAACGGCGCTCTGGCGGTACGGGCCGGCGGTGACACCTCGTGCCAGGGGGCGACGTACACGGTTCCGGTGCGGGCGAAGGCCGTACGCCCATGAGGTCTTTCAGACGTTGATGCGGTGACGCGGGATCGGCCGCTCGATCCGGGCCGGGTCGACGACCACCGCATCGTGCAGGACGTGCCGTGCCCGGTCGGTGGCGGCGCGCGCGAGGCGCCCGTCGTGGGAGGCCGCCTCGATGCCGTCGGCGATCACCTTGGCGGTGGCCTCGCCGTACGTCCGGGCATCGTGGATCTCGCGTTCGTGCATGAGCGACGCCTCGTGCTCGCGGAGCCGGGCCACCCGGGCCTCGGCACGCTCGTAGGCGTTGCCGCGGGAGACGAGTTTGAGCCCGATCGCCGCACAGTCGAGGGCCACCATCAGCAGCGCGATGCCCAGATAGAAGACGCCGACGCCCCAGAAGTCGGTACGGATCAGGTGCCACATCGCCGCGGTGCGGGCGCCGAACCCGGAGTCACCGCGCACCGCCTCGGCATTGGCGGCCCGTTCGTCGCTGATCTGCTCGGCCAGCCGGGACTGTTCGCCGGCCCGGGCCGCCCGGGACTGCCGCTGGTCGTGTTGTAGCGCGGCGGCCTGCCGTTCCAGCCGGACGGCCTGGTCGTCGAGGATCCGGGACCGGCGGACCAGCTGGAAGCAGTAGCCGTTGCGGGGACAGCCGGGGCTGCGGGTGACACCACGGCCGGCCGAGTCGTCGAGCGCCTGCCGGTACATCTGGCGGGCGTCCGCACGTTTCTGGGCGGCCCGGTCGACGAGGCGGCGGACCGCGGTGTCGTCGGCGGCGGTCTCTCCGCGCAGGGCGGCCAGACGGGCCGTGTAACCGGCGACGGCGCCACCCGCGTCCAGGTCGCTGAGCTGCTCACTGTGCACGCGGGCCAGGTGCGCCTCGATCTCGCCGCGGTACCGGGCCAGCATCAGCGGCTCGGTGATGACGATCGCGAAGAGCAGGGCCAGACTGAGCCGGCCCAGGTAGAGGCCGAGGGTCGGCGGGCGCAGCAGATGCCGCGGGTCCGACGACTCCAGCCGTTCGTAGCTGATCGTCACCCGGCCCACGACCGCCCGGTCGTAGGCGACCACGCCGATCGCCACCAGCGGCCCGACCACCCACTGGTACCAGGGATGGGCGTAGCCGGAACTGGCGTCGATGAACGCGGCGCCGCCCACCGTCGCGTAGACGAAGTAGAGCAGGATGAAGACGCCTATCGATCGATAAAGAACGCGGTCCGAGTGTGTGGTGACACTTCGGGGATTCACGTTCGCCACCCGCAGCAGCAGGTGCCCGAGGCCCTTGCGCATGCTGCCGAGTCTTACCGACTCCCCGGCCGCCCGTAGGCGTTTTGGCCAGGATCAGCGGCGCTTCCCCGGGTCAGCGGCGCTTTCTCCTCTGAGCCGGGCGGCGCTTGTCCCTGAGCCGGGCGGCGATTCTTCAGGGTCAGGGCCGCAGGATCGTCGGCTCGGTGATGGTGGCCCGCACCAGGACCCGGGCCTCGACGGTCTGCTGCCGGGGGGCCAGGTCGAAGGCCGCGCCGTCCTCGGCCTCGGCAGCCCCGCCGACCGCGCGCATCATCGCCGGGTGGGCGCCGGCCGCCTCGGCGTCCGAGATCTCCACGATGCGGTCCAGCTCCGAGCCGACCGCGGCGGCGTACTCCCGGGCGCGGTCCAGGGCGTCGGTGACCGCCTCCCGGCGCACGTCGGCACCGGCCCGGCTGCCCGGCCGCAGCTGCCACCAGGGACCGGACACCGAGATGGACTCGCCTGACGCGAGCCGGGCCAGCAGCTCGCCGAGCGGGTCGAAGTCGGTGACGGTGACCGTGGTGGTCAGCGAGCCGGAGTAGGTCGCACTCCGCTCGACACGGCGCCGGTACTCCTCGTAGACGTGCAGACCGGCGGTCTCCTGGCGCTCGATCGCCGCACGGTAACCGTCGAGGATCCGGCCCACCTCGGCCGACCGCTCGGTGAGACGGGCGACCACGGCCGGCTTGTCACGGTCGCGTGCGGACACCGTCACCGAGAAGACGGCCTGTTCCGGGGGCACCTCACGGCGTGCCTCGCCGTGGACTGTCACGATCGTCGGGTCCACGGCGAGACTCTCCCTCTGCGTCAGAACGGCTCACTCAGGCGGTCGGCTGCGGCCGCCACCCGCTCGTCGGTGGCGGTCATGGCGATCCGCACGTGCTGGGCGGCCGCCGGGCCGTAGAAGGCGCCCGGAGCGGCCAGGATGCCCCGCTGGGCGAGCCGGTCCACGGTCGTCCAGCAGTCCTCGCCGCGGGTCGCCCACAGGTAGAGACCGGCCTCCGAGTGGCTGATCTCGAAACCGGCCTTGACCAGCGCCGACCGCAGGACCTCGCGACGGGCGGCATAACGCTCGCGCTGCTGCTCCACATGCGTCTCGTCGGTCAGCGCGGCCACCATGGCGGCCTGCACCGGCGCCGGGACGATCATGCCGGCGTGTTTGCGCACCGCCAGCAACTCGGCGACCAGGGCGGGGTCGCCGCCGAGGAACCCGGCCCGGTAACCGGCCAGGTTGGAGCGCTTGGAGAGCGAGTGGACGGCCAGCACACCCGTGTAGTCGCCGCCGGTGACCCGGTCGTCGAGCACCGACACCGGCGTGGTCTCCCAGCCCAGCGACAGATAGCACTCGTCGCTGACCACGGTGACACCGCGCTCGCGAGCCCAGGCGACGACCTTGCGCAGATGCTCCACCGGAAGCACCCGGCCGGTCGGATTGGACGGTGAGTTGATCCAGATCAGCTTGACCCGGGGGTCGGGGCCGATCGCGGTGAGCGAGTCGGACCGGATCACCTCGGCGCCGGTCAGCCGCACCCCCACCTCGTAGGTCGGGTAGCAGACCGACGGGATGACCACGACATCGCCGGCCCGGACGCCGAGCAGCGTCGGCAGCCAGGCCACCAGCTCCTTCGAGCCGATCGTGGGCAGCACCCCGAGGTCACCGCTCGCCCGGCACTCCCGGGCGAGCCAGCCCGCGATCGCGGCACGCAACTGCGGTGTGCCGGCGGTCAGCGGGTAACCGGGCGCGTCCGAGGCGTCCGCGAGGGCCTGCCGGACCGGCTCGGGGACCGAGTCGACCGGCGTGCCGATCGACAGGTCCACGATGCCGCCCGGGTGTGCCGCGGCGAGCTTCTTGGCCGGCTCCAGCAGGTCCCAGGGGAAGTCCGGCAGGGCCGACGACAGAGCGCTCAGTGTGCGTCCCCGCGAGGAGGCTGCGAGATCACGAACGGCGTGTCCTTGTCGATCTTGCCGACCTTGGAGGCGCCACCGGGCGAGCCGAGGTCCTCGAAGAACTCGTAGTTCGCGTTGGTGTAGTCCTTCCACTGCTCCGGCACGTCGTCTTCATAGAAGATCGCCTCCACCGGGCAGACCGGCTCGCAGGCTCCGCAGTCGACGCACTCATCGGGGTGGATGTAGAGCATCCGGTTGCCCTCATAGATGCAGTCGACCGGGCACTCCTCGATGCATGCCTTGTCGAGCACATCGACGCAGGGCTCAGCGATGATGTAGGTCACGGATCTTTCCCTTCAAAGCCACGCCGCGGGAACCGCCGACGACAAATTGCAGAGCCTAGTATTCCCGCCTAGGGAGGTAATGCGTGCTCCGACAGCAGGATGTGGGACACCGGGTGGTGGTACGGCGAATTGTAGGCGTATCCGGAGACCGGACGCTCTTCACGGATGCGCTCGGTGAGCTAGTCGACCTCACGGAGACCGATCTCACACTGGCCACCGACAAAGGCACTCTACGGGTGCCGCTGCGCGAAGTGCACCGCGCCAAGCGGGTGCCGGCGGCCCGGCGGCCGCACGCCGCCGCCGTGATCGCGCTGGAACTGGCCGCCGACGAGGCGTGGCCCGCCCCGGTGCGCGGCCGGCTCGGTGGCTGGCTGCTGCGCGCCGCCGACAACTGGACCGGCCGGGCCAACTCGGCGCTCGCCGTCGGCGACCCGGACCGCCCGCTGGAGGCAGCCATCGACGCGGTCGTCAAATGGTACGGCGAACGCGGCCAGCAGCCCCTGATCAACGCCCCGCTGCCGCTCGCCGCGCCGGTCAACGCGACCCTCGACGAGCGGGGCTGGACGAGCCGCCCGCTGACCCTGGTGCAGACCGCCCCGCTGACCCCGATGCTGGCCACCACGGCCCGCGCCGACCTGCCACCCGTCGACCTGGCCGATGCGGCCGGCGACGACTGGTACGCGATGGTCGCCGAGCACAAGGGCACCCTGCCGGCGGCCGCCCTGACCATCCTGAACAGCGTGCCGGACCGGGTCTTCGCGCACGTCCGCGACACCGACGGCGGACTGCTGGCAGTGGCCCGCGGCGCGGTCACCGGACCGGACCGGCTGCTCGGGGTGTCGCTGGTGCAGACCGCCCCGGCCGCACGACGACGCGGCCTGGGCGCGCACGTGGTGCGAGCGCTGGCGCACTGGGCCTCCCAGCGCGGCGCCAACCGTGCCTACCTCCAGGTTGAGGAGCGGAACACGGCGGCGGTCGCGCTTTACGGGCGGCTCGGTTTCAGCACCCACCACACCTATCTGACCAGGGAAGCACCCCGGGACTGATCCGCGATCTGGTGGACTCCGGGCACACCTGAGACTTCTGCACAGCCACCTCAGCTTGAGTAAGGACAGCCCTCAGGCGGTTGGCATCCCCTCGCGGCTCCTCGCCAGCGACGCCTCCCCACGACCCGTCGCCACGCCCGCGACGCCTCCCCGAGGCCCGGCGCCACGGCCCGTCGTCACGGCCCGTCGTCCGTGGCCCGGCGTCCGTGAGCCGGCGTCCGTGGCCCGGCGTCCGTGAGCCGGCGTCCGTGGCCCGGCGTCCGTGGCCCGGCATCCGTGGCCCGGCATCCGTGGCCCGGCATCCGTGAGCCGGCATCCGTGGCCCGGCGCTCGGCACCCGGCACTCGGCACTCGGCGCTCGGCACTCGGCACTCGGCACTCGGCACTCGCGGATCTTGCACGGTTCTTCACCCTCGCGCCGATCTTGCAGCCCTTTCCACGTCCCGACCGGAAGAAAGCTGCAAGGTCTCCCCCGCGCAGTAGACCTTGCACGACAAACCACACCCAGACGTGAAGAACCCTGCAAGATCGCTGCAAAGGTGGGGAACCATGCAAGATCTACCAGGCCGGCCGGGGCCGAATCTGCTGCGAGCACGACATTCCGGCCTGGTGTCCCGGTCACATGAGTGACCGGTGCGACAGCCCGAAGGCGGTGGCCGGGGGAGGGCCCGGCCGGCCGCGAAGTCATCGCACGGGGTCACGTCCACGGAAGTGGTGTATGAACCGGACTTCCGGGACAAAGGAGGCAGCCACCGCAGATCCTTCGGATTGTCTAGATCACGAAGGA
>NZ_JBEZXU010000096.1:0-35167 GCF_040638175.1 Actinoplanes sp. NPDC026670
ACCCACTTACCGGAGACCTCAACCTTTATCGATCACCGCCACACCGGACATCCATCACACCCAGGCCCCAACAGCCCATACGAAACACGGCCTAGGAGGTTCATGCATGCGGGGGCTTGCGCGGCTCGTTTACGCTCCACACCCGTTGAGGAAGACAGGGAAGTTTCTCGCCGGGGTGGCCGCCGTGATGATCGGTGCGGCCGCTCTACCGCCGCCCGCGTACGCCATCGCCAACGGTGAGGCGGTGCCCGACGGCCGCTACCCGTTCGCGGTCAAGATCTCCACGATCGGCATCCCGACGGCCGACGGGGGTAAACGGGACAGTTCCTGCTCCGGCGGGCTGATCTCACCCCACTGGGTGATCACCGCAGCGCACTGTTTCCGTGATCTCGACGGCAACCGGGTGTCGCACACGGTCGCCGAGCAGACCTTCGTCACCGTCGGGCGGGCCGACCTGACCAGCAAGGACGGGTTCGCCGCGGACGTCGTCGAGGTGGTCCAACACGGTCAGGCCGACGTCGCGCTGATCCGGCTCGACAAGGCGATCACCAAGATCGACCCGCTCACGCTGGGGAGCAGAGAACCGGCCCAAGGGCAAAAGGCCAGGCTTGTCGGGTACGGCTTCACGAACCCACAGGCCACGCAGACCCCCGACCGGCTGCGCACCGGCCGTTTCGAGGTCACGTCCGTCGACGACACCGAGATGGGCCTGTCCGGGGTCGCGCCACGGGCCACCACCAGCCCGTGCGAGCGGGACTCCGGTGGGCCGTACTTCACCGAGGGCGACGGCGGGGCCGTGCTGATCGGCGTGGTCAGCCGCGGCCCGGACTGCCCGCACGCCGGGCCGGACATCGCCACCCGGGTGGACGCCATCGCCCCGTGGGTCAAGTCGGTGATCAAGAACGACGTGGCGGCCACGACCTCGCCGTCGAAGACCCGCAAGCCGTCCGGCCGTACCGATGAATCGTCGGTCCAGGCCGCGCCACCGACGCCTGCCGCAACCATCGGCGGGTTCTCACCCGTCCTCCTGGTGACCCTCCCGGCGGTGGCGATCGGTTTCGTGGTGGTGCTGATCGCTTCCGGTCGCCGCAACAGCCGCAGCCGCCGCGCCCGCGGCTACCACCGCCGCCGCTGACTACCTGAGTGGTAGCCGGCGCCGCCGCGGATACCGCAGGTGTCGGATGCCGGGCGCGGCGGTCCGCCGTAGCGTGATCATCATGCTGTCGAAGCGGTGGCCGTGGCTGGCGGACGTGCTCGCCGGCGTCGCCGTCGCCGGGGTCGCCGCGGCCGGCGCGCTGACCGGCGGAGGCGAGATGCACAACGTGCCGCTCGCCGCAGACCTGGTCACCGCCGGTGTCGCCGGGGTGGCCGCCGGTTTCGGCCGCAAGGCGCCGATTCCGGTGCTGGTCCTGTCGGCGGCCGTCGAGATCGGGTTCCTGCTGGCCGGCTGGTCGCTTCCGCCGCTGATCTTCGCGGTCGGCTGGGCGCTCTATCAGATCGCCGTCCGGTACGAGCGGCGCTGGGCGTGGACGGCGTCGCTGAGCTGCGCGGTCGCGTTCTGGGCGGTCTCCGTCTACGGGTATCCGCAGGGCGGATGGTGGACCCCGGTGGCGCTGACCTGCTTCACGTTCACCGGGATGGCCACCGCCGCGGGCGAGGCGGTGCGCAGCCGGCGGGCGTACATCGCCGAGGTCGAGGACCGGGCCCTCCGGGCCGAACAGAGCCGTGAGGACGAGGCACGCCGCCGGGTCTCCGAGGAGCGGCTACGGATCGCCCGCGAACTGCACGACGTCGTCGCTCACCACATCGCCGTGATCAACGTGCAGTCCGGCGCGGCGGTCTTCGCGCTCTCCCGCCAGCCGGAGGCGGCCGGGCCGCCGTTGCAGCACATCCGGCGCGCCTCGACGGTCGTGCTGCGGGAGCTCACGTCGATCGTCGGGCTGCTGCGGCAACCGGGGGAGGCCGACGACGAGCGTGCTCCACAGCCGGGCCTGGACCGGCTCCCCGAGTTGCTGGCGGACTTCCCGGAGGTGTCGTTCCGGCAGGACGGCCCGGCCCGGCCGCTGCCGGCGAGCGTCGATCTGGCGGCCTACCGGATCGTGCAGGAGTCGCTGACGAACGCCCGCAAACACGGGACACCACCGGTGGACCTGCATCTGACCTGGACCCGGGACCGGCTCACCATCGATGTCGGCAACCCGGTGCGGCACCGCATCGGCGGGTCCGGGTATGGGCTGATCGGCATGCGGGAACGTGCCGGCGCCGCCGGTGGCACGATCGAGGCCGGGCTCAGCGCTGCCGACCGGTTCACCGTCCGGGTGACGCTTCCCCTTTCCGACGAGGAGCGGCTGTGAGCATCCGTGTTCTGCTCGCCGACGACCAGAAGCTGATCCGGGCCGGATTCCGGCTGATCATCGACCTGGCCGACGGCCTCGACGTGGTCGGTGAGGCGTCCGGCGGGCAGGAGGCGCTGGACCTGGCCGCCGGCGCGGACGTGGTGCTGATGGACATCCGGATGCCGGGGATGGACGGGCTGGAGGCGACTCGCCGGATCGCGGCCGATCCGGTGCTCGCCGCGGTCCGGGTGATCATCCTGACCACCTTCGAGGCCGACGACAACGTCCTGGCCGCGTTGCGGGCCGGGGCCAGCGGGTTCCTCAGCAAGGACGTCGAACCGGATGAGCTGCTGCGCGCGATCCGGGTCGTCCACGCCGGCGAGGCGCTGCTCACGCCCCGGGCCACCCGCGGCCTGATCGACCGTTTCCTCACCCCGCCGTCCGACGGTGTGGTGCCGCCGGAGCTGTCGGTGCTCACCGAACGCGAACGTGAGGTGCTGCGCCTCGTGGCCCTCGGGCAGACCAACGAGGAGATCGCGGCCCGGCTCGTGCTGTCGCCGCTGACCGCCAAGACCCACGTGCATCGGGCGATGACCAAGCTCGGGGTTCGCGACCGGGCTCAGCTTGTGGTCATCGGCTATCAGAGTGGGCTGGTCAAGGCAGGGGAGCGGGCCTGAGCTACCACTGCGGTAGTAGGCCCGGGTGTCTACTCGGGGACGACGTCGTTTCGTTGGCAGATCGGCAGGCTTGTCCTACCTCGCGGCGCAGCAGCGCCGACCGGAAAGGACTGGCTTTCATGAATCGCAGGACTCTGCTGGCGGTTGGCGCGGCCGGAATGGTGTCGACGGTGGCCGCGTGCACCTCGTCGTCGCCTTCCTCGCCCGCCGCTTCCTCGTCGCTGACGTTCGATAAGAACGCCTTCACCGAGAAGACCACGACCGTCACCACGGTGGCCGGCGACAAGGAGGTCGTCTACCGGCTGTACAGCAAGGTCGCCTACGTTGCGAAGCCGGTCGACGTGGCCTGTCAGAGCCTGTCCGTGGCCGTCCCGGTCAAGATCGACGGCAAGGAGGTCGACGCCACGAACGCGCCGATCCTGTTCGAGATCCCGGTCGGCGGTTACATGCCTGCGGAGACCCCGGAAGATCCGTTCGTGCAGGCCGGCGGGATGCCGGGTGGGGGAATGCCGGGCGGTGGGATGCCGGGCGGTGCCGGAATGCCGAGCGGCGCTCCGGATGGTGGCGGTCCGCCCGGTGGGAACACCGGCAACGGCGGGGCACTCCCGACCGGGATGGGCAGTACCGGACAGAACACGCACGAGGCGATCGCCGCCGGCTGGGTGGTCGTGACGGTCGGTGCCCGCGGCCGCACCAACAAGGCCGCTGACGGCACGTTCTACGGCAAGGCGCCGGCCGTGATCGTCGATCTCAAGGCCGCGGTCCGCTACATCCGGTCCAACAAGGGCGTCTTCCCGGGCGACACCGACAAGATCATTTCTGATGGTACGAGCGCCGGCGGCGCCGTCTCCACCCTGCTCGGCGCCTCCGGCGACAGTGACCTCTACTCGAAGTACCTGACGGAGGCAGGTGCCGCCGACGCCAGCGACGCCATCTTCGGGGTGGCCGCCTACTGCCCGATCACCGATCTGGAGAACGCCGACACCGCCTACGAGTTCCTCTACGGCAGCCTCCCAGCGAACGGACAGTCCGTGGACGCGACCGTGTCGGCGGAACTGTCCGGCGCCTTCGCGGCCTATCAGGACGGCCTCGCTGTCAAGGGCCTCGACGGCAAGACGCTGACCGCCGGCGGATACCGGAACTACCTGCTGACCCAGTATCTCCAGCCGGCGGCGACCACCTACCTGGCGGGGCTGTCGAGTGCCGAGCGCAGTGAGTATCTGGCGGCGAACGGCTTCATCAAATGGTCCGGCGGAAAGGCGACATTCACCTTCGCCGACTTCCTGACCCATCTCGGCAGCCGCAAGAAGACGGTGCCCGCGTTCGACGCGTTCGACCTGAGCGCCGGCGAGAACAACCTGTTCGGCACCGCGACTGTCGACAACCGGCATTTCACCGGGTTCAGCGCGGCCAAGGCGAGCGCCGATCTCGATGCCGACATCCCTGACCTGCTGAAACTGATGAACCCGATGCACTTCCTGCTGGAACGGAACGAGGCGCGCGCCAAGAACTGGTTCATCCGGCTCGGCACCAGCGACACCGACACGTCACTGACCGTGTCGTCGAACGTGGCCGCGGCCGCCTCGACCCTCGGCGACACCGTCGACTCGATCATGTACTGGGACGCCGGTCACGGCGCCAACAACGACCCGGAGGCGTTCGTCGCCTGGGGCAACAAGATCACCGGCCACGCCTGAGGCCGGGTGGCGGCGGCCGCCCCATGCCGGGGGTGGCCGCCGCTATTTGCACAGGTCAGAGCAGGTCGGCCGCGGCCTGCAAGTCTGCCGGTTCGACCGGCTCCAGCGAGCCGAAGATCGACACGGCCTGGTAGTACGTCCAGGCCAGGCTGGTGCAGGCCGGCCGGACGGCGGCCGAGTAGGTGGCGCACTTGCGTTTGAGGTCCTCGTAGAAGGCCGAGTCCAGGCGGCTCTTGTTGGCGCTGAACGCACCGACCGCCTTGTAGTTGCGGTATCCGAAGTCGTGGCGGTAGCAGGCCAGGGTGAAGTCGAAGCCCAGCGGGTTGTCCGGGCTGGACGAGCAGTAGTCGGTGCTCCAGTCGAACCCGTACGCGGACCAGGCGCCCTGGTTCTGCCGGGCCGCGTTCCAGCTGTTGTAGCTGGTCACGCTGGTCTGGGTGAAGTTGGACAGGGCGGCGAGCTTCTCGGCCGGGGTGACGGCGTGCGCCGGTGCGGCGGTGCCGAGCAGTGCCGCGGTGGTGACGGCCAGGGCGAGCAGGATACGGCGGACGGGAGACGTGGACATCCGGAACTCCTAACTGGCGGTGAACGCGAGTCGATCCTGCGGTCCCGTTCTTGCCGCCGGCCGATCAGGGAATTGCCGGATGTCGATATGTAGGGGAACGGTGCTCAGAGGCGGAGGTCTTCGCCGATCGGGTCGAGGTCGAAGGTGAGCAGGCCCTTGCGGACGGCGTCGAGATCGTTCACCACCTCGGTGGCCCGCTGGTGGGTGTCGACGTCCAGGAACAGCACGACGCCGGGGATGTCGCCGGTCTTCACCGCGACCTGGACCACCACCCGCTGCTGGACCAGGTTCCACGACTGCCTCGAGAAGGCGTTCTCCTTGAAGAAGATCCTGAGCTGTTCGGGTGTCACGCCCGGTCCGGGGCGCGAGTTCGCCATGAAGCGCATGCCGTCATGGTCTCCGCCGGGCTCGGGTGCGTCGTCATCCGCCGCGAATGAGCGAGCATCGACCCCGTTCCATGTTCGGTGACTCTGTTGTAACGTCGCAATCGCTTCGAACATGTTCAGTTCTGGTCGAACGTGTTACGAGTCTGATCGCCGTGCCATCGGAGGGGAGCCCGAATGTGGCGGGTCGTGGGTTCGGTTCTGACACTTCTTGTCGGATTCGCAGCGGTTCCAGCGGTTCCAGCGGCGGCAGCGCAGGCCTCGGCCGGGCCACAGAACCCGGCCGACGTCTACCGCTACCTGGAGGACCCGCGGATGACCGGCGAGGGCCAGCAGGCTCCGCACGCTGACCTGCGGCCCTACGGCGACGTGGCGACCGCGGTCCGGGACGCCACCGCCCACGACGCCCGGTCACCGTACGTGAGCAGCCTCAACGGCGGCTGGCGGATGAAACTGTTCGACAGGCCCGGCGACGTCCCGGCCGGGTTCGCCGCGGACGGGTTCGACAGCTCCGCCTGGCCGAAGGTGACCGTGCCGCACACCTGGCAGTCCGACTTCGCCGACCATCCGATGTTCCGCAACATCCCGGAGGAGATCTGGCCGGACAACCCGCCCTACGTGCCGAAGGACGTCAACCCGACAGGCGCCTACCTGCGCACCTTCGACGTGCCGAAGAACTGGGCCGGCGGCCGTGAGTTCCTCCGCTTCGAAGGCGTGACCAGCGGCTACTTCGTCTGGGTCAACGGCGTCTACGCGGGGTACGACCAGGGCGGCTACACCCCGGCCGAGTTCGACGTGACCGACCTGGTCGAGCCCGGGCGCAACACGATCGCCGTGCAGGTGCACCGCTGGGGCGCCGGCGCCTACCTGGAGGACTACGACCAGTGGCGGTACAGCGGCATCTTCCGGGACGTCACGCTCTACCGGACCGAGGCGGTTCGTCTTCGCGACGCGTACATCACGACCGATTTTGATCCGGATTTCAAAGATGCGACCCTGAGCGCCCGGGTCGATCTGGCCGGCGCCGCCCACGACGGTTACTCCGTGCGCGGCACGCTGCGTGACGCCGCCGGGCGGACCGTCACCACCATGACCCAGCCGGCCGACCAGGACCGGATCACCCTGACCGGCCGGGTGACGAGCCCGGCGCAGTGGACCGCCGAGGACCCGAACCTCTACACGCTCGCCCTCGAACTGCTGAAACCCGACGGGCGGGCGGCACACATCACCGCGCAGACGGTCGGGTTCCGGGAGATCGAGATCCGCGACAAGCAGCTGCTGGTCAACGGCGAACGCATCCTGATCAAGGGCGTCAACCGCTCGGAGACCGACCCGGACACCGGCCGGCATGTCACCCGCGAAGCGCAGCGTAACGACGTGTTCCTGATGAAACGCCTGCACGTCAACGCGGTCCGGACCTCCCACTACCCGGCCGACCCGTACTTCTACGACCTGGCCGACCGCTACGGCCTGTATGTGGACGACGAGGTCGACATCGAGACCCACTCGCGGGAGAACTGCCCGAGCGTCTGCCTCGCGTCGAAACCGGAATGGGCGGCCGCGTTCGCCGACCGCTTCCAGGCGATGATCGCCCGCGACAAGAACCACCCGAGCGTGCTGCTCTGGGACACCGGCAACGAGGCCGGCCTCGGCACCGCGCACTACGCGATGGCCGAGTGGGCCGACGCCAACGAACCGACCCGCCCGCTCTACCACCAGTCGAACTCGCCCGACGGTGACGCCCCGTTCGCCGACGTCAGCGGCCCCCGCTACCCCACCCCGGCCTCGGTGGAGAACAAGGCCAAGACCGGATCAAAACCGATCGTGATGGGGGAGTACGCCCACGCGATGGGCAACAGCATGGGCAACTTCGACGAGTTCTGGGCCATCGCCCGCCGCGAACCGTCGATGCAGGGCGGATTCGTCTGGGACTGGGCCGAACAGGACCTGCGCCAGCCGCTCATCCTGACCCCGGACACCTCGGCGAACCGGATCCAGACGTTCCTCGTCGGCAAACCTGCCTTCGTTGACGGCCACCGCGGCAAGGCGATCAGCCTGTCCAGCCTCGACGACTTCGTCGACGTGTTCCGCGACCGCCGCCTCGACCTCACCGACCAGGTCACCCTGGACGCCTGGGTCAAACCCGGCGAGTGGGCGGGCAGCTTCCCGATCGTCACGAAGGGCCGCGCCTACGCCCTCCAGATGCGCGACCAGGACACCCTCGAATTCGGCGTGAACAACGTCTGGGCCGCCGCCGACGTGCCCGCCGACTGGTACGGCAACTGGCACCGGGTCACCGGCGTCTACGACGGCACGAAGCTGGAACTGCGCATCGACGACGCGCCGGTCGCGACCACCGCCCGGACCGGGGCGATCGACCCCGGCCTCTACGAGGTCAACATCGGCCGCAACGCCGAGACCCAGCAGGACGACCTCAAGGTGCGGACCGGACGCGGCCTGGTCGACGACGTGCGCATCTACGGCAGCGGCCCGGACCCGGTCCTGGCGCTCGACTTCGACAAGTCCCAGCGGCGCGGCGACTTCCTCAGCCTCGGCCTGAGCCTGTCCGGCACCGACGGCATGGTTTCCTCCGACCGAGTCCTCCAGCCGGAGACCGAGGAGGTGGCCTGGTCACACTCACCGATCCGGATCACCGCGGTCGACGTGCCCACCGGGAAGGTCCGGGTGCTCAACGAACAGCCGGCCGGCACCCAGCGGCTCCGGCTCACCTGGTCGCTGACCGAGATCGACAAGCGGCTGCGCGGCGGCGCCCGGGACGTCACCCTCGCCGCCGGCCAGAGCATCGACCTCGACCTCGGGGCGGCGCCGGGCAACCCGTACGACCGGGAACGCTGGCTGAACGTGTCCGCCGCGACCGTCCAGGACCTGCCCTGGGCCAAGCGTGGCTGGGTCGTCGCCCGCGAACAGTTCGCCGCCGGCGGCCGGGTCGTCCCCGGCATCCTGCCCGGCGTCGCCCGTCGCGCCCCGCAACTCGACGTCACACCGGAGGCGATCACCGTCCGTGGCAAGGGGTGGCGCTACCGGTTCGAGAACGGCGCCCTCACCTCACTGGCCGCCGACGGCCGCGAACTGCTCATGGCCGGACCGGAACTCGACGTCTACCGGCCGCCGACCAGCAACGAGACGTACGGCTGGGGCACCGCCGACCGCAACATCTGGCACGAGGTCGGCCTGGACCGCCTGGCCACCACCGTCGAGGACGTGACCGCGGCCGCCGAAGGCGACGACGTGGTGGTCACCGTCCGTAGCACGGCGGCGGCCCCCGGCCTGGCGAGCGTGTTCGCCGTCGGCCAGACACTGCGCTACCGCATCGACGGCAACGGCACGATCACCCTCGACCACCAGGTCCAGGCCCGCGGCAGCCGGGCCGGGGCGTTGCCCTACCTGCCCCGGGTCGGCGTCCAGGTCCGGGTGCCCGAGTCGCTCGACGACTTCACCTGGTACGGGACCGGGCCGCACGAAACCTACAACGACCGGGTCAGCGCCGCCACCGTCGGTGTCTGGCGCAGCACGGTCGACGACGAATACGTCCCCTACGCCCGCCCGCAGGCCGGCGGCAACCACACCGGCACCCGCTGGGCCGCCCTCACCGACGGTCACCGTGCGGGGCTTCTGGTGGGCAGCCCGACCGGCACCGACCTGGACGTCAGCGTCACCCGATACGACGACCTGGACCGTGCCGAATACGCCCACCAGCTGCCATTCGTCCGTAACGACGGCTGGGTGACCCTGCACGCGGCCACCGGCGAGACAGGCATGGGTGAGACCCCCAACTCGGTCCTCACCCCCTACCGGCTGTCACCGACCGCGGCCTACGACTACTCGCTGATCCTGCGGCCCCTGGCCGGCGGCCGCCTGCCGTCACCGTCCGCGGCCGCTCCCTGCCCGCCCGACGTCACCCTCACGGCAGACACCACCACCGCTGCGGTACGGGTGGACGCGCGCTGTGCCGTACCCCTGCGGGACGTGGCGGTGACCCTGGACGTGCCGGACGGCTGGCAGGTCACCCCGGCCTCGGTGCCGCTCGGCGAGGTGGCCGCCGGAACCCCGTCGACGGCGACGTTCCAGGTCACCGTCCCGCCCGGAACCGACTGGGGCCGGCACACCCTGACCGCCTCGGTGGCCTCGGTGACCGCCGACGGGTTCCGCAGCACGGTGACGGCGACGGCCACCGTGGGCACCCCGTTGCCAGCCGGCTCGTCCTGGGTGAGTGATCTGCCGTTCCTGGAGACCCAGAACGGCTGGGGCCCTGTCGAACGCGACCGCAGCAACGCCGAACAACCGTCCGGTGACGGCCGGCCGCTGACCCTGGGCGGCGTCGTCTACGAGAAGGGCCTGGGCGCACACGCCGTCTCCAAGGTGGCTGTCGACCTGACCGGCCGGGGCTGCACCACGTTCCGTGCCGACGTGGGCGTCGACGACGAGATGGGCAACTCCGGCTCGATCACCTTCGAGGTCTGGGTCGACGGTGTCCTGAAGGCCTCGACCGGCCGCCTGACCGGTGCGGCCTCCGCCCAGCCGATCACCGCCGACGTGACCGGTGGCGCCCGCCTGGAGCTACGGATCACCGACGCCGGAGACGGCAACGGTGCCGACCACGGCGACTGGGCCGCCGCCCGGCTACTCTGCGCCGCCCAGCCCTGAACCACACGCGGGGCGGCCGCCGCCGGCCGCCCCGCGCCCCCACCAGCCGTCGCTGGTCGCGGTTTTGGGGGTGCTTTTCCGTCGCTGGGCGACGGCTGAGCCCGCCGGCCGTCGCTGGCCGCGGTTATCGGGGCGTCTTTCCAGTGGTGGGCGACGGCTGGGCCCGCCGGCCGTCGCTGGCCGCGGTTATCGGGGCGTCTTTCCAGTGGTGGGCGACGGCTGGGCCCGCCGGCCGTCGTTGGGCGCGGTTATCGGGGCGTCTTTCCAGTGGTGGGCGACGGCTGGCGGGCTGTGGGGTGGCTGCCGTTTACGCTGATCACGGTTCGGCGATATAAACGGGGCGTGGTCGGTCGGGACTGGGAGGGTGACGGGCGGTGGGGGATGCCGATCTGGGGTGGGCTGCGACGCTGCACCGGATGTGGACCTCCGTCGGCCGGATCAGCGTCCGGGACGAGCTCGCCCAGCTGATCCTGCCGCCGCTGCAGGGGCTCCCCGGCGTCGTCGCCGTCTGGGGGCTGCGGCACGGCCCCGATGACACGGTTCTCGAGTACCGGTGGACCGGCGTCCCGCTGGAAGGGCCCCATCGGGAGCTTGCGCGTGCGATCGCCTCCGGCCGTACCCCCGAAGGTCTGTCCGATCTGGGGTTTTCGGAGGTGGTCCGGGACCGGTTCGACCTGGCCGGCGAAGCCGCCGGCAGCATCCTGGTGGCCGTCGACGAGAGCGCCGACGTGCCGGTGATCCGCGCCTGCCTGGGGCAGGTGATCGAGGTGACCCGGGAGGCGATCCGGCTGCTCGGGCAGCGGCGCGCCGAGCAGGCGCAGCAGACCCGCGACGCGTTGCTGGCCGAGGCGTCGCTCCAGATGGACCAGGTCCTCGACACCACGCAGACGATGCAGCGGGTGCCGCGGATGGCGGTTCCCGCGATCGCCGAGGGCTGTCTCGTGTTCGTCACCGAGGAGGGGCGGCCGGTGCTGCGCAGCTCGGTGCACGTCGACATGCGCCGGCTGTCCGCGCTGCTCGGCGATCCGGCGGTCGTCGCCCACCTGGACCATCTGGTCAGCCGGGCGGTCCTCGGCGGCACGGCGCCGCCCGCCGACACCACGCTGCTGTCCACCCGGTCCGTCGACCTGCAACCGCTGCGCGCCCGTGGCGAGATCGTCGGCGCGCTGGTCTTCCTCTTCGACCGGGACGCGAGTGCCATCCCGCCCACGTCGTTCCTGCGTGACCTGGCGTCCCGGGCGGCGCTCGCGATCGACAACGGCACCCGTTACGAACGCCGCCGCCGGGACGTGGTCACCATGCAGCAGCATCTGCTGCCCACCCGGCTGCCGGCGGTCGACGGGCTCGAACTCGCCGCCTCCTACCTGGTCGGGGACCGGATCCTCGAGGTGGGCGGGGACTTCTACGACGTGGTGTCCGGCGCCGACGGCAGTGTGGCCGCGCTGGTCGGCGACGTCTGCGGGCGTGGCGTGGACGCCGCCGCACTGACCGGGATGGCCCGGCACACGCTGGCCGCGCTGCTCCAGGAGGGCGCCACCCCGGTACGGGCCATGACCAGGCTCAACGCAAGGCTGCGGCTGGACGGGTCGTGGCGGTTCGTCACCGCCGGAGTGGCCCGGCTGCGCCTCACCGGGCACGGTGTCGAGGTCGACTGGGTGTCCGCCGGGCATCCCGCCCCGATGGTGCTGCGACGCGTGTCCGGCCCGGAGCGCGGCACCGGCGGCGGGGCCCCGCTCGGGGTGCTCGCCGAACCCCGGATCGGTGAGTCCCGGCTCCTGCTGGCCCCGGGTGACACGCTGATCCTGTTCACCGACGGGCTGACCGAGAGCCGCGACGCGCACGGTGTGATGTTCGAGGACCGGGCCCTCGGTGAGACTCTCGACCGGCTCCGGGACCGCCCGCTGAACGAGCTGGTCCAGGAGCTGAGCACTGCGGCAGCCGCCTTCGGCGGATCGGGCACCGACGACATCGCGGTCCTGGCGATCCGCGCCGGAAGGGAGAGCTGACGATGAGTGACCTCATCTACGTGGTCGAGGACAGCGACGAGGACGTCGAAGCCATCGAACGGGCGATCGGCCGGTCCCATCCGGCGTTGCGGCTCGAGTTCCACCGCTCCGGCGCCGACGTGCTGGCCGGCCTGACCGAACCCGGCCGGGAACGACCATGGCTCATGCTGCTCGACCTCAACATGCCCGGCGAGAGCGGCCTCGACGTGATCCGTGCCGTCCGCGCCCGGCCCGGCCTGGACGACCTGCGTCTCGTGGTGTTCACGTCGTCGGAGGACCAGGCCGAGGCGGACGCCTGCCACGCCGCCGGGGCGGACAGCTACGTGTACAAACCGCTGAACTTCGCGCTCTTCCAGAGCGTGCTCAGCCAGACCCTCGATTACTGGAGGTCGCGGGCCCGATCCGGGAATGTGGCCCGGATGGTCGCGCCACCGCCGGGGGAGTCCTCCGCCCAGACCTGACCGCCGTGCCGTTCCACGATCCGCCGCACGATCGCCAGGCCCGCGCCCGAGCCCTCGAACCCGGCGGTCGCCGGATGCAGCCGACGGAACAGCTGGAACGCCTGCTCCCGCAGGTGTGGTGGCATGCCGATGCCGTTGTCCTGGACGACCAGTTCGGCCCCACCCGACACCGACACCTGCCGTGGACCGTCCGGGCGCACGTATTTCGCCGCGTTGACCAGCAGGTTCACCAGCACCTGATCGAGCAGCACCGGGTCGGCGGTGATCGTCGTGCCCGGGTCGGGCATCACCACCGACAGCTCGGCCTCCCGCAGCCGCGGGCCGGCGACCTCCATCGCCCGGGTCACCGCCTCCCGCAGGTCCAGCTTCTCCCGATGCAGATCGGTACGCCCCAGCCGCGAGTAGTACAGCAGCGCGTTGAGCAGCTCGTCCATCCGCGCCGCGAGCCGCTGGATCGACGCCAGCCGGCGGGCCGTGACCTCGTCGAGCTCGCCGGCGGTGTCCTCGGCGATGAACGTCGCCGTGTTCGCGATCCCGCGCAACGGCTCCTTCAGGTCGTGGGCGGCCGCGTGCGCGAACGAGTCCAGATCGACGTTGCTGCGGGTCAGCTCCACGTTGAGCGCGGACACCCGCCGGGCGTGCGCCACCGCCACCCCGACCACGGCCCGGCCCAGCTCGACTGCCATCGCCAGATCGTTCGCCGACCACGGCAGGCTGCGTCCCCGCACCGAAGCCAGGTACACCGCGGTTGACCCGCGCGGGGTCAGGCGGCTGCCGTGCGGGCCCAGCACCACCGGCTCGTCCGGGTCGGTCGCCCAGCGCCGCGACACGGTCCGCTCCCCGCGCAGCCACCCGATCAGATCGCCGTCGGGCCCGGACGGCAGCACCAGCGCGCCGCACAGCGCCGAGGACCGGCCGGCCAGCGCGGGCAGATCCTCACCGAGCCGGTCGCTGTGCCACAACGAACCGGCCTGCTGCGCCGGCAGCGCCGCGAGCAGCGCGTCCACCACCTCCGGCCCCGGGTCGGCGCCGTGCACCGAGACCCGGCCCTCGGCCCGGATCACCACCGTGTCGCAGGCGATCACCCCGGCCATGCCATCCGGATCCAGCGGCCACGCCCGAGCCGGGCCGGCCGACGCGTTCTCCAGCAGACGGGCGATCAGGGTCCGGGACCGGTCCCGCGCGGACGCCCCGTCACGCTCCCGCAGCGCCGCCAGATGCAGCGACAACGCCACCCCGAAGAACTCGCACGCGGCCCGGACCTGCGGGCTCAGGGCGGTGACGGCCCGGCCGTGACAGGCGATCAGCCCCCACAGCCGGCCGCCGGACAGCAGCGACACCGACATCGACGAGCGGACCCCGATGTTGCGCAGGTACTCCAGGTGGAACGGCGACACCGTGCGCAGCACCGACATCGACAGGTCGAGCGGCCCGGACAGGCGGGCCGTCGCGTCGTCGGCGTCGGCGATCACCCGGATCCAGTTGCGCTCATACAGTCGCCGGGCCTGCGGCGGGATGTCGGTCGCCGGGAACCACAGGCCCAGCCACGGCTCCCAGCCGTCGGCCACGTCCTCGGCGATCACCTCGCCCGGCCCGTCCAGGCTCTCGAACCGGTAGGCGACCACCCGGTCGTAGCCGGTGATGGCCCGGACCTCACGCACCGCCGCCCGGCACGCCTCGACCACGGTGCCGGCCATCTGGAGCCGGATCAGTGCCTGCCGGATCGGGGTGTAGATCGCCGGGAAGTCGCGGGCCGCGCCGGCCGGCTCGAACTCCAGCACCAGCATCCCGTCGGACCGGTGCACGGTGACGTCGAACCGCCCGGCGCCGGCCTCGGCGGTCGTGGTCACCGGCATCATCGCGGTCTGCCCGGTGTCGGCGTCGGCCAGACCCTCCAGGGCGGCCAGCTGCGCCGCGTCCAGCAGGCAGGTCGCCGGGGCGCCGGACAGGCCGGCGACACCGAGCATCCGCTCGGCGTTCTCGCTGGTCACCGTGATCGTGCCGGCCCGGATCGCGATCAAGGCGCCGTACGACTGGACGCCGCCCAGCAGATGGATCGGCTCCTGCACGCACGCCGTCAGGTCGAACCCGCCGCCGACCTCACGTTCGGCCGCGGCCACCCGCTCGGGAAGCCAGCCCGGCGTGCTCAGGACGGCACCTGCACCATGAACGAGGTCCCCGAATCCTTGTCGATGTAGAGCGACTCGTCGTCGCGCCGGTGCACCACGTACTCCGGGTAGTTCTTGGAGCGCAGCCGGACCGTGCCCACGTCGGTGCCGGCCTCCTGGCAGAACGTGGCGTCGGCCCGGAACAGATCCGAGTCGTCGGAGGCGTCGAACCGCAGCCGGTAGTCGAAATGCCGCAGGTAGCGGCCGTCCTCCAGCTGGAACGAGAAACACGTGTCGTCGGCCAGGCCGGCGCTCACCGTCAGCGTAGCCGGATCGGCCGGGGACATCTTCGCGTAGTCGGAGTTGACGGTCAGGTAGGTGTCCTCGTCACCGAGCGGCGACAGCAGCCACGAACCGGTGGCGAGCTGCGGTTTCACCGTGGCCGTCGACTCCGGGGTGGCCGGGGCGGTGGCGGCCGGGGCGGTCGTCGTCGCGGCGGCGGCCGGTTTCTCCTCGCCGCCGCCGGTGCTGCTCCAGGCGGCGTAGCCGAGCCCGAGCACCGCGATCACGCCCACACCGACGCCGACGGTCATGGCCCTGGGCAGCCGGTCCGGCGCGCTCTTGCCGACATCCACACCGCCGCGCCCGTAGACGGTGCCGGGCTGCCGCGGCCCGGGGGCCTGCTCGGTCATCGATGGATCTCCTTCCGCTGCCTCCGGTGGCGAAGGTTACCGGGAGGCGGTCACGGCTCCCAGTAGACCTCCACGCGCCAACCGTCCGGGTCGAGGCACTTCAGGGAGACCAGATCGGGCTCCTCGTCGAACTCGATCACCGGAACACCCTCGGCCAGCAACCGCCGGTACAGGTCACGCACGGCGTCGCCGCTCGGGAGTACGAACCCGAAGTGCAGGAAATCCGGCGCCGGACCGACCTCCGCGACGGGGTGCAGCGCGAGATCGAAACCGTCGGCGTCGCGCACGATCACCGTGCCGTCGGGGTACGTGGTGGCGGTGGCCGGGTCGAAGCCGAACCATCTGGCGTAGAAGGTGAGGCTGCGCTGGTGATCGCGCACCGGAAGGCCGAGATGGCGAAGCCGCATGGGAGGCAGACTAGCCCGCCGGCACCGTGCTCCTGCGGCGCTCGTGGGACAGGGCGGTGTGGTGGCCGTCGCCGGGGTGGCTGTCCGGGTCGACGTGCACGGTCGCCGATGTCAGGCGGGGCACGTGATGGGTGAGCTGATGCTCGGCGTCGGCGGCGATCTCGTGCGCGGCCAGCAGCGACAGCCCGGCGTCGACCACGATGCCGGCCTCGGCGTGCAGCGAGTGGCCGATCCAGCGCAGCCGCAGCCCGGAGACGTCGCGCACCCCGTCGATCTCGCGCAGATGCTCCTCGGCGTGGTCGACCAGCTCGGGGTCGACCCGGTCCATCAGGCGGTGGTAGACCTGCCGGGCCGCGTCCCTGAGCACGAACAGGATCGCCACCGTGATCGCGATGCCGACCACCGGGTCGGCCCAGCCCCAGCCGAGCCACGCCCCACCGGCGGCGGCCACCACGGCCAGCGAGGTGAACCCGTCGGTCCGCGCGTGCAGCCCGTCGGCGACCAGCGCCGCCGAGCCGATCCGCCGGCCCACCGCGATCCGGTAGCGGGCGACGATCTCGTTGCCGGCGAACCCGGCCACCCCGGCGGCCAGCACCCACGGCAGGTGGCTGATGTCGCGCGGATGCAGGAGCCGGTCGACGGCGAACCACGCCGACGCGACCGCGGACGCGGCGATCACCCCGACGATCACCACCCCGGCGAGATCCTCGGCCCGGCCGAAACCATAGGTGTACGCCCTGGTGGCGGCCCGCCGGCCGAGCCAGAACGCGATGCCCAGCGGAACGGCGGTGAGAGCGTCGGCGACGTTGTGCACGGTGTCGCCGAGCAGCGCCACCGAACCGGACATCACCATGATCACGGCCTGCACGGCGGCGGTGACCCCGAGCCCGGCCAGGGAGATCCACAGTGCCCGCAGGCCCTCACGGGACGACTCCAGGGCGCTGTCGACCTTGTCGGCGGTGTCGTGCGAATGCGGTTTCAGCAGATGCCGGAGACCGTGCCGGTGCGGGTGGTGGTGCTCGTGTTCGGCCACCCGCACACGGTACGCCCGGCACTAGCGCCGCGACAACCCTGCAACTGCCAATAACCTGCAGAAACGCGGATGTGGCAGTTGTGGACGGGTGCCCCGGAAGAGTGAACCTCGCGTGTTGTTCAGCGGATTACCAGGTCGAACGGGAAGAATGCGGCTTTCGCCCAGCCTGACAGGAGATCGCATGCTTCGCCCATTGCCCGGGGTCGTCATCGTCGCCCTCGGAGCCGCACTGTCCCTGGCCGCACCCGTCCAGGCCGCCACCCCGGCGCTGCGGTTCCAGAGTGTCCAGTACGACTCGCCGGGTAAGGACGACCGCACCAACGGCAGCATCAACGCGGAGTGGATCGCCCTGGTCAACACCGGGCCGGCGGCGGTCAACCTGAACGGCTGGCGGGTCGCCGACGAGGTGCGCTCCTACACCTTCGACAACGTCACGATCGCCGGCCGGGGCGGGGTGCTCTACCTGCACAGCGGCAAGGGCACCGACACCGCCACCCACCGGTACTGGAACTCCGGCAGCTATGTGTGGAACAACGCCGGGGACTCGGCCACCCTGCGCAGCCGGGCCGGGACCGTCCAGGACACCTGCACGTGGGGGCAGCAGGTCGGCCGTACCAGCGTGAACTGCTGAAACAGTGCGACCCGGACCGCCGCAGCGGTCCGGGCCACAGTGACCGGGGGATCCGTCAGGAACGGAAGACGTCCTTGATCTTCTCGCCGGCCTGCTTGAGGTTCGCGCTGGTCTGATCGGCCTTGCCCTCGGCCTCCAGGCGCTCGTCGTCGGTGGCCTTGCCGACGCCCTCCTTGACCTTGCCGCCGATCTCCTCGGCCTTGTTGTCGACCTTGTCATCGAAAGCCATCGGACACCTCCAGATCACGGATGTACGAGATGGGCATACCCGTGAATGCCGGCCTCAATCGTCAGTCACCCAGAAGCCGCGAGCGGATCGCCGCCCGGTCCGCGGCCGTCAGCGCCAGCCCCGACTCGAGGTCGAAGCCGTCGAGCAGCCGGTGCAGCACCTCGGCGATCGTGGTGTCCTGTTCGGCCAGACGTTCGGCGATCGGCTCCCGGTCGTCACCGAAATAGGCACGCAGGCGGGCCTCGCTCAACGTGTAATCGGCGACTATCGCGTCCGCGGTCACCCCGGCCAGAGCCAACAGCAGAAGAGCGATCAATCCGGTACGGTCCCGGCCGATCCCGCAGTGCACGACGACACCGCCCGGCGCGGCCCGGGCCACCTCGGTCAGCGCCAGCACACAGCGGTCGGCCTTGTGCTCCAGGAACGAGCGGTAGTAGAGCGGCGTGCCGTCGGCCTCGTCGTCGATCAGCCGGTACCAGAAGTCGGCGTCGTCGTTGTCGTCCAGCGCCACCGTCACCACGGTGATCCCGTCCGGCCGGACCACCCCGGCGGTACGCTCGTCGTCCTCCCGGAGATCCACGACGGTGCGGACGCCGTACGCGTGCAGCGCCGCCCAGCCGTCCGCGCTCAGCCGGTCCAGACTGTCCGCCCGCACCACCGCACCGTGCCGGGTGACCCGGCCGTCCCCGGTCGGCAGCCCACCCAGGTCACGGATGTTGACACACCCGTCCCAATCCAGATCCCGATCGATGCCCATCTCAGCCGTCCAGGCCGTCGGCGATCTGGCGGGCGGTGATCTCCCGGGGGACGGTCTCCGGATCGCCGTCGGCCAGCGGGTGGGTCGCGATCTCCGACCAGACCTCGGCGAACGCCTCGAACAACGCCGGCGGCAGGCCCGCCGCCGACTGCGACAACGCGATCTCCCGCATCTCCGCGACGTAACGGTGGGCCTTGGTCGAGGCGAGCGCCATCTCGTACGGCGTACCGAAGTCCTCGCCGAGGTCGGCCATCACCGGCTCCAGCACGCCGTGTGCCGCCGCCGCGCGGACCGCCTGGGTCATCAGGCCCATCAGTCCCTTGTACACCGACGCGGTGGACATCTTCACCGCGCTCGCCGCGCCGACCCGCTCGCCGACCACCACCGGCCTGGCGTGCGTCCACCGCAGGTCCGCGACCTCGGCGGCCCGGGGCCCGGACAGGTAGAGCCGCGCTCCCGGACGGACCGTCGGCGGCGGGCCGGAGATCGAGCCCTCGACCAGCTCGAACCCGGCGGCCGACAGCACCTGCGCGGACTCGCCGGCGGTCGACGGTGACACGGCGTTCAGGTCCACGATCAGCGGACGGGCCGTCACTCCGGCGAGACCGGCGATCGTCCGGGCCGCGTCGAGCGCGGCCCCCGGCGGGGTGACCACGAGAACCACATCCGCCTCGGCCAGCACGTCGGTGAGATGGGGGAGAAGCCGCAACCCGGCGTCCCGCGCCAGCCGGCCGGTGCGTTCCGACCGGCCCGCCAGGGAGGTGACGACGTCGTGCCCACCCGCCCGCAACGCCCAGCCCAGACCCGAACCCATGTGGCCGGCGCCGACCAGCCCAACGATCTTCATCAACGCAACCTACCGCCCGGGTGACACTGACAGACACCGCACAGGGAACACAAAGGAGTCGGCGAGACTTCGCGCGCAGGGTTGTCCCCGGAACCGGATGAAGGGGGATCACATGCAGCGGGACATCGGCCGACAGCGGGCCGCACTGGTGACCGGCGCCCTGGTGGTGGCGGGCCTGGCGGCGACCGTGGGGATCGGCGTGGCGGCGCAGGCGGCCGACTCGTCGTCCAGCACGTCGGCTTCGTCGTCGTCGGACTCCTCGTCCTCGTCGAGCTCCTCGTCGACCTCGTCGTCGACCGCCGACTCGCCGACGGTCTCCAGCGGCGACAGCGGCAGCAGCTCGCAGGCGACCTCGGGAGGTTCCTGAGATGCCGCTCGTCGAGACGCTCCCGGTCGGGGCGGACACCGCGCAGTGGGAGGTGTGGGGGACCGTGGCCCGGCTGGTCGTCACCGACCCGGCGCAGCGTGACCGGGCCGCCGGCCTGCTCCGGGCCGAGCTGGCCGCGGTCGACGCGGCGTGCAGCCGATTCCGGCCGGACTCCGAGATCCGCGACGTGTGCCGGGGCGGCGGGCGGCCGATCGTGGTCAGCTCGCTGCTCGCCGAGCTGGTCGGCGCCGCCCTGGACGCGGCCCGGCAGACCGGCGGGGCGGTCGATCCCACGATCGGCGCGGCGCTCTGCGCGCTCGGCTACGACCGGGACTTCGCGCAGCTCGCCGGCCGGGTGGTCGGCACTGGTGTGCGGGTCTTCCCGGCGCCGGACTGGCGGTCGGTCCGGCTGGTGGGGCGGGAGTTGACCGTTCCGCACGGGGTTCTGCTCGATCTGGGCGCCACCGCGAAAGCGGTCGCCGCCGACCGGGCCGCCGCACGGATCGCCGAACTTCTCGGAACCGGGGTGCTCGTCGCGCTCGGCGGGGACATCGCCACCGCCGGGCCCGCCCCGGACGGCGGCTGGCAGGTGCTGGTGCAGGACCGGCCCGGAGATCCGGCGTGCACGATCCGGCTGCCGGCGGGCGCGGCCCTGGCCACCTCCAGCACCGCCGGGCGCACCTGGGGACGGCCCGGCGAACTGCTGCACCACATCGTCGACCCGGCCACCGGGCGGCCCGCGCCGCGGGTGTGGCGGACGGTGTCGGTGGCGGCGTTCAGCTGCCTGCGGGCCAACACGCTCAGCACCGCCGCGATCGTCCGGGGGCACGACGCCCCGGCTCTGCTCGGCGGCGTGCCGAGCCGGCTGGTCAGCCCGTCGTTTCAGGTCGTCGAGCTCGGCGGGTGGCCGCGATGAGCGACGACGTGCTCTGGTATTTCGCCCGGGGCAGTGGGGTGGTCTCGCTGATCCTGCTGACGGTGGTGGTGGCCCTAGGTATCGGGGCCCGGTCCGGGCGGCCGGCGTTCGGGCTGCCCCGCTTCGCGGTGAACCTGGTCCACCGCAACGCCGCCCTGCTCAGCGTGGTGTTCCTGACCGGGCACGTGGTCGCGTTGCTGTTCGACTCGTACGCGAAACTCGACCTGATCGACCTGGTGGTGCCGTTCGTCGGTGAATACAGCCCGTTCTGGCAGGGGCTCGGCACGGTGGCCCTGGACCTGATCCTCGCGATCGTGGCGACCAGTCTGCTCCGGCACCGGATCGGGGCCGGCGCCTGGCGGGCCGTGCACTGGGCGAGCTACCTGTGCTGGCCGATCGCTCTCGCCCACGGGCTCGGGGCCGGCAGCGACTCGGGCACCTGGTGGCTGTGGGCGATCTCGCTGGGCTGCCTCGGTGTCGTGGTGGCGGCGGTCGTCTGGCGTACCTCCTCCGGGTTCGAAGCTTTTGCGGGCCGTGCGGCCCGCCGCCGTGTGCCGACTTTCTCTCGCTGAAGGAGAGCCGTATGACCATCAGTTCCGTCGTCGCGCCGGAGTCACGACTGCTCAGCGGTGCCGGGCACGGACCGTTGCCCGCGCTCACCGGCGCCGAGATCATCACGATGGCCCGCGACGCCGGGATCACCGGTCGTGGGGGAGCGGGTTTCCCGGTGTGGCGCAAACTCGCCGCGGTCGCCGCGGCGGGCCGCCCGGCCGTGGTGATCGCGAACGCCGCCGAGGGCGAACCGGCCTCCGGCAAGGACAAAGCCCTGCTCGCCGCAGCGCCCGGCCTGATCGTGGACGGGCTCCAGCTGGTGGCCCGGGCGACCGGCGCGCGAACCACCTACCTGTACGCGCCCGCCGCCGCCCACAGCGCGCTCCGGACGCTGCCGGTCGAGCTGCGCACTGCTCCCGACGCGTTCGTCTCCGGTGAGGAGTCGGCGGCCGTCGCGGCGGTCACCGGGCGGGACGCCCTACCGGCCGACAAGCGGATCCGGATCACCGAGTCCGGCGCCGGCGGCGCGCCGACCCTGGTCCAGAACGTGGAGACGCTCGCCCACCTGGCACTGATCGCGCGGTACGGGCCGGGCTGGTTCCGGACCGCCGGAACCGCCGACGAGCCGGGCACCTTCCTGGCCACCGTCAGCGGCGCGGTGCAGCGGCCCGGCGCCGTGGTCGAGGCCGGCTACGGGGTCCGGCTCGGTGACCTGATCGCCGCCGCCGGTGGACCGGCCGGCCGGTTGCAGGCGGTCCTGGTCGGCGGATACCACGGCGGCTGGGTGCCGGCCGACCCCGAACTGCCGGTCAGCCGGGCCGCGATGACCCGCTATGGCGCGTCCCCGGGCGCGGGCGTGGTGGTCGCGTTGCCGGCCGGGTCCTGCGGGCTGGTGGAGAGCGCCCGGATCGCGACCTACCTGGCCGGGGAGGTCGCCGGGCAGTGCGGCCCGTGCATCAACGGTCTGCCGCGGATGGCGCAGACCCTCGCCGACCTGGCGTTGCGCCGGATCCGGCCGGGACTGCCGGCCGAGGTCGAGCGCCTGGCCCGCCTGGTCACCGGCCGGGGCGCCTGCCGCCACCCGGACGGCACGGCCCGCCTGGTCCTGAGCGCGATGCGCGCCTTCGAGACCGACGTCGCCGCGCACCTGTCCGGCCGTTGCCAGGCCGAGGAATCCGGCGTCTCCGTGCCGCGATCGGGGCGCCACGTCAGCGGGGAGGGCCGATGAAACGGCTGCACATCGACTGGACCGCCTGCGACGGGCGCGGGCTCTGCACCGAACTGCTGCCGGAGCTGCTGGTCGAGGACGACTGGGGCTATCCGGCCGCCCGGTCCGGCGGTGACCTGTCCGTGCCCGCGGCCCTGGAGGGCGAGGCGGGTGAGGCGGTCAGCCGTTGTCCGGCGCTGGCCCTGCGGCTGGTTCGCGAGGGACGTTAGGAAGCGGGGACCCGGACGTGTCGGACAGCCACGCGCGGAGGGCGCCGTTGTGCGCGCCCAGGGCCGGTGGGTCGGCCGGCTGAGCGACCGACGCCCGGGTCCAGGTGATCGGGTGGCGGATCTGGGCGCCGCCGCCCGGCAGCGGCACCAGCGGTTCCAGACCGTAGGAGCCGGCCCGGCGGATCGCGTCCCCGATGTCACCGACCAGCCCCGCCGGAACGCCGGCCGCGGTCAGCCGCACCTCCCAGTTCGCGGCGGTGTCGGCGGCCAGCGCCTGTTCCAGGGCGGCGACCAGTTCGTCCCGGTGGGCGACCCGCGACGGATTGTCGGCGAACCGCGGGTCCCCGGCCACCGGCGCAATCCCCAGCTCGGCGCAGAGCCGGCCGAACTGGCGGTCGTTCCCACAGGCCACCGCGATCGGCCGGTCCGCGCAGCGCAGGGTCTCGTAGGGCGCGATCGACGGATGCCGGTTGCCCATCCGGCCGGGCGGAGCACCTGTCGCCAGATACCCGGACGCCTGGTTGACGAGGCTGCCGAGCAGGCTGGACAGCAGGTTCACCTGGACGTGGTCGCCGTGGCCGGTACGTTCGCGTTTGTGCAGCGCGGCCAGGATGCCGATGGTCGCGTCCTTGGCGGTCAGCACGTCGACCAGCGCCACCCCGGCCTTGGTCGGGTCGCCCTGCGGATCACCGGTGATGCTCATCAGACCGCCGACGGCCTGGACCAGGAAGTCGTAGCCGGGCAGGTCGGTGTCCGGCCCGAACCCGGTGACCGTGCAGTAGACGACCGCCGGGTTGATCTCCGCGACCGTCTCGTAGTCGAGCCCGAACCCCCGCATCCCGGCCGGCCGCAGGTTGTGCACGAGCACGTCGGCGCGGGCCGCGAGTTCCCGCGCGGCTTCGAGATCCGCGTCGGCGGCGAGGTCGAGGGTGAGGCTGTACTTGCTGCGGTTGAGCCCGTCGAAATACGCCGACGAACCGGCCGTCCACGGCGGACCCCAGCTGCGGGTGTCGTCACCGCTGCCCGGGCGTTCCACCTTGACGACCGTGGCGCCCAGGTCGGCCAGCGTCATCGTGGCGAGCGGCCCGGCCAGGACCCGGCTGAAGTCGGCGACCAGCAGGCCGTCCAGGGGAGCGGTCATGCCCGGACGCTACCGAGGAGACCGTCAGTCGCGGGAGATGTCCAGGAAGCCGATACCCGCTTCGGCGTCGATGTTCAGCCCCGGCTCGTCGTCCAGGTCACCCTTGCGGATCGTGTCGCCGCCGCTCACGCCGCCCTTCTCGTCGCCGTAGAGGGTGACGTCACCGGCGCCGCTGCCCAGCGCCAGCTTCACCGGCACCTTCTGGGACGTGCGGATCTTCCAGGTGTGCACGCCACCGGCCATCAGGATCGGCAGCGTGTAGTCGAGGCGGCCGAGCTCGATCTCGATGGTCTGCGCGCCACCGATCAGGTCGATGTCGCTGACCGTGCCGCCGTTCATGTCGAACGTGGCGGTGTGCACGCCTGCGCCCATCCGCAGCCGCCACACGATGTCTTCGCTGAGCAGCACGTCTACCCGGCCGCTGCCGTTCTCCCGGCCGTCCGGTTCGGCGCTGACGCTGAGTGTGTCGTCCTGGAAATCGGCGTCCACGTCGAGGCCGGAGTCCTTCGGGGTGGTGACCCGGAAGTTGTCGCCGTCCAGGTCGGCGGTGCGGACGTCGAGCCGGGTCACGCCGGTGGTGAGCACGAATTTCGCCGCGACGATCCGGGTCGGTTCCTCGGGCGGGGGAGAGGGGGCGGGCGGTGTGGTCTTCTCCGCGGCCGGTGCCTCGGTGGACGGCGCGACGCTGACCGGCGCCGTGGTGGCCGGCGCGGTGGTGGTGGCCGCCGGTGCGGCGAGTTCCTGCTGCTCGCGCGGGGATTCGGGGCGGGTCAGCAGCAGCGTGCCGGTGATCACCAGCCCGGCCAGCAGCCCGGCGGCGATGACCGGGCGGGTGTGCCGGCGCGGTTCGTGGGGCACCGGGGCGGTGGCCGGTGGTGGCCGCCGGCCCCGGTCCGGCCAGTAGTCGGAGATGTTCGGCAGCCGCAGGGGCAGCGGGCGCGGGGTGGGGCCGGGCTCGGCGACCGGGGCGGGTTCCTGGCCGTCCACCGGTTCCGCGTGGCCGGACACGTAGCCGGCTATCCGCAGTCTCGGGCGTTGCCCGTCGTTCCGCTCCACCACGCCCGTCACCCCATCGATGTGATTCCCCGTGCAAGGTACGGACACGTAGCGTCGACGGTTCAAACGCGCGATCAGTTAATAACCCTGCGTGGGCATTTTCGGGCGGCGCAGTCGATCGGTGGCGATCAGCAGGGCGCCGACCAGGGCGAACGCGGCGGCCAGTGCGGCGATGAAGAGTCCGACGCCGTCCCAGCCGCGACGGTCCGGATTGAGGAACGGGTACGGGTACCGCCCGGTCACCAGTGCGCCGCGGGCCAGCACGATCGCCGCGTAGCCGAGCGGGAACAGCATCCAGCCCGGCAGATCGCGCCAGCGGGCCTGGCCGTACGGCCGGAACAGCAGCCAGTCGGCGAACACCATCCCCGGCAGCACGTAGTGCAGCAGGAACGACGAGATGTCCCCCGGATCGCCGGTGAGCACGCCGGGCAGCGGGTTCGCGCCGCCGGCCAGCACGAAGCGCAGGACCAGGCCGCTCAGCATGATCCAGGACAGCACCGCCACCCGCAGCCGGGGCGCCGCCGCCTCCACCGTCACCCGGCGGTGCATCCAGTAGAGGACCCCGCAGTAGTAGCCGACGGCGATGACCGAACTCTGCGTGGTGTACGCCAGGATCGGGTAGTCGGCGCTGTACAGCCCGGCCACGGCTGCCAGCACGATCAGGATCCGCCACCACCACTGCGGACTGGCGTGCACGCGCTTTCCCATGCCTGGACGTACGCCGCCGGGCCGCCCGGGGTTCACTCGGTGGTGTCACCGAGCGCACCGGGCACGTACCCGGATCGGACCGGCCCGGGTCGCGTTCGACCTGCTCTGACTGCGTCGCGCCACGTGCCGGGTTCTTTCCGTGACGAGTTGAAGTTCACACGCGGTGACGAAGATCCGGATTGTGGCGCGGTTCCCGGGTACCGTCTTGTCCTCGTGACCCGTCCCCGCCTCCTCCTCGTTCTCGGCGCCGTCGTGGCCGTGCTCGCCACGGTCAACGTCGCCAACAAGTACGGCCCGCCCGGCACCGGCCTGATCGCCGGCCCGCTGGTCGCGCTGGGACTGGTCCTGTTCGCCCGCCGCACCGGCCTCACCTGGCACGAACTGGGGCTGTCCCGCCGTACCCTCGTGCCGGGTTTGAAATATGCCCTCGGCGCCATCGCGGCGGTCGCCGTCGTCTATGCGATCGGCGCGGCGATCCCGCTGACCCGGCCCGCCTTCCAGGACGTGCGGTACCACCTGCATCTGAGCGCCGCGCTGCTCACCGCGTTCGTGGTGGTGCCGCTGGGCACCGTGCTGCTGGAGGAGGTGGCCTTCCGGGGTGTGCTGATGGGCCTGGTCAACCGTCACCGCGGCGCGGTCTGGGCGAGCATCACGTCGTCGGCGCTGTTCGGGCTGTGGCACATCCTGCCGTCCCTGCGCCTGAACAGCGCCAACGGCGCGGTCAGCTCGATCCTCGGCACCGGCCTGACCGGTCAGGTGCTGGCGGTCGCCGGGGCGGTCGGTTTCACCGCGCTGGCCGGCCTGCTGCTGTGCGAGTTGCGCCGCCGGAGCGGCAGTCTGCTGGCCGCGGCGGCCCTGCACTGGGCGACCAACGGCCTGGGCCTGCTGATCACCGCCGGCCTGGCCGCCGCCCAGCTGACCTGACTTCGGTCGCACCTGTCTCGCCGAAGGCCACAAGATCGGCGGGGGTCAGGGGGCGGGAGCGAGCACCCAGACCACCTCGGCGGCGCCGGACGTCGCGTTCATCCAGGTGTGCGGCTCGCGGCCGGGGAACGTGAAGGCGTCGCCGGTGTTCAGCAGCACCGTCTCCTCGGAGAGGCGGATCTCCAGGCTCCCGCTGATCACGTAGACGAACTCGACCTCGCAGTCGAGCGTGTACAGCTCGTCGCCACCGCTGCCACCCGGCTCGACGGTCGAGTGGATGACCTGTAGCTGACTCTGCGTGCCAGGGGTGAGCAGCAGTTCGCGTACGTCATTGCCGCCGAAGTTGATCGGCCGCCCCTCGCCGGCCCGGACCAGCGACGTCGCCGGCGGCTCGAACAGCTCGCCGACACGGATGCCGAGGACCTCGCAGATCGACACGAGCGACGCCACCGACGGGGACACCTCGTCGCGTTCGAGGCGGCTGATGAACCCCTTGTTGAGCGTGGTCGCGTCGGCGACCTGTTGCAGGGTGAGCCCGCGTGTCTGCCGGGCGGCGCGCAGCCGGCCGCCGATCGCCGCGCCGGAGGCCGGTGGCTGGGCCACCCGCCGGACCTGGCCAGCCATTCAGTCCTCCAACTCGCACGCGACCGCCCGTACCGGCGCCCCGTCTGCATTCTCCAAGGCGATCGGCAGGCAGGCCACCAGGGGGTCGGGGAAGTCGATCAGTTCCAGATTGCGGAAGTTCTCGCCGATCACCCCGCCGGCCTGCGCGATCAGGTGGTGGACCGGGTAGCCGATCGCCGAAGGAGTCTCGTCGATGTTGACGGCGTCCACGCAGAACGTGCGGACGCCCAGGTCGAGCATGTTCCGGCAGGCCCCCGCGTCGAGGTAGGGATGGTCGAAGTAGGCCTCGGTGCCGTAGAACCGCGACCAGCCGGTGCAGATCAGCGCGATCACACCGGGCCGGAGGCCGGCCGGGTCGATCAGGTCCCAGGTGATCGGCGTACGGGGCGCCAGGCCGCGGACGTCGAGGACCACGCCCGGCCCGGTGAACAGTCCCAGGTCGAGTTCGTGCAGGCGGGGCGCGTCGTCGCGGAAGTGGTACGGCGCGTCGACGTGGGTGCCGGTCTGCGAACCCATCTCGACGCGCAGCAGGTTGTAACCATCGTTCGGCACGGTGGCATGCACGTTCAGCCGCGGTTCAGGGTCGCCCGGATATACCTGTGTTCCGGCGCCGACCGGCACGGACAGATCGACGATGCGGCGGACACGCATGTTTTTCCCTTCGTTAACGGCTTGGCAAAACGAGTAGCCCTACATGCAACACCCGTTGCGTGGGGAGAAACTTACGCCTACTCTCCCCGCATCAGCGTTCCTCGGCGAAGGACACACGCCATGACAGACATACAGCGGCCCCGGGTCACCGAGGTCGAGCAGCACGGCATCGACACCATTCCGGCGGCACACCGGCACTCCCGCCCCCTCGACCTCTTCCGCATCCAGTTCGGCGGGGCGAACACGTTCGCCACCGTCATCCTGGGCACCTTTCCCGTACTCCTCGGTCTGTCCCTCTGGCAAGCGGTCGCCGCGACCGTCCTCGGCGTCCTGGTCGGATCGGTCTTCCTCGCCCCGATGGGCCTGTTCGGGCCACTCACCGGCACCAACAACGCGGTCGCCTCGGGCGCCCACTTCGGGGTCCGCGGGCGGATCGTCGGCTCGTTCCTGTCCCTGCTCACCGCGATCGCCTTCTACTCGATCTCGGTGTGGGTCAGTGGCGACGCGGTGGTGGGCGCGCTGGTCCGGCTGGCCGGCGTGGAAGACTCCGACCTGCTGCGCGGGGTGGTCTACGCCATCCTCGGCGCGATCGTCATCGTCGTGGTGATCTACGGCTACGCGTTCATGCTGCTGGTCAACAAGATCGTCGTCTACGGCAACACGGCCCTGATCCTGCTCGGCGTCCTGGCGTACAGCGGCACCCTCGACTTCGGCTACAACCCCGGCCCGGAGGCGTACGCGCTGGGTTCGTTCTGGCCGACGTTCGTGCTCTCCGCCCTGATCGTGATGGGCAACCCGATCTCGTTCGGCGCGTTCCTCGGCGACTGGTCCCGCTACATCCCGGCCGGCACCAAACCGTCCCGCCTGCTCGCCGCCACCTTCGGCGCGCAGCTCGCGACGCTCGTGCCGTTCCTGTTCGGCGTGTTCACCGCGACCCTGGTGGCCGGCGAGGCCGACTACATCGTCGCCCTGATCAACGTCTCCCCGGCGTGGTATGCGTTGTTGCTGATCGTGGTGGCCTTCCTCGGCGGCCTGTCCACCGGCATCACCTCGCTCTACGGCACCGGGCTGGACTTCTCCTCGGTCTTCCCACGGCTCAACCGGGTGCAGGCGTCCCTGGTCATCGGCAGCCTGGCATTCGTCTTCATCCTCGTCGGGCGGCTCGCGTTCGACCTGCTGGCCAGTGTGAACGCGTTCGTCGGCGCGATCGTCATCTGCACCACCCCGTGGATGATCATCATGACGATCGGGTACTTCGTCCGGCGCGGCCACTACCGCGAGGCCGACCTGCAGGTGTTCAACCAGGGCCGGACCGGCGGCGCCTACTGGTTCGGCAACGGCGTCAACTGGCGCGGCATGGCCGCCTGGATCCCGGCCGCGATCCTCGGCCTGCTGTTCGCCAACTACCCACCGCTGATCGAGGGCCCGTTCCGCAACGTCGCCGGCGGCATCGACATCAGCCTGCCCGTCTCGATCGGCACCGCGGCGGTCCTCTACCTCGCCCTGATCCACCTGTTCCCCGAGCCCCGCTACGTGTTCGGTCCCGACGGGCCGCGCGGTGTCCCGGCCGCCGAGGCCGAGATGCCGGCGATCGTCGACGACCACGCCGCCTCCGAGCACCGCGTCAAGGCGCGCACCGGCGCCACCGAGTAAGGAATTCCATGTCCTCCGTTCCCCGTATCGTCCAGGACGGTCGCGTCGGTCAGGTCGACGCGACCGTCGTCCCCCGGTTCGCCGGCCCGGCCACGTTCGCCCGGCTGCCCCGCATCGACGAGGTCTCCGACGTCGACGTGGCGATCATCGGCGTCCCGTTCGACGCCGGCGTCTCGTACCGTCCAGGCGCCCGGTTCGGCCCCGCCCATGTCCGGGAATCATCACGGCTGCTGCGGCCCTACAACCCGGCCGCCGACGTGTCGCCGTTCGCCAGCCAGCAGGTCGTCGACGCCGGCGACCTGGCGGTCAACCCGTTCTCCCTCGACGAGGCGATCACGCAGGTCGAGGCCGGTGCGCGGGCGATGCTGGAACGGGCCGGGCGCCTGGTCTCGATCGGCGGAGACCACACCATCGCGCTGCCGCTGCTCCGGGCCGTCGCAGCGAAACACGGGCCGGTCGCGGTCGTCCACTTCGACGCTCACCTGGACACCTGGGACACCTACTTCGGGGCGTCGCACACCCACGGCACCCCGTTCCGGCGGGCGTCCGAGGAGGGCCTGATCGACACCTCCGGCTGCCTGCACGTCGGCACCCGCGGCCCGCTCTACTCCAGCCGTGACCTGCACGAGGACCGCGAGCTCGGCTTCCACGTGGTGCCCAGCGTGGAGATCGACGACCTGGGCGCGCGCGGCATCGTCGAGCGCATCCGCGACCGGGTCGGCGACCGGCCGGTCTACCTGTCCATCGACATCGACGTGCTCGACCCGGCCTTCGCGCCCGGCACCGGCACCCCCGAGGCAGGCGGCATGACCAGCCGCGAGCTGCTCGCCACGCTGCGCGGATTCGCCGGCCTCAACCTGGTCGGCGCCGACGTGGTCGAGGTCGCCCCCGCCTACGACCACGCCGAGATCACCGGCATCGCCGCAGCTCACACCATCTACGAGATCCTGTCCGCGCTCGCTCCCCGGAAAGACTCGTGACCCCGGTCCTCGATGCGGCGGCCGGCATCGTCGCGGCGTTCGGCGCCCACGACACCGCGGCCTACTTCCGCGGCTTCGCCGAAGACGCGACGTTCGTCTTCCACACCACCACACAGCCCGTCCGGTCGCTGTCCGATTATGAGCAGCTGTGGTACGGATGGGAACGCGATGGTTTCCGCGTGCTCTCCTGCGAGTCCACGGACCAGCACGTGCAACCTGTGGGGGCGGATGTCGCGATCTTCACCCACCGGGTCCGCACGGTCGTCCGTCTCGACGGGACCGAGCAGACCCTCGACGAGCGGGAGACCATCGTCTTCCACCAGCGTGACGGACAGTGGCTGGCCGTCCACGAGCACCTGAGCGGAGTCCCCGAGTGAGCCTCTACCAAGTCGTCGATCCCGCCACCGGCGCGGTCGTCACCACCTACCCCACAGCCACCGACGCCGACGTGACCGCGGCGGTCGGCCTCGCGCACGACGCCTACCGCACGTCGGCGCTGACCGTCGCCGAGCGGGCCGCCCTGATCGCCCGGGTCGCTGAGCTGCACACCGAGCGCCGCAACGAACTGGCCCGCACCATCCAGCAGGAGATGGGCAAACCCTTCGAGGACGCGCTCGGTGAGGTCGACTTCAGCGCGTCGATCTACCAGTTCTACGCCGACCACGCCGCCGAGTTCCTGGCCGACGAGGAGATCAAACTGCTCGACGGCGACGGTTCGGCGGTGATCCAGCGGCGGCCGGTCGGGGTGATCCTCGGGATCATGCCGTGGAACTACCCGGCCTACCAGGTTGCCCGGTTCGCCGGCCCCAACCTGGTCGCCGGCAACACGGTAGTGCTCAAACACGCCCCGCAGTGCCCGTCGTCGGCCGCTCTGCTGTCGAAGATCTTCGCCGACGCCGGGTTCCCGGACGGCGCCTACGTCAACATCTACGCCACCAACGAGCAGATCGAACAGGTCATCGCCGACCCGCGGGTCCGGGGCGTCTCGCTCACCGGGTCGGAGCGGGCCGGCGCAGCGGTCGCCGAGATCGCCGGCCGCCACCTGAAAAAGGTCGTCCTCGAACTCGGCGGGTCCGACCCGTTCATCGTCCTCGGCGCCGACGACCTCGACGCCACGGTGGCCGCCGCGGTCACCGCCCGGGTCGACAACAACGGGCAGGCCTGCAACGCCGGCAAGCGGTTCATCGTCCAGCAGGACCTGTATGACGAGTTCGTCGAGCGGTTCACCGCGGCCGTCCTGGCCACCCCGGCCGCGCCGCTGTCGTCAGCGGGCGCCGCAGTCCGGCTCGAGGAGCAGGTCGCCGACGCGGTCGCGGGCGGCGCCAGCCTCGCCACCGCCGGCGAACGCGACGGCGCGTGGTATCCGCCAGGCGTGCTGACCGGGGTGGAGAGCTTCCACGAGGAGCTGTTCGGGCCGGTCGCCGTCGTGATCCGGGCACGCGACGAGGACCACGCCGTGGAGATCGCCAACGACAGCCCGTACGGCCTCGGGTCCTATGTCTTCACCGGCGACCCGGAGCAGGCCCGCCGCGTCGCCGACCGCCTCGACACCGGCATGGTCTTCATCAACGGGGTCGGGGCCGAAGGGCCCGAGCTGCCGTTCGGCGGTGTGAAGCGGTCCGGGTTCGGCCGGGAGCTCGGACGGTACGGCATCGAGGAGTTCCTCAACCGCAAGCTGATCCGCACCGTCGCCTGATCCCGGTGGCGCGCAGCCCGGCCCCCTGGGGCTGCGCGCCACCTACGGCGTCTCCGCCGGGCCGTGCACCCGGTTGCGGCCGGCTCGTTTGGCGGCGTAGAGGCGCTCGTCGGCGTGCCCGAGAACCACCGCCGGGTCGATCGACTCGTCGCCCAGCGCCAGCCCGATGCTCACCGTGACCGCCAGGTCCGGCACCACCTCGCCCCAGAAATGGGTCGCGACCTCGGCGCGCAGCCGTTCCGCGGTGGCCATCGCGCAGGTGAGATCCGAACCGGACAGCAGCACCGCGAACTCCTCGCCGCCGAACCGCACCACCGTGTCCTCGGCCCGGCAGGCGGACCGCAGCAGCCCGGCGAGCTCCCGCAGCACCCGGTCACCGACCAGATGCGAATACTCGTCGTTCACCCGCTTGAAATGGTCGACGTCGACCAGCATGATCGCGTGCCCGGCCAGCCCGGCGGCCATCACCTCGTCGAGGTGCCGGCGGTTGGCCAGCCCGGTCAGCGGATCCTCCAGGCTCTGCCGCAGCAGCTCCTGGTTGGCGTGCTGCAACGCCGTGACCCGGGCGCGTTCCTCCTCGGCTGCCGCCTTGGCCTGCGCGGTCTCCATCCGCACCACGGCGATGCTTCCGCTGCGTTTGGCCGCCTCCGACGCCACCTCCTTCGACAGGGCGTGGAAGAGTTTGTACGTGTCCAGCGCACTGCGCAGATCGCCGTTGCGTTCGTAGGCCTCGGCCAGATGCTCGGCCGACACCATCCGGCTGTTCTTGCTCTCCGCCGCCGCCATCGCCGCACGCAGGTGGCCGATGGCCTCGTCGTACCGGCCGCTGGCCAGGCAGATGCTGCCGTGCGTGTCGAGCAGATGCGTGATGATCGACTGCGATTCCCGGGCCGGGTCGAGTTTCCAGGCGGTGAGCAGTTCCAGGGCCTCGTCGGCGCGGCCGGAGAAGGCCAGGCTCTCGGCCAGGTTACCCAGCGCGATCACCTCGTGCCGGCGGTGGCCCCGGCGGCGGGCGATCACGATGGCCTCCCGCGACTGGTCCTGCGCGATCGCGCTGAGGGACTGTGCGCGGTCCTCGTCACCTGCCGCGCGGGCCTCCTCGGCCAGGCACATGTTGGCACAGGCCATGGTGTCGGTCATGGCGCCGTTGGTGATCTCGTCACCGAGGATCCGCGCCATCTCCGCGGCCCGCTCGCAGAACTCCAGGCAGTGGTGGTACTGCTCGAGGTAGTAGTAGACCGTCCCGGCGGTGCCGGTGGACAGCATCCGGGCGGTCAGGTCGCCGCTGGCCTCGGCCACCTCGATCGCCGTCAGGATCTCCTCCATGGCGCTGACCGGGTCACAGGTGAACAGCAGGCTCCGGGCAACGGTGGCGTGCACGATCGCCTCACTGGCCCGGTCACCGATCCGCCAGCACAGGTCGAGCGCCTCCCGGGCCAGCGCCAGCACCTCGACATGCTCGTCGAGTACCAGATGGCACCGGGCCAGCAGGGTCAGCGCCTGAGCCCGCAGCGCCTCGTCGTCCCCCTCGGCGACCATGTTCGCCAGCTCCCGGGCCGCGGCCGGGTCGGAGTGGTCGAAATGGGCGACCGCCTGCTTCAGGAGGCCGGCCTTGTCGGTCTTCGCCGCCAGGCCGGCCGGGGTCGCGGCCTGTAGGGCGCCGGTCATGAGCGGGTCCCGCCGTCGTCGCGAGACGGGTTCCACGACTGCGGCATACGGACTCCCCGGGGATGTGACGTTTCCCTTCCGTCGGCCCGGCCCGGGGGAAGCTGAGCGGACTTCGCCTGCGAACCGTTCACCGATCTGCAAAGAGTATTGCCGGTGACCACCAAGGTCTACGGCCGGTTCGCACCGCTGCCTCACGTATACCGAGACAGCGCTTCACAGGATGTGACGGATGCGGTGGGTGGGGACTCCGGCGGCGGTCAGCAGCAGGGCAATGCCGGCGGAGGTGTGGTCGACGAAGACGGTCACCTGATGGTCGTCTCCGAGATGGCAGGCCGCGGCCAGGGCGCCCAGGTTGATCGAGTCCAGTTCGCGGACGTCGGCCAGATCCAGCACCAGATAGGAGGGGCGGACGTGCCGGATGGCGTGGATCAGGGCCCGCCTCAGCTCGGTCGCGTCTTCGTCGGCGCGCAGGCAGCGGGGGTGGATGACGAGGGTTCCGTCGGAGGTGGTGGTGACGTCGAGCGTGCTGGCGGCCATGCCGAACCTCCAGTTACCCGAATGTTTCCGGGCCGTCAACGGTAGGTCTTTCCTCCGTTGACGTCGACCCATTGTGCGTCCGATTCACCGCAGTCATGGGAATTCACAGGTTCCGGATCACGCCTTCAGGTGACGACCGGGCTGCGGCGCTCCAGCAGGGTCACATCACGCCATCGGCCGTGCAGGCGGCCGACCCGTTCCCGGGTGCCGATCACCCGGAAACCGCACGCCGCGTGCAGGGCGAGGCTGGGGGTGTTCTCCGGGAAGACACCCGACTGGATCGTCCAGATCCCGGCCGCCTCGGTGGAGTCGATCAGGGCTCGCAGCAGGATGCGGCCGACGCCCCGGCGGCCGGCGCCCGGGTGCACGTAGACGGAGTGCTCGACGACTCCGGCGTACGCGGGGCGCTCGGAGACCCGCCCGCACCCGATCCAGCCGGCGACCCGGCCCGACTCGTCGAGTGCCACGAACAGGTGGCCGGGCAGCTTGCCGGCGATGAACCTCTCCCAGGTCGGCGGCTCGGTCTCGAACGTCGCGTCGCCCGTGCCGATGCCCAGGCGGTAGATCTCCAGCACCTGGCCGGCATGCTCGCCGGTCATCTCGGCCAGTTCGATTCCGGTCATCCCGTCACCTCCGCGGGATGATCCTGCCAAAAAGGGGGCGGTGGGCGCGCGGGGGGGGGGGGGCCCCCCCCGGGGGGGGGCGCGGGGGCGGTGGTTGGGGGGGCGGCGCCCCGCGGCGGGGGGGGGGGGGCCCGAGCGGT
>NZ_JBEZXU010000097.1:0-35127 GCF_040638175.1 Actinoplanes sp. NPDC026670
ACCCACTTTCAACGCCACCCACCGGACCAACCGGGATGCTCATGCAACCCCAGGACACCGGACTGATCAAGTACCGGAGTTCCTTACATGACCCGGCAACCGGTCCGGCCGGCATCTCATGCCGGCCGGACCGATCAAGATCGTCAGAAAACATCTGTAAGTGCCAAAGTGGGGCGTTATCCCCGTTTTACTGTCGATGGCCGCTAATCTCCACAGAGGACGTGCTCCCGTGGAAGGACGCTGATGACCGTCACCGACATCCTTTCCCCCGAATGCCTGACCGACCCGACCGGCGTCTGGGAGACGCTGCGCGAGACCGAGCCGCTCGCCTTTCACGAAGGCATGAACGCGTACGTGATCAGCCGCTACGCCGACGTCGAGCGTGCTTTCAAGGATCCGGTCTTCACCAGCGACAACTACAGCTGGCAGCTGGAGCCGGTGCACGGCCGCACGATTCTCCAGATGGACGGGCGGGAACACTCGATCCACCGGCGGCTGGTCACCCCGGCCTTCCGCGGAGGTGAGCTGACCGCCCGGTTCGTGCCGGTGATGCGGCGCAACACCGCTGAACTGCTCGACGGCTTCCGGCATGCCGGCGAGGTCGACCTGGTCGACGCGTTCACCACCAGGTATCCGATCAACGTGATCGTGGACATGCTCGGCCTGCCCAAGTCCGACCACGTCCTGTTCCACCGCTGGTACACGTCGCTGATGGCGTTCCTGGCCAACCTCACCCAGGACCCGGAGGTGGCCGCGGCCGGGTTGCGGACCCGCGACGAACTCGCCGGATACCTGCTGCCGCGGATCGCCGAGCGCGCCGCCGAACCGCGTGACGACCTGATGTCCGTGCTGTGCACCGCCGAGATCGACGGCGAGCGGATGACCGCCGAGGAGATCAAGGCGTTCGTCAGCCTGCTCCTGGTGGCCGGGGGCGAGACCACCGACAAGGCCCTGGCGAACATGATGCTCAACCTGATCGACAATCCGGATCAGATGGCCAGGGTGCGCGCGGACCGATCCCTGATCGGCCATGCTCTCGCCGAGACGTTGCGGCACTCGCCGCCGGTGCAGATGATCATGCGGCAGCCCGCCGCCGACGTGGAACTCTCCGGCGGAACCGTGCCCGCCGGATCGACCGTGGTCTGTCTCATCGCCGCCGCCAACCGTGACCCGCGCCACTACCGTGACCCGGATCGGTTCGACGTCATGCGCCCCGACCTGGACTTCGCCAAGGCCTACACGGCCGCCGCCAACCACACCGGGTTCGCGCTCGGCCGGCACTTCTGCGTCGGCGCCATGCTCGCCAAGACCGAGGTCGAGGTCGCCGCCAACGCGCTGCTCGACGCCATGGAGGACATCGAGCTCGCCGAACCGGTCACCGCACAGGGCCTGTTCACCCGGGCGCCGTCCGCGCTGAGGCTGCGGTTCCGGCCGGTCGCCGGATAGATCCGGCGCGTTGTCGGTGAGTTCGGTTGACTCACTCGCGTACCCAGTCGTAATTTTCATCGGATCATTGTTTGATGAAAAGGGTGACCGGGGATGTCGGGTGAGAGCGGCGGGCTGCTGGGACGGCTGCGCATCGAGGGGCCGCAGATGCCGGAGGCTCTGCGGCGGATCGCCGAGGCGATCCTCGCCGACCCGGAGACGTCGGCCCACGCCAGCATCGTCGATCTCGCCGAGCGATCCGGGACGTCCACCGCGACGGTCACCCGGTTCGCGCGGACGCTGGGCTTCAAGGGGTACGCCAGCCTGCGCGTCGCCGTGGCGACCGAGACCGGGCGCGCCGAGCAGGCCCGCTGGGAAACCGACATCAGCGGCGACATCGCGCCAGGCGATCCACTCGATCAGGTACTCAGCGTAGTCGCCGCGGCCGACACCCGGGCCATCCAGAGCACCGCCGCCGCCCTCGACGTGACCGCCGTCGAACGGGTCGCCGCCGCCATCGCCGGAGCTCAGCGGGTGGAACTGTTCGGGTTCGGCAGCAGTGGCACGGCGGCCCGGGAGATGGCGTTCCGGCTCGAACGGATCCGGGTGCCGGTGTGGCACCGGCAGGACAGTCACACCGCGCTCACCAACGCCGCCCTGCTCCTGCCCGGTGACGTCGCCATCGGGTTGTCCCACTCCGGGCGTACCCGCGAGGTCATCGAAACGCTTGCCGAAGCCGCCGACCATGGGGCGCTCACCGTGGCGGTGACCAGTTTCGGTCGTTCGCCGCTGGCCGAGGTCGCCGACATCGTCTTCACCACGAGCGTGCTGGAGACCACGTTCCGGCTGGCGGCGCTCTCCGCCCTGCACTCGCAGCTGCTGGTCCTCGACCTGATCTACGTGGCTGTCGCGCAGCGGACCTATGAGCGCACCTCGGAGGCGCTCGAGCTCACCGTGCGTGCCGTCGACGCGCACCGGCTCCCGGAGAAGACACCCACCCGCAAACGGCGGCCCAGCGCCGACCGCTGAAGCGGCGGATCACCCGGCCCGGTGCGCGCGGTTGTGTGCGATGAGCTCGTCGAGCGATCCGAGAGTACGGGTGAGGCCGGCGATGTGTTCGACGAGTTTGTCGCGCTCCTCGACCAGCCGGGTGAACGCGTGGTCGGCGGTGACGGCGTCCGGTGACTCCAGGCAGGGCAGGACGTCGAGGATCGTCTGGCTGGACAGGCCGGCCGCATACAGCCGCTGCAGGTAGGCGACCCGGTCCACGCCGTCCTCACCGTAGTGGCGGTGCCCGCCGGCGCTACGGTGGCTGGCCAGTAGTCCCTGCTCCTCGTAGTAGCGCAGCGAGCGGACACTCACCCCGGTCCGTGCCGCCAGATCGCCGATCCGCATCGTGTCCCTCGTCACAGGCAGTTGAAACTCACATGGATGTGAGATTTTAGCGTGGCGGCATGACATACGAGGACTTCACGGCCATCACGATCGGAATCCAGCAGGGCGTAGCGACGGTCACCATCGACCATCCGCCGCTGAACCTGCTCGACAGCAAGCTCATCCCCGACCTGCTGACCTTCGCCACCCGGGTACGGGACGACGACAGCATCCGGGTGATCGTCTTCGAGAGCGCGGACCCGGAGTTCTTCATCGCGCACGGCGACATGGCCTTCCTCACCGACACGTCGTTGCTCACCGACGACGGTGAACTCGTCGACGGCACCAACCCGGTGCAGATGGTCAACGAGCAGATCCGCACCCTGCCGCAGATCACCATCGGCAAGCTGGCCGGCTTCGCACGCGGCGGCGGCAACGAACTGCTGATGGCGCTCGACATGCGTTTCGCGGCGATCGGCAAGGGCGGCCAGGCGCAACCGGAGACGCTGCAGGGCATCTACCCCGCCGGCGGTGGCACTCAGTACATGACGGCGCTGATCGGCCGGTCCCGGGCCCTCGAACTCATCCTCGGCGGTGAACTCGTCGACGCCGAACTCGCTGAGCGTTACGGACTGATCAACCGGGCACTTCCCGCGGACGAGCTCGACGCGTTCGTGGCGACGCTGGCCCACCGGATCGCCGCCCTCGGCCCCGGGGTCATCCGGGCCGTCACCACTGCGGTCGCGGCAGCCGACAGCACGGCGATCGACCTCGCCACCGAGAGCGCGCAGGTCGCCCACCTGCACGTCCCGGACGTGATCGCGTCCGCCCACCGGCAACTCGCCGCCGGAGTCCAGACCCGCGACGGCGAGCGTCGCCTCGAGGCCCTGCTGAACGAACTGCAGGCAGCCGGCTGATCCATCCTCGCCCGGTGACCGGGACGGCCGGGGACCGGAGCGGCCGGGGGACCGGGGCGGCCTGGTGACCGGGACGGCCGTCAGGGAGCCGGGCGTAGGGCCAGTCCGGCGATCACGCTGAGCCGGGCGCGGAGCCGGTCGACGTCGACAGGTTCGTGGCCGTGCGTGAGCTCGTCGACGACTATGCCGTCGATGAGGGTCATCAGCATGGTGCCGCGCCCGGGGTCGCCGAAGACCGCGGTGGCCAGGGTGCTCAGGTCCGCGGTGATCGCCGTGGTGGTGGCCGTGGTCAGGGCCCGGGTCGGCGGATCGAGCATCAGCAGCATCCGGGCCCGGCTGCGGGCCCGGGCCGGGCCCAGCCAGTGGACGAGCAGGCGGGTGCCGTCCTCGACCAGGGTGGCGGCGTCGAAGTCGGTGACCGTACGGCCGTCGAGCGCCGCGTCGAGGTCGGCCCGGTCGAGCTCGGCGATCCGGCGCAGCACGGCGGTCAGCAGCGACCGGCGGGTCGGGTAGTGGTAGCTGCACGTGCCGGCGGGCAGATCGGCGGCGACGTCGACGGCCCGGTGGGTGAGCGCCCGTAGACCCTGTTCGCCGACGACGACGAAGGCGGCGTCGGCGAGGGACTGCTTGCGATCGGGGTCACGGTTGCTCATGTGGACGGATGCTACAGCTGTAGTGTCTACTACATCTGTAGCGTTTCTCGCAGCCAGCGGAGGTACACCGTGCCAACACCCCTCAGCTACCGTGCCGGCGCCTGGTCGTGGATCGCCTGCGGCACGGGACACACCGTCCTGGACATCGCGATGCGACTGTCCCCGGGATCCGACGGCCGTCACGTCGACGCCGTGCTGCGCGCCAGCGTTCTCGACATCGGTGGGATCGCGCGGACCAGCTACGAGGTGATCCAGGGCATCAGCCTGGCGATGGGGGCGGCGATCGTCGTGGTCGGAGTGCTTCTGCTGTATGTCGGCCGGCTCGCGTCGTCGGCCGGACAGCTTCGGCAGGCGGCCCTGATCGGGCTGGCCGCGTCAGCCGTGATGCTCGGGTTCGCGGTGGCGTTGCTGCCGTCGCCGCCGATCGTGTTGTTCTCGGTGGCCGTCGCCGCATTCGGGGTCACCCTGCTCCGCGCCCGCCGGCGTCCCGATCCGGGCGGGACTCCTGCCCGTCCCCGGACCGGCCCGGGGCACCTGTCTAGTCGGAGACCGCGTGCTGCACGATGAAGTAGACCTGCTCGACGGTGATGCCGTGGCGGCGGGCGATCAACGCCACGTCGTGCCCGTCGCCGTACTCGGCCACGATCGTGTCCGGATCGGCGAAACCATGCAGCTGGTACGAGGGCGGCGGATAGTAGCCGGGCGGTGCGGGCTGGTAGTGGCCGGGCGCCGGTGGCGGGCCGTAGTGCGCAGGTGGAGGCGGGTAATGGCCGCCGGGGCCCGGGGGCTGCGGATAAGCCGGAGGCGGTGCGTAATAGCCCGGCGGGGCGTAGTGGTTCGGCGGCGGGTTGTGGCCCGGTGGCGTCTGCTCGCCTGCGCCGACCTCCTGCTCCACCAGCGCGTAGACCTGCTCGACGGTCAGGCCGTGACGGGCCGCGATCCCCTCGACGTCATACCCGGCGCCGAACTCCGCAACGATCCGGTCTTCCCTGGTCGGGTGCGCGTCGGTCACATCGTGAAGCTACCCCGCGGTGTCCACCCGGGGAATCGGCGTCAGCTCATCGAGAGCGGGTCCGGTGGGAACAGGTCGTGACCCTCCCACGGGTCGACGGCCTCGGGGTAGGCGCTCTTCTCCGGCTCGGGCTTCGCGAGCGGCGGCTTCGATGCCGTCACCGGCGGCTTCGGCGGCGGCGATGGGGAGTGCGGCGGCGATGGGGGGTGCGGTGGCGATGCGGAGTGCGGTGGCGATGGGGAGATCGGCCTCGTCGCGGCCGGGGGAGACGCAGGGGAGAACGGTCTGGTGGCCGGTAAGGGCGATGCGGGTGGCTCGGCGGGCGAGAACGGCCGAGTGGCGGGCAGCGGCGAGGCGGCAGGTTCCGGCGCGGAGAACGGCCTGGTGGCAGGGGGCGCGGCGGGTGCGGCGGACGGTGCCGGCGGGGAGAACGGCCTGGTGGCAGGGGGCGCGGCGGGTGCGGCGGACGGTGCCGGCGGGGAGAACGGCCTGGTCGCGGCCAGGGGCGCCGGGTTTGGGGCGGCCGGTGACGTCGGCGCCACCGCGGTCGGGTCGGCCAGCAACGCTGAGGCGGCGGCCCGTTCCGAGTTGAGCCGGGCGCGGGCCGACTCGAAGACCGGCCCGCTCAAGCCGGTGAACGGCTCGTCCTGCCACATGCCGAGCGCGGTCCGGATCTCGTCGGTCGCCGCGCCGATCGCGCCGGTCTGATGTTCGGCCTGGGCGCGGGCCAGCGCCGCCCGGAACATCCCGGTGTCGACGGCGTTCTCACCCGCCCGGATGACATAACCGCCGTCGGTGAGGGTGATCAGCGACGTCCGCTCCGGGTCGAGGGAGCGGCGCAGCGCACCGATGAACCGCTGGACGACATCGACGCCGTTCGGGGGCGGGTCGCCGTTCCACAGGGTGGCCACGATCCGGTCGAGCGGCACCGGACGGGGCGCTTGCAGGAGCAGCAGCGCGAGAACGGCCTGCTGTTTCGGGGGGCCGAGGTCGACCGGCTCGGAGCCCCGGAACGCGCGGATCGGGCCGAGCATCTCGAAGCGCAGCACGCCGGCCGACGAGCTGTCGTCCATTCCCGGTTCCACCCCCACCGGCAGCAGCATAACGACGGCTGCCCAGGCCGAGGACCGGCGGGTGACCAGGTGCGGGCCGCCGAACGGTCACCGTTCCCGGACGGGTTTCCCGGTGGCGGTACGCCGCAGGCGCTCGACGATCGTGATGTCGCGCGGCCGTTCGGCCCGGGACAGCCGGCTCGCTGCCCACTCCCGCAACTGTGCGACGGTCAGCGGACTGCCCGGCCGGACCTCGGCGGTGGCCCGCAGCCGCTGCCCGAACTCGGCGTCCGGAACTGCCTCCAGCAGCACGTCGGTCACATCCGGGTGAGCGGTCAGCACCGCGGCGACCGGGCCCGGGTACACGTTCTCCCCACCGGAGACGATCATGTCGTCGAGCCGGCCGTCCACGAACAGCCGCCCGGCCGGATCGAGATGTCCCAGGTCACCGGTGCCCAGCCACTGGCCGTCCGGCTGCCAGCCCCGCACCCGGATCTCGCCGATACGGCCGGGCGGCTCACCCGTACCGTCCGATCCGAAGATTTTGATCTTGATGCCGCGCGGCGCCCGGCCGACCGTGCCCGGCGCTGCCCGCAGATCCGCCGGCGTCGCCATGGCCGCCCAGCCGGCTTCGGTCGTCGCGTACATGTTGAAGATCCGTTCGCCGAACCGTTCCCGCAGCCGTTCGCACAGGTCGGCGGTGAGCGGCGCGGCGCCGCTGACGATCGCGCGCAGCGCCGGGAGTTCCGGCGGATCCGGCATTTCGCAGATGCGTCGCAGCTGGATCGGCAGCGCGAACAGCAAGCCAGCCCGATGCGTGGCGACCGCTTTGAGGATCTCCCGCGGATCACTTCCGGACACGAGGACCACCGGCGCGCCGAGGACGAGCCCGGCGGACAGATACGTCAGCCCGTAGCCGTGATGCGGCGGCGTTGCGACCACGATCGGCTCGCCGCACCGGACCGGCGTCATCCGCAGGTGGGTGGTGACCGGTCCGAGCAGCATGCCGACCGGCAGTGGCCGCGATACGCTGCGCGGAACCCCGGTGGTCCCGGACGTCAGCACGAAAACGCGACCGGCCCGGACCTTCCCGGCACGCGGCGCGGCGTCACCGATCAATTCCGGCCAACCCATCGCGGGTACGCCCACCGCTCCCGAGCCGTCCGAAGCCTGCGTTTCGCCCGCCGCTCCCGTGTCGTCCGGAGCGAGTGGCACGTCGGCTGCCCTCGGGTGGCTCGGAGCGAACGGCACGCCGGCCGCCGCCGCGTGGGGCTCGGTGACCAGGGCTTTCGCCTTCTCCCGGTGCAGCACCGTGGCCATCCGATCGGTCGGCAGATCAGGTGGCAGCAGGATCACGTCGGCGCCCAGCCGGGCCAGTCCGGCCGCCGCCGCCACGAACCCGCGATGCCCGTCGCAGGCCAGCCCGACCCGGTCCCCGGGGCCGATCCCGAGCCGGACGGCCGCGCCGGCCGCGATCCGTTCGGCCATCGCCGACAGTTCCCGGTAGCGAACCGGCCCGTCAGCGTCGATGAGCGCGACCGCATCGGGCGGACCGGCCGCGACCGCCGTGGCGAGACTGCGCCCATACCGGCGGCCGGCCCGCAGAATCCGCAGCAGAACCCCCGGCCGCCACAGCCCGGTGGCCGCGAGAACCCGCACCGGCTCGACGGCGTCGACCATCCGCACCCCCGCGGCCAGCCCTCGCTCGACGGTTCGCGGCGCCGCCGCCATCAGCACCGACCCGAGCTTCGCCCACCACGGCCACCAGTTGGTGCGATGCGCCACCGACCGGCAGACGATCTCCGCGGCCTCGGCCGCCGACATGGCCGGCGCCCGCCGGTAGTGCGGCGTCGGCGCGCTCATCCGCGTCCGGACCAGATTGAGGTACGCGGTGCTGACGGTCACCCGATCGGCCCGCAACTCGACCGCGGCACACCGCAGCCACGTGTCGAACGCCGACTTCGACGCCAGATAAGCCGACCAGTTCGGCGTCCGCGAGGACAGCCCCGCCGTCGACACGTTGACGATGTGCCCGCCACCTGCCGCACGCATCGCCGGAAGCAGCGCCAGCATCAACTGGGCGGGCCCCAGGAAGTTGAGACTGTTCGTGCGCTGAACATCATGGAACCGGTCAGCGGTGTCCGCCACCGACCGCCGGATCGACCGCCCGGCATTGCTGACCACGACATCGATCCGGCGATGGCGATCCACCAGATCCGCGGCGAGCGCGGCCGCCGCTTCCGGAGACGACAGATCAGCCTGATGTACGGATGCCCGCCCACCAGCCGCCTCGATCTCCGCCTTGACCTGCTCGAGTCGCTCCACGGTCCGGGCCACGAGCAGCACGTTCGCCCCGGCAGCCGCCAGCCGCCGGGCCGTGGCCTCGCCGATCCCTTCGGACGCCCCGGTGACGAGCACGGTCTTCCCGGCGACGGCTTTCCGCAGCCGCCTCTCCCGGGGCCCACGCCCGGTGATGCCCAGCCCGATCCGAACCCACCGCCCGATGCGCGTCACCGCGACATTGTGAGCCCTCCCGCCCCACCAGAGCATGCCGCCCCATGGTCCGATCCGGACCGCATGTCACCACGCGTTTTCTGGCCGGCCGGAGTGTGTCGCGGTGTGGTTCGGTCCGGACCGCATGTCACCACGCGTTTCCGGGCGGTCGGAGTGTGTCGCGGTGCGGTTCGGTCCGGACCGCATGTCACCACGCGTTTTCTGGCCGGCTGGAGTGTGTCGCGCTGTGGTTCGGTTCGGACCGCATGTCACCACGTGCTTTCCGGGCGGCTGGAGTGTGCCGCGCTGTGGTTCGGTTCGGACCGCACGTCACCACGCGCCTTCCGGCCGGCTGGAGTGTGGTGATGTGCGGTCTGAATCGGACCGTAGGTCGGCACGGCGGGGGTCATTGGGGGGTGGTCAGGGCGGTGGCCGCGTCGGCGGGGTAGGTGCGCTGGCCGTTCAGGACGATCAGGCTGCCGATCACCAAGGGGAGCAGGACCACCGTGTAGGCCCAGCGCAGTGAGCCCGTGCTGTCCGAGGCCAAGCCGATCAGCCATGGACCCAGCGCGCCGCCCAGTGTGACCAGCATCTGCAGGACGGCGAAACCCAGGCCACGGCGGGAGGCGGCCACCACGTCGGCGTTGGCGGCGGTCAGGTTGGCGATGGCTCCGGCGAAACCGACGTTGGCCAGGGTGAAGCAGATCGCCTGGGGGACCAGGACCGGCACGCTCACCGCTCCGGCCAGGAAGACCGTGCCGAACAGCAGCGACCAGCCGCCGATCGCCACCCGGTGCTGGTGGTGCCGGTCACCGAGCCGGCTTCCGGCGAGGATTCCGGCCACGATGCCGACGAGGCCCGCGCCGCCGCCGACCGCCGCCGCCGAGGCTTCGGGCAGGCCGAACTCCCGGGCGTAGAACGACGGCATCCAGAAGAACAGTCCGCCGAGTCCGAAGAAGAGGATGCTCAGGCCGATGATCACTGAGCGGAGGGTGCGGATCCGGAGAAGCGCGGTCAGTTGGGCACGCATCGGTACCGGCGGCTGCGCACGCGCGGGGTCGGAGTCCTGTCCGGATCCGGAGACGAGGCCGGAACCGGAGGAGGGGGTGGCGGCGGAGTTGTACCAGCGGGACAGGCTGTCGCCGAGGCCCCGGACCGGTTCGCGGACCGTCAACATCAGCAGCGCGATGATCACGCCCGGCACCGCGACCAGGAAGAACCCGGTGCGCCAGCCGACCGTCTGGGCGAGCGCCCCGCCGGCGATCACCCCGATCGGCAGGCCCGCGAAGTACGCCATCCGCTCGTATCCGTAAGCCCGCGCCCGTCCCGGCCCGGGGTAGAGGTCACCGAGCAGGCTGGAGGCGGGCGGGTTGTACAGCTGGCCGGCCGCCCCGAGCAGCACCCGCACCGCGAACAGTGTCGCGTAGGTGCCGGCCAGCCCGGTTCCGACGGTGAGCAGCGCCCAGACCGCGACGATCGCCGAGACGGTCCAGGTGCGTTTGCCGGTGTCGGCCAGTTTCCCGGCCGGCAGCAGCAGCACGATCGCCGCGATGGCCCCGGCCGTGGCGATCGCCCCGCCCTGGCTGTCGCTGAACCCGAACTCCTCCTGAATCGTCGGCAGCGCCCCGGCCAGCAGGTTGTACTCGATCCGGTCGATCGCGGCGACGAGCGCGATGCAGACGGCCGGCCACCACCCGAACGGCGCTCCGGAACCGTGTCGCACGGTCACCGGCGGCCGCCCGGGATAGGCCGTCACCTGTCTGATCTGCTGCGAGGACTCACCCGTGACCGCCATGCAGGCACCCTACGGGCAGGAAACGGCATTTCGCTAGAGGAAACGAAGGCTTGGGAGAAACGAGGTCAGTGGCTCGACAGCCGGCCGAGGATGCTCGGCTTGTCCGCCCCCGACGGGTACACGCCGAGGACCGCGGTGCCGTCGTCCCACAACCGGCCCCGGGTCTGGAAGGCGTCCCCGGCCCGGAACGGATTGCGGAACGACAGGGTGACCCGGTCGGTGGACTGTTCGGCGACCGGCAGGCCGGCCTGCGCCTGGAGCACGGTCAGGTGGTCCTCCAGCAGGGTCAGGTACTCGCCGGTGAACACGATCTGGTTGGTGTCGGTGTGCTGCAACCCGAACACCCCCGAGCGCTCCCCGGCCGCGATCTCGGCCTGATCCGACGGCGGCTCGGCGACCTCGGCGGCCGCAGGATGGCCCGGCTTGAGCACGTGCACGGCCAGATGTTCGGTCTGCGGCAGCGGCTCGGCCACGATCCGCTGCCCGGGCGGCCCGTCCCGCCGGACCAGGGTGAGCAGCAACCGCCCGGTGCCGCAGGTGAACGGCTCGTCCGAGACGGTCTCCCGATAGCGGAACGGATCACCGGTGCCCGGCCGCGACGTGAACGTGTAGACGCATTCGAAGCCGAGTCGCGTCGGGCGCTGCCCGAGCCCCCACCCGGACAGCTCGACGTGTCTGGTGATCACGGTGACGTCGAGATCGGCGCCGACCGCCAGCGGACCGGGCCGCCGCTCGAACTCGGCGTGCGTGACCACCGACCCGAACCCGGCGGCGCGGAGTGCGGCGACGTCGACGTGCCGGGTGAAGCTGTCGTACATCATCGGCACCGAGAACGCGAGCATCGTCCTGGTCTTGAGCCGGAAACCCCGGTCCAGATCCGGGATGTTGAGCGTCACCCGATGCTCGCCACGGACCTCTTCGACGAGCTCAGCCGACGATGTCCCGGTCATACACGTCCTCCTCGAGAAAAGCCGATCGCAGGCAGGCGACCACATGGGATGCGTAGCCGGCCGGGTCAGCCAGATGGTTGGTGAGATGACGGCCGGCCGGCACCCGCCACACGGTGACCGGCCCGGCGCAGTCGGTCCGCAGGAAGCGGCAGCTGTCCTCGACGTCGAACAGGCTGTCCCGGGCCCCGACGATCTGGAGCACCCGCGTGCCGGACAGCGAACGGACCGACCGCCGGGCGTGCCGGTAGAGCGGCCCGGCCCGGGTCCACAGTGCCGCCGCCCGGGCCACGGCCAGGTCGGCGGCCGCGCGGGCCCGCCGGAACCGGGCGCCCCGGCGTTCCCGGCGCAGCAGCGTGTCGAGCATCCCCACCCAGCGGACCAGCGGAACCGAGTCGAGGACGACCGCCGGATAGTGCCGTCCCGCGGTGCCGGCGTGCGCGATCGCCATGTTGCCACCGAACGAGCAGCCGAGCAGGGCCACCCGCCCGGCGAAGGCTGGATGGGCGACGTCGATGTGTCGTACCACCGCATCGAGGTCTTTCAACGGCCCCCACAGGCCGTCGCGCCACCAGCGGCGTGGCGCGGCGCTCTCGCCGCAGCCGCGGAAATCGAAGGTGACCACGGCCAGACCCTGGTCGACCAGGAGCCTGGTGTGCGCGAGTGTCCGCGACTTGCTGGCGTTCCGGGCGTGGCACACCACCACCATGCCCCACGCGTCCGGCGGGAGGAAGGCCCACCCGTGGATCCGCAGCCCGTCCGTGGTGGTGACGGCGAACGGCGAAGCGGTGAGCCCGTGGTCCTCGGGCGTCGCGAAGTCGGCGCCGGCGGCGGGCCAGACGAACCGCCGGAACACCGTGACCGGGTACCGGATCACCGGACCAGCGCCAGGTCGACCCGGGTGTCCTTGAGCAGCGGCTGCCAGGTGACCGGGTCGATGTTGTCCGAACTGGTCAGCAGGTTCGGGTGGGTGTCCGCCTGGTCCGGGTGGAAGGACAGGTAGAGGTGTCCGGGCGGCACGTCGGCGGTGACCTCGGCCGGGCATTCCAGCGACCCGATGGTGTTGTGCAGCCGCACCCGGGTGCCCGAGACGATGCCGAGCCGGGCTGCGTCGGACTCGTTGACGTACACGAAGTTGGTGTCCGGCCAGTTGGCGGCGCCGGTCGCGGTCGACGAGTTGAACATGGCCACGTTGTTGCGGCGCACCGCCTTGCCGCCCATCGCGCCCCGGCCGGTGATCAGCACGAATCCGCCCCGGTTGCGGTCCTGGTAGGGCACCAGCCGTTCCTCGGCCGGCACGTGGAAGGTGGCCCGCCGCTGTTCGTCGGCCCGGATGCCGGAGAAGAGCGAACCCGGCCGGTACCGGCGTTCGCCGGCCCACTGGGCGCCCTCGCCGGCCCGGATGTCGGCCAGGGTGATCGGCCGCCCGTCGGCGTGCGAGAACTCGTTGTAGAAGCCCCGGGACGCGGCCTGGATCTCGTTCCAGATCGGCTCGGTCAGCGGCTCCCCGTGCTCGTCGACGGGGTAGGTGAACGCCGTGTCAAGGGCTGCGGCGTCGAGGTCGGCGTTGCCCTTGGCCACCAGTTCGTCGACGTCGAGGAGAGCGTCGAGACCGGCCAGGGCGGGCGGCGGCTCGTCGATCAGGCGCCTGGCGATGGTACGCGCGATCTCGCACACGATCCGCACGTCGCTCCACGCCTCGAACCCCGGTTCCTCGACCGGTTCCATGTGCTGGAGCCGGCGTTCCCCGTTCAGGAAGATACCGGACGTCTCGTGTTTGGTCCGGCACGGCAGCACGATGTCGGCGTACTCCATGATCTCGGGGTTGTAGTAGGAGTCGATGTAGACCACGCAGAGGTCCATCATCCGCTCCCGCCATTTCGCCAGGTTGGGGAAGTTACGGGCCGGGTTGGTGCCGAAGACGAACAGGGTGCGCAGCCGTTCCGAGGTGGCGAACGACGCGACGGGCAGCCCTGGCGACGGGTTGATCCGCCACGACGGGAGTCCCCAGATCCCGGCCATCCGTTCCCGGTTCGCCTCCTCGGTGACCCGCATCCGGAACGGCAGCAGCCGCCCCGAGTAGCCCATCGCCAGCTCGGCCGAGGCGTTGGACTGCCCGGCCATCCGCACGTGGCCGCGGCCGGGCGCGCCGATGTGGCCGGTGAGCAGGTGCAGGTTGAGGATGGACGCGACACCGGCGCTGCCGACGGTCTGGTTGATGCCGACCGAGCTGGTCGACACCACCCGGTCCCGGGTCCACAGCTGGGCGGCCCGCAGGAACCTGTCGCGCATGTCGGCCGGGTCCATGCCGTGCGGGGTGATCCGGGCGACGATCTCGTCGGCCGAGAACGGGCCGGTTCGCACGAATCGCAGGAACTCCTCGGCCGAGGCGGGGTCGGCGTGCCGGGAGACGTAACCGGGGTCCCATCCGCCGTTGTCCACCAGGTGACGGGCGAACCCCATGTTGAGCAGCACGTCACTTCCGCTGCGTACCGGAAGATGGATGTTGTTTTGATCGTCGGCGAGAAGCAGGTCGACCGTGTCGGTGCGGCGGGGGTCGACGACGACCTTGGCCGCGCCACGGTTCTGCCGCACGTACCGCTGAAAGATCGTCGGATGGTTGGCGGCCGGGTTGTGGCCGTAGAAGAAGATCGCCTCGGCGTGCCGGTAGTCGTCGTAGCAGGAGAACGGGCCCTCGTTGCCGAAGACCAGCTCGTGCCCGCCGGCGTTGTTGGCCAGGCATTGTTCGGCGTTGGAGCAGATGTTGTTGGTGCCGAGGTGGCCCTGGAAGAACTTCTTGGCCACCCACAGCGCCTCGGTGGTCATCTGCCCGACGCCGTAGAACCCGAGCGAGTCGCGGCCGAAGTCCTGCCGGTCGGCGAGGATCGAGTCGGCGGCCATGTCGATCGCGTAGTCCCAGGACACCCGCTCCCAGCCGTAGGGCGAGCGCAGCATCGGGCTGGTGAACCGCTGCACGTCCTGCGGCCGCGAGCCGAGATGCTGCTGGAAGTAGTGCGCGCCCTTCACGCACACCCCGGCGCTGCCGGTGCCGCGCACCTTGCCGGCCGGGGTGATCGTCACCTGGTCGACGACGCCGCAGAACGTGCACAGCGACCGGCGCGACCCGTCGTCATCCATGCGGCACCCCGGCGAGATCACGTCCGAGGGCGGCGGTGCCGAGCGTCCAGCCGCCGTCGATCACGAACTCCTGCCCGGTCACATACGCGGCGGCGGGGGAGACCAGGAACGCCACGAGCGCCGCCACCTCCTCCGGCGTGCCCAGCCGGCCGGCCGGGATGTGCCTGGTCACCGCTTCCTTCCAGGCTTCCGGGCGCAGTGCGGTCGGGCCCGAGTCGACGAAACCGGGCGACACCGTGTTGCAGGTGACCCGGTAGGGCGCGAGCTCGGCGGCCAGGCTGCGACTGAACGCGGCGACACCCGCCTTGGCGGCGGCGTACGCCGAGAGGCCGGGCATGCCGGCCCGCGCCGCCGCCGATCCGACGCTGACGATCGCGCCGCCACCGGCTTTCATCAGCCGGAACGCGGACGCCCGGCAGACGTTCGAAACCCCGGTCAAATTCACTGCGATCGTACGGTCGACCTGCGCTGTCTCACTGCGGAGGAGGGGCGCGCCGTCCACGGTTCCGAAACAGTTCACCACCGCCGAGAACCGCCCGCCCCGCCATGCGGTCGCGATGAAGTCCGCACACGACGCCGGGTCCTCGACGTCGACGGGCAGCACGTCGACCGGCAGATCGGCCACCGACGCCTTCCCGGAGTGGCAGCCGACCACCACCTCGTGCCCCTGGTCGAGCAGCGTCCGTACGACCGCGCTGCCGATCCCGCCGGCCCCGACGACGACAGCCCTCACACCATGCTCCGGCCGCTGGTGGCCAGCGCGTGCTCGCGTTCCACCTTCTTCTTCACCAGGCTCCGGTAGATCGACTTGAAGTGGCGGGTCTTGCGCAGCGAGAACTCCCGGTTGTAGAAGGCCCGGTACACGCTCAGCGCACCCTCCTCCAGCTCCTCCGGCGACATGTGTTTCGGCTGGTAGACGGCGTCGAAGACGGTGTAGTACGACCAGGACTTGTCAGGCAGGATGCGGCCCTCGCGTTCCATGTCGTCGCGCAGCGGGGTGCCCGGGAACGGGGTGCAGCACGACACCTGGATGCCGGCCAGGTAGTTCTCCTTGACGAACTGGGCGGTCGCCTCGAACGAGTCCTTCGTGTCGGTGTCCAGGCCGAGGGTGAACGCCCCGTACACGCCGACGCCGTGGTCCTGGATGGTCCTGGCCGCCTCCACGTACTTGTCCAGGTTCCGGAACTTCCAGTTCCGCTCGTCGATGCCGTCGAGGGTCTCGGTCGACACGCTCTCGAACCCGATCAGCATCGTCATGCAGCCGCTCTCGTGCATGAGGTCGAGGATCTCCGGGTCCTTGTAGAACGACACGTCGGACTGCCCGCTCCACTTGATCCCCAGCGGGACGAGCCGGGACAGCAGCTCCCTGGTGCGGTTGCGGTCCACCACGAAGTTGTCGTCGGAGAACAGCACGTACGGGTTGTCCCAGCGCTCCTGGACGTACTCCACCTCGCGGATCACCTGGTCCACGGTCTTGTAGCCGAGCTTGTCCCGGTAGCGGATGGTGGCCGCGCAGAACCGGCAGGTGTGCGGGCACCCGCGTGAGGTCTCCACCCAGATGCTCGGGTAGTAGCGCTGCTGGGCCAGCTCGTAGGCGGGCCGCGGCACCACGCTCAGGTCGGAGCGGGCGGTCTGCCGGTACATCGGCTTCAGCCCGTCGTGGGTGAAGTCGTGGATCACCTGCGGCCACAGCGCCTCGGCCTCGCCGACACAGACCGAGTCGACGTGCCGGGACACCTCGAACGGCGCCAGATTCGCGTGCAGCCCACCGGCGACCACCGGCACACCGCGGGCGCGGAACTGGTCGGCGATCTGGTACATCCGGTCGGCCTGCGCGGTCATCCCGGTCAGCGCGACCAGGTCGGCGTCCTCGTCGAAGTCGACAGGTTCGATGTTCTCGTCGATGTAGTGCATGTCCCAGCCGGGCGGGGTGAGCGACCCGACGATGGTCAGCCCGGTGGCGAACCCGGTCCAGGTGTAGTCGAAGAACTGGAACTCCCGGGACTCCCGCTTGAACTGCTGGTGCTTCGGGTTGCGCCCGAAGAACGTCGCCTGCGGGGAGATCAGCAGCAGCTTGCGTGCACGTGCCATGGTCTGGCCTCCTTCAGGCGCGGGCGGCGGTCAGTTCGCGGCACACGTCCACGAAGTCACCGACGGTGCTGATGGCGAACAGCTGCTCCTCGTCGATCTCGATGCCGAGCTCCAGCTCGACCCGGGCGACGATCTCCAGCATCACGATCGAGTCGACGTTGGTGAGCCCGGTGACCGGGTTCGCCAGCACCACTGCCTCCGGCGACGTCTTGGCGACCTGGGCGATGATGCGCTGGATGGTGAGGAACGGCTCCTCAAGCGTGGTGGTGTCGGTCATCGGGTCGCCTCGCTCGGGTCGGTGGTGTTCTGCACGGGGGTGACGCGGAGATTGAACGAGCGGCCGGCGCTGGCCCGGAAGCCGCCGATGCCGCCGGGCAGCGGGAGATAGTCGGGTTCGGGCACGTCGATGACCAGGCCCGGGGTCAGCCGGGCCGGGTTGAACCCGGCGACACCGCTGTTGTGGGCGACCAGTTCCAGGTAGCGGCGCGCGTCGCCGTACGCGACGAAGGCGATCTCGGTGATCGTGTCGCCGTCCTGGATGGTGTACGGCTGGCCGATCACCGGTCCGGCACTGGTCACGACGGGTCCTCCCCGGTGGTGTGGGCGGCGAGGGCGCCGCTGCGGTAGAGATGGGCGGCCAGCCGGCGGCGGACCTTGCCGGAGCTGGTCTTCGGCACGGCCCCGCGGCGGACCACGGTGACGCCGTGCACCGGCAGCGAGAACCGGGACCGGACCGCCTCGGCGACCCGGTCCGGCAGGTCGGTCATGGCCGGATAACGCACGGCCTCGACCAGCACGTGTACGGCCTCGGAGTGCTCACCGGCGGCGGCGAACGCGGCGACCCCGCCCGGCCGGACCCCGTCGACACGTTCGACGGCGTCCTCGATGTCGTGCGGGTGGTAGTTGCGGCCGTTCACGATGATCAGGTCCTTGACCCGGCCGGTGACGAACAGCTCGCCGTCGTCGAGGAAACCGGTGTCCCCGGTGTGCAGCCAGCCGTCGCGCCAGGTGGCCGCGGTGGCCTCCGGGTCGCCGTGGTACCCGCTGGCCAGGTGACCGCAGCGGACCACGATCTCGTCGTCGACGATCCGGACCTCGGTGCCCGGCATCGGGCGGCCGGTCGACGCCAGCTCCAGATCGTCCACGCGTAGTGTCCGCAGGCCCTCGCCGGGCCGTCTCGTGGTGACCGCCAGGGTCGCCTCGGCCAGCCCGTAGCAGGGCGTGAGCTGGGACGCCCGGAAGCCGGCCGGGGCGTAGGCCCGGGCGAACGCCCGCAGTGTGCCGGCCCGGACCGGCTCGGCGCCGCACCCGGCCACCCGCCACGCGGACAGGTCGAGCCCGTCCAGCACCTCGGGCGACGCCCGCTGGGCCAGCATCGCGTAGGCGAAGTTCGGCGCGTACGCGATCGTGCCGCGCACCTCGGACAGCAGGCGCAGGAAACCGGCCGGGTCACGGACGAACCGCTGCGGCGACAGGAACCAGACCGGCACCTGCGAGGCGACCGCCACGAAGACTTTCCCGATCAGTCCCATGTCGTGGTACAGCGGCAGCCAGCTCACCCCGCGGTCCCGGTCGCCGTGCAGGCCGATCGCCTCGATCATGGCCAGGCTGTGCGCGACGAGGGCGCGGTGGCTCACCACGACACCCTTCGGATGGCCGGTGCTGCCGCTGGTGAACTGGAGGAACGCCGGATCGTCCGGACCGGGATCGGCGTGCGGGCCCGGCTCGGCGGTGGTCAGGTCGGCGAACGTGGCCAGCCGGACCGGCAGCTCCGCCTCGGCCAGGATCTGCGCGACAGCCGGCCCGGCCAGGCACAGCCCGGCCCCGGCGGTGGCGCAGACCCGGCGCAGCCCTTCCGCGTACGGCCCGCGCCGGCTGCCCGGCCCGGGCGCCGGGTAGGGCACCGCCACCACTGCGGCCCGGAGTGCCGCGAGAATGGTGAGGACGAATTCGGACTCGTCGTTGAGCAGGAGCGCCACCCGATCGCCGGGTCGTATTCCGAGGCCTGCCCAGCGGGTCGCCAGATCTGCGGTAATACGGTTGACGTCCGCGTACGAATAAGACGTTCTTTCATTTCCGCTGAGGAATGTGAATCCTCGGTCCGGAACGGAGAGCTCGCGCAGAAGATACGCGAAAGATCGCCCGTGAGACACAGCAATCCCCGTCTGCCGTTGCCTGCGTGCGGTGGGTGCAAGCAGGCGCCGCGGCAGGATCTGTCTGCGCGCATGGTGGCCCCGTGCTCACCGATGCGGGGCGGTGCGAGAAACACCGTATCCCTGTCGGCTCAACAGTTGTCCGGCATCATCGCCGAAGGCCGACCATCGACGACTCTATATCAGTAACCTATTGCTTACAAGGCCGAAATAAACGGTGCTCGACCAGGCATTATGTGTTGATCACGGTAAATGATCTCGGGTCGCGCGCCGGGGCGGCGGACTCCGTGTGGTTGAGTTGGCTGATGGACTTCGAGACCGCGCTGGGATCACTGTTCACACCCGAGGGCCGCCGTAATCCGTACCCCGCGTACGACGTGCTCCGGGAACACGCGCCGATCTTCTCCGCCCTCGACGGGCGCTGGTTCGTCACCACCCACGCGCTGACCAGCCGCCTGCTGCGCGACCCGAGCGTCCGGGTCGCCGACGCCGCCGTCTACGACTCGTTCTGGCCCGACTGGCGGGACAACCGGGGAGTCGCCTCGATCGTCCAGTCGATGCTGCTGACCAACCCGCCCGACCACACCCGCCTGCGCCGGGCCGCCGCCGCCACGTTCACCGCCCGCCGCGTCGCCGCGATGCGCGACATGATCACCGAACAGGCCACCGACCTGATCAAGTCGATGCCGGAGCGGGCCGACTTCGTCAGCGCGTTCGCGTACCCGCTGCCGATCGCGGTGATCTGCGCGCTGCTCGGCGTGCCGGACACCGACCGCAACTGGTTCCGGGAACAGGCCGCCGACCTCACCGTGGTCCTCGAACCGATCAGCACCGAAGAGGAGATGAACCGGGCCGACGCCGCCGGACGCGAGCTCGAGGACTACTTCATCGGCCTGATCGCCGAACGCCAGAAGGCGCCCCGCGAAGACCTGACCAGCGCGCTCGCCGCCGCCGGATCCGGGCTCACCGGCCAGGAACTGCTCGCCAACCTGGTGCTGATGCTCGTCGCCGGGTTCGAGACCACCACCAACCTGCTCGGCACCGGCCTGAAACTGCTGCTCGACCAGCCCGCGCAGGCCGCCCGGCTACGCGCCGACCCGGAGCTCGCGCCGGCCTTCGTCGAGGAGATCCTGCGCTGGGACTCGCCGGTCCAGATGGCCGCCCGCTACGCCTCCGAACCCCTCGACCTCGGCGACGGGCTGCACCTCGCGGCCGGCGCCGACCTCAACCTGCTGCTCGGTTCGGCCAACCACGACCCGGAGCGCTACCCCGACCCGCACCGCTTCGACCCGGACCGGCCCAACATCCAGCCCGTCTCCTTCGGCGGCGGCGCCCACTACTGCCTCGGCGCGCCGCTGGCCCGGCTGGAGGCGCAGGTCGCGTTCCCGCTGCTGCTCACCATGCTGCCGCGGCTCGCCCAGACCGGCGAGGCCCGGCTGCGGGACCGGCTCGTCCTGCGCGGCTACGCCGAGCTGCCGGTCACCACCGGATGACCACCGCCGATTTCCTGTACGAGGTGGGCGCGCTCAAGCGGACCGCGCGTACCGGATGGGCTCTCGCCCGCCTCCCGAACCGTGAGTCGGTCGCGGACCATTCGTTCCGCACCGCGGTGATCGCCATGGCGCTGGCCGCTATGGCCGGCGCCGACCCGGACCGGACGGCCACCCTGGCGCTGCTGCACGACCTGCCGGAGGCCCGGCTCGGCGACATGCACCACCTGACCCGCCGCTACCTGGACGAGCCGAAACCGTTCCGCCGGGTGATCTCCGACCAGACCGAGAATCTGCCGCCGGCGGTCCGCGACCTGATCCGCTCCCGGGCCGGCCAGTGGCTCGACCAGGACACCGAGGAGGCCCGGCTGGCCCGCGACGCCGACACGCTGGACTCGCTCCTGCACGTCCGCGAGAGCCTGTCGGATCGTCCTGACCTGCTCGCGCGCTGGGAGGACTACCTGGCGGCCGCGGTGACGACAGCGGCGGGGCGCGCGCTGCTGGCCGAGATCCGAGCCACCGACCCGGACGACTGGTGGCCCCGAACCGTGAGCGGCGGCTGACGTGCTGGGCGGCGGTGATCTGCGGAGACATATGGTCTGGGGATGCACATCCGGCCGATCCACCACGGCGACGCGGCCCGTCTCGCCGTCCTGCTCGACCAGCTCGGCTTTCCGTCGGGCGAGCGGGAGGTCCGTCAGCGCCTCGACTACTGGCTGGGCGACCGGGCCGGCGCCCTGCTCGGCGCCGACGACGACGGCACCCTGGTCGGCATGGCGGCCCTGCACATCACCCCGCTGCTGGAGGTGACCGGCAAGTTCGGGCGGCTGGCCGCGCTGGTGGTCGACGAGGCGGTCCGTGGCCGAGGGGTCGGGCGGATGCTGATTCTGGCCGCCGAGGAACGGGCCCGCGCCGCCGGCTGCCTGTACGTCGAGGTCAACAGCAGCAACCACCGCGAGTCGGCGCACCTGTTCTACGAGAGCCTCGGGTTCACCGACAGCCGCGAGACGTCCCGCCGGTTCGTCCGGCCGCTGCCCGGCGCGCGGGCCGCGGGCCTACCGAGCATCTGATCGGCCGCCGTCGCCGCTGTCCGCCGGGTGGACGGGTGGGCTGCACGGGTCGCAGAACGTCTTCACCGGGGTGTGGGCGGTCAGGCGGTCCGGGATCAGGAACCAGGCCAGCACGCCGCCGCTCGCCATCAGCGCCGCGCACACCAGCATCGCGTGGCGGTAGACCGGGGCCAGCACGGCCGGGTCGGTGAGGCTGCCCGCGCCCAGCCCGGCGGCCAGTGGCAGCACCGCCACCGCGAGCAGGCTCGCCGCCCGGGCCACCGCGTTGTTCACCCCGGAGGCGATGCCGGCGTACGAGTCGTCGAGCGCCCCCAGCGCGGTCGCCGTCAACGGCGCCACCAGCAGGCACAACCCCAGCCCGAACAGGATCACCGGCGGCAGCACGTCGGTCAGGTAGGCGGCGTCCGCCCCGATCCGGGACAGCCAGGCCAGCGCCGCCGCGCACACCAGCGGGCCGGCGGTCATCGGGATCCGTGGGCCGATCCGCTGCCCGAGTGCGCCCGCCCGCGCCGACAGCACCAGCATCAGGACCGTCACCGGCAGCAGCGCCACCCCGCTGGCCAGCGGCGGGAACCCGGCCACCACCTGCAGGTTCACCACGACCAGCAGGAACACGCCGCCGTTGGCCGCGTACACCAGGAAGGTCACCAGGTTGGCTCCGCTGAACGCCCGGGACCGGAAGATCCGCAGCGGCAGCATCGGGTGCGGCGAACGCCGCTCGACCAGCACGAACGTGACCATCCCGGCCACCCCGACGGCCAGCGACACGAGCACGATCGGGTGGCCCGGACCGTGTTCCGGCCAGGCGGTGAAACCGTAGGTGAGCCCGCCCAGCCCGGCCGCCCCGGTGAGCAGCCCGGCGACGTCCAGCGATCGGGCCGCCGACGGGTTTCTCGACTCGGGCACGTGCCGGGCGGCCACCCACAGCACGATCGCCGCGATCGGCACGTTGATCAGGAAGATCAGCCGCCAGCTGCCGCTCTGCACGAGCCAGCCGCCGAGGAACGGGCCGAGCGCGCCACCGATGCCGCCGAGCCCGGACCAGGCGCCGATCGCCTTCGCCCGGTCGTCGGGGGTGAACGACGACTCCAGGATCGCCAGCGCGCCCGGGGTGAGCAGCGCCCCGCCGATGCCCTGCAGGATCCGGGCCGCGATCAGCAGCTCGATGGTCGGTGCGAGGCCGCACAGCAGGGAGGCGGTGGCGAACCAGGCGACCCCGCCGAGGAACACCCGCCGTCGCCCGAACCGGTCACTCAGCGAACCACCGAGCAGCACCAGCGAGGCGAGACTCAGCGCGTATCCGTTGACCGTCCATTGCAGGCCGGCGCTGTCCGCGCCGAATTCCCGCCCGATCTCGGACAGCGCGATGTTGACGACTGTCGCGTCGATGAACGCCAGGCTGGAGCCGAGCACGGTGGCCAGCAGCACCCACCGGCCGGCCGCCGACCGGTATTCCAGACGCCCGGAAGAGGTCATCCGAAGAGCCTCGCACATCGTCGTTCGGGCAGCGTGGACCGGCTGACCAACCGACCGGGCGTCGGCCGACACGTGCGGTGACCGGCACGGCATGATTCCGTGATCATCGTCGACTCCTGGAGGAGGCTCACCCGTGCGTAAACTGCTCGCCGCCCTGACCGTCACCGCCGCCGGTCTCGCGCTCACCGCCGCGCCGGCCGCGGCCGCGACCCCCACGCTGCGGTTCCACTCGACCCAGTACGACTCCCCAGGCAAGGACACCCGGTCCAACACCAGCCTCAACCAGGAGTGGATCGCCCTGGTCAACACCGGCAGCACCGCGGTGAACCTGAACGGGTGGAAGATCGTCGACAAGAGCGCGACCTACACCATCGGCAACGTCACGATCGCCGGCAAGGGCGGTGTGCTCTACCTGCACACCGGCAAGGGCACCAACACCGCCCGGCACCTCTACTGGGGACGCGGCAACTACGTCTGGAACAACACCGGCGACACCGCGGTCCTCAAGACGAAGGCCGGCAGGACCCACGACACGTGCGCCTGGAAGCAGAAGTCGGGGCGGACCCGCGTCGCCTGCTGATCAGGCCGATTCGCTGAGCCAGGTGCGGCACAGCCACCAGGCGTTGACCGCGCCGAACGTGCCGGCCGGGTCGATGCCGGTCACCTCGGTGAACCGGCGGACCCGGTTGCGCACCGTGTTCGGGTGCACGAACAGCCGGCCGCCCGCGACGGTGACGTCGCGGTCGGCCTCCAGCCAGGCCAGCACGGCGTGCGCGACCGGCTCGGCGTTCGGGCCCAGGCCGGTCCACGCGCGGCGGTGCCGGTCGAGCAGCGCGGCCGCCAGATCGGCGCGGGCGGTGAGCGCCGCCTGCCACGCCACGCCGGCGATGTGCACGGCGCCGGTCTGGCCGGTCTGCTCGGCGGTGACCAGGGCGGCCAGCGCGAGACGCCGCATCGGCGCCATCTTGTCCGGTGCGGCCGGCCCGGCCAGCCCGGCGGTTGCCTCCCGCAGCGACGGCGCCCGGGACAGCACCCCGACGAACAGGTCGTCGACGACGGCGCACACCACCGGCGGCTGGTCGCGCAGCACCCGCTCCTCGAACCCGGGCCGGGCCACCAGCACCCACAGGCCGTCGCCGGCGGGCAGCCCGGCCTCGGCGACCGCCAGCGCCGCCGCCGAACCGCCCTGCAACAGCCGCCGCAGGATCGCCGCGTCCCGGTTGCCGGGCCGGGGATCGGCCAGCGCCTTCGTGGCCCGGTGCGCCGAGATCAGCCGGCCGCGGACCGCGTCGGCCCAGTCGTCGTACAGCTCCCGGGCATCCAGCAGCCGCTCGGCGCTGACCCCCTCGGACCGGCCCACCTCGCGGGCCCGCGCCCAGATCGCGCGCTCGGCGACGTGGATGGCGCCGAGAACCGCCTCGATCGGCACACCCTGCCGGGCCCGGGTGACGCCCAGCTCCTCCACGAACGACAACTCGGCCTCGGTCGGGCCGCGCCGGTCGGCCAGCGCCCGGGTGGCCGCGGTGAGCAGCGCCCGGGTGTGCCCGGCGATGTCCGACGGCGGCAGCACCGACACCTCCCGCACGGTCGCGCGGACCCCGGAGATCACCGACGGCAGCAGGTCCTCGTCGCCCATCACCCGCTCGATGAGGTCGATCATGGCCGTCCAGTCGTCCCGATCGCTCATCCCGCCATGCTGCCGTGTCGTTGTGGTGGCCCACAACCACAACGTGAAACGGCGTGGCGCACGCCATGTTCCGGCCGGCGGCCAGCGCCTACGGTTTGGCCAGCGCTACAACGTCGGTAGGAGAAGTTCGATGCGTGTCGCCGTGATCGGCGCCGGAGCGGCCGGCCTGGCCACGGTCAAGGCCCTGCTCGACGCCGGTTGCGACCCGGTCGGCTACGAACGCGGGGACCGGCCGGGTGGCCTGTGGACCGACACGTACGCCTCCCTGCACCTCAACACCAGCAAGGGCCGCACCGAGTTCGCCGACTTCCCGATGCCCGCCGACTGGCCCGACTACCCGTCGGCCTCGCGGGTCGCCGGATACCTCGCCGACTACGCGGGCCGGTTCGGGCTCGATCGGCAAATCCGGTTCGGCCAGAACGTCACCCGGGTCGAGCCTGGCTGGACGGTCACCACCGAGGACGGCGGCACCGAACGGTTCGACGCGGTGGTCGTCGCCAACGGCCACAACTGGTCGCCGCGCCTGCCGTCGCCCGGCTATCCGGGCACGTTCGACGGCGTGCAGATGCACGCCCACGACTACCGCACCCCGGAGATCTTCCGGGACCGGCGGGTGCTGGTCGTCGGGATGGGCAACTCGGCCATGGACATCGCCGTCGACGCCTCGCACACCGCCCGCGGGCCGGTCCTGCTCTCCGCCCGGCACGGCGTCCACATCGTGCCGAAATACCTGTTCGGGCGCCCGGCGGACGCCACCGGCGGCGCCATCGCGGGCCTTCCCTGGCGGTTGCGGCAGGCGATCGCCGAGACGTTGCTGCGGGTCGCGGTCGGACCCCCGCAGCGGTACGGGCTACCGGCGCCCAAGGGTGGCCTGTTCCAGAACCATCCGACCGTCAGCGACACCATCCTGCACCGGATCACCCACGGTGAGGTCGTCCCGCGTCCCGGCATCGACCGTCTCGACGGGGCGAAGGTCGTGTTCACCGACGGGACGGTCGACGCCGTCGACGTCATCGTGTGGGCGACCGGGTACCGCGTACACATCCCGTTCCTGTCCCCGGACTGGCTCGGCCCGGAACCGGAAAGCCTGCCGCTCTACCGGAGGGTCTTCCACCTCGACGACCCGTCGCTGGCGTTCGTCGGGCTGATGCAGTCCACCGGCGCCGCCTTCCCGGTCGTCGAGGCGCAGGCCAAGCTGGTCGCCGCGTACCACGCCGGGGTTCATGCCCTGCCCCCGGCCGACGCCCGGCGTCGCGCCACCGACCGCGCCCTGCGCGCCGCCGTCGCCCGCTGGGGCCCCGACGCGCGACCACACATGCGCGTCGACTTCGACAGCTACGTCGCCGAACTCACCCGCGAGATCGCCCGAGGAGCACACCGATGAGCGCCCGCGACCCCCGCGGAATGCGTGTCCTGGTCACCGGCGCGTCCGGGACGTTCGGCCGGGCGATCAGCGCCCGCCTGGACGGCCTCGGCGCCCGCGTCGTCGGCCTCGACCGCGCGCCCCGCGTCAACGACCCGGTCGAGGTCCTGCCCTGCGACATCACCGACGACGACGCGGTCCGCGCCGCCGTCGCCGAGGCGATCGAGCTGCTCGGCGGGCTCGACCTGCTGATCAACAACGCCGGAGTGGGCGGGCCCGCCCCGGCCGAGCTGCCACCCGGCGCCGAGGTCCGCCGCCAGCTCGACATCAACCTGCTGGGCACCTGGCGGGTCACCGCCGCCTGCGTGGACCCGCTGGTCGCCTCCCGCGGGCGGATCGTGATGCTGACCTCGCGGATGGCGGTCATGCAGCTTCCCCTGGCGGCGGCCTACGGCGCTTCCAAAAGGGCCTTGGTGGCGTACGCCGACGCGCTCCGCCTCGAGATCGGCACCCACGTCGGGGTGACCTGCGTGTACCCGTCGGCGGTCCGCAGTCCGATCCACGACTCCACGGCCGAGGCGGGGCTCTCCCTCGAGGGGATGAGCCGGTACGAGCCGCTCGACGGGGTGGTCGACACCGTGTTGCGGGCCGCGCTCAGCCGCCGGGCGCGCCGGGATCTGCCCACCACCCGGCGTGGGGCCGTCGAGTTCTTCCTGGCCCGGCACCTTCCCTGGCTCACCGACCGGATCGTGGCCCGAACCCTCGCCGGGCGGGTCCGGGCCGGGGCGTTCGGGGACGCCTCGCTCGCCGCCGGAGTCGTCGCCCGCCACGGGGGCGCTCCACCCGCTTCCCCCGGCGTCGCCTCGCCCGCCTCCCGCCACGGCGGTGCCGGGTGAACGTCCGCCGTGGTGACCTGCTCCGGTACGCCACCGGGTCGGTCGGGATGGGCGTCTGGGTGACGGTACCCGGGCTGCTGCTTCTCTACTTCCTGACCCACACGCTCGGGGTTGCGCCGGCGCTGGCCGGGCTCACCCTCCTGCTGCCCAAGATCATTGATGTGGTCGTTCACCCGTACCTGGGCAGCCGCTCTGACCGGGACGCCCGGCGGACCGGCAACCGGATCGGCATGTTGCGGGCCGGACTGCTTCTCGCCGTGGCGATGGCCGGGATGTTCTCCGTGCCGGACGGGCTGACCGGCGCGGCGGCGGCGCTCTGGGTAGGCGGCTGGTTCATCGCCGGGAACCTGCTGTTCGCGTGCTTCCAGGTGCCGTACCTGACCACCCCGTCCGATCTGCGGGTCGGCTATCACGAACGCACCCGGGTCTTCATGTTCCGGATGCTGTTCCTCACGTTGGGGCTGCTCGGGGCCGGGGTGGCCGCGCCCGCCCTGGTCGCCGCCGGTGGCCGGGGCGACTATGCGCGGATGGCGGTGCTGCTGTCCGTGGTCATGGTCGTGTCCGGGCTGGTCGCCATCACCGGGGTACGCCGGCTCACCGCCCACGCCGGGTTCCGCGCCCCCGCCGAATCGCACTCCACCCGGGCCGACGTCGCCGCCGCCTGGCGGGACCGAGACTTCCGGGCGCTCGTGCTGTCCTACCTGTTCACCGGAACCACCACCCACCTGTTCCTGGCCGCGCTGCCGTTCTACACCGAGTACGTCTTCGACGACACCAAGCTCACGGCCGTGTTCATGGGCGCGTTCCTGGGGCCGGCGGTGATCGCCGGGCCGGTGTGGGCCCGGGTGTCACGCCGCATCGGCAAACAGCGTGGGCTGCTCATCTCTCAAGCGGTGTTCGTCGCCGGGTCGCTGGCGCCGCTGTCCGGCTACGGCCTGGCGCCGGCGGTGGTCGTGGTGGTCGCGCTCGGCATCGCGTTCGCCGGGTTGCAGCTGTTCGCGTTCTCGATGGTCCCGGACGCGGTCGCCGCCGCCGCGGTTCAGGACACCACCCGGGCGGGCGCCTACACGGGCGTGTGGACCGCCACCGAAGCCACCGGAACCGCGATCGGGCCCTACCTGTACTCGGCGGTGCTGGCGCTGGGCGGGTTCGTCGCCACCACCGAGGGGCACACCGTCACCCAGTCGTCGTCGGCTCATACCGCTCTGCTGCTCGGATTCACGGTGGTGCCGGCGGTGTTGATGGCTGTCGCTCTGTTCTTCCAGCTCCGCTGGACCCTCGACCGCCCCGGCGCGTCGCCCGCGGCCGCCGACCTGCCATCCTCCGCCGCCGGCTGAGGCACATCGCTTTCGCTCGGCGGGCGTCTCGGCCCGGATGGTCCAAGCCGCCGGGCGACGGTAGCGCGGCCGTCGCCCGGCGACTGTTTCACGCCAGTGTGTAGCCGAGCAGGCCTTCGGTGCGCTGGCCCTCACAGCCGGGGTCGGTGGAGTCGAAGTGCTCGCCCCCGATCAGGCACCGGTACAGGCGTTTGGTGGCCACGCCCGCCGGCGGTTGCTGGAAGATGTAGCCCAGGCGGGTGCCGTACCGCTGTCCCTCGCAGTCGACGCGGGGGGAGGTGAACGTGTCGCGTGCACCGCTGGCGCACTGGTACAACGCGATCGTGCCCGGCTGCTGCGTGCCGTACAGGCGGCCGAGGCTGCCTTCGCGCTGGTAGCCGAAGGCTCCCCAGGTGGTGCTGAGATGTTCCCCGTCGCTGAGGTAGCGGACGAGGTCCAGGGTATCGGGCATCCGGAGGGGTTCGCCGGTGCAGGTGACCCGCACCGTGTACTGGTACTGCGGCAGGCCGTGGATCTGGTAGGCGAGGACGTCTGCCTGGGTCACCCGGCAGTTCGCGGTGTTCCAGGTGAGCCCGGCGTTCGTGTACGCCGTGCGGGTGGCGTCGTCTCGTGCCTGTGTCTGGCTCACCGACGGTGCGGACACGCCCACGAAGGTGTTGCTGACCGGGCCCACGGTGGCGGCGGATGCGGGGCCCGCAATGGCGAGTGCGAGTCCCGTGGCCAGTGCGGCCGAGCCGGCCTGGCTGCCCAGCGTGCGCAAACGACGGCGAACAGATGTCATGGTGGATCCTTTCCGATCCCGGGGACGGCTCACCGGGGGCGAATCTGGAGTGACGGGCTGTCATCCTGCCGCCGCGACGGCCCTGCCTGTGCGCAGAGTGGACACCGTTGGACTTCGGCATACACGCCACTCGATGCCGCCGCCGGTCACGGGACCGGTCCGGGCGTACCGGAAAAGGGTTGGCTAGATGCTCTGACGGTGAATGCGAGACTGCTGGCCGAGGCGGTCTCCGGCGCCGGTGGGGCGCTGTCGACTGGTATGACCCATCGCGTCCAGCGCTGTCCATTCCTGCCGCCACCGACCCGAAAGACAGAGAACACTGTCAATTCGTTCGGGCCGGTCCGGCACCGGCCGTGGTTGAACGCAGAGAGGGTGGCCATGTTGATCCAGAACCTGTCGAAAGGCCGGCTACTGAGCCGGTACGCCGTACTGCTGATCGCCGTAGTGATCGCGTTGACCGGTGCGGTGGCCCCGGCCAGCGCCGCCACCACCACGGCAACCGTCACCGACTTCTACCGGATCTACAAGCGCACCGGCGGCGACCACTTCCATACGGCCGACAATGCGGAAGTCGTCCGGGCGGTCACCGCCCTCGGCTACACGTACGAGGGCGTGGGGGCGAAGGTCTCCTCGACGCCCGCGAGCGGTCTCGTGCCGTTCTACCGGATCTACCGGCCGGGCAACGGCGACCACTTCCATACCACCAACTGGGACGAGGTTATCTCGGCGACGACCGGAGCCGGCTACGCCTATGAGGGCATCGCCGCCTACGTCTATCCGGCCGGCTCGGCCTCCGGTGTGCCCTTCTACCGGCTCTGGCACCGCGGGAACGGAGACCACTACCACACCAAGAGCTGGAGTGAGGTGCTGTCCGCGACCCAGCAGGGCTACGTGTACGAGGGCGTCGGCGCCAACGTGCTCGGATGACAACCATCCGGTTGCGGCCGCGACCCGTTGACCGGACAGCTTCGATGAGGAAACCGGGCTGGGGTACAGCCTTGTGGTAGGGGGGGCTCCTGCATCGCCCTGCCTCGGACGGTCCCGGCCGTCCGAGGCAGGGCGGGCGGAGCCGTTGCGTTGTTCACCACCGCGACCGGCATCATCTTCAACGCCTTCAGGGCGTAGCCCTGCGAGTGACTCACCTTCACCGACTCGATGATCAACTCGGCACCCGTCCAGTGAGGACCTGGTCGTCCCGGCCGCCCGCTGGTAGCGACGCCGGACCGGCTGGGAGCGGACGTCAGCCGGGTTCGGCTCAGGCTCGGCCACCTAACGCGGCCCGCTGCCGGCGGTCTTCGGGCATCCAGTCGGTATCGTCGCGCGCATGGACGAGACCGCCGACACCCGCCAGGTGGCGACCGCCTATGTGGACACCCTGGAGCGGCGGGACTGGGCCCGGCTGACCACGCTGCTCACCGACGACGTGGTGTACGAGATGCCGCAGACCCGGGAACGGATCCGTGGGCGGGCGGCCTTCCTGCGCTTCAACCGCGAATACCCGGGCGATTGGCATCTGCGGGTCCGCCGGGTGGTCGCCGACGGGCGGTCCGCCGCGCTGTGGCTCGATGTCCGGGTCGGCGAGGAGGCCCTCGACGCCCTCGTCTGGGTCGACGTGGACGAGGCCGGGCTGATCGAGCGGATCACCGACTTCTGGCCGGAGGCGTACGAGCCCCCGGCCGGCCGGGAACACCTCGTCGAACGGTTCTGAGCGGCCGTCCCACTGCGGCTTCGACGTCGGTGTGATCCGGGTCGGCGGTGACCTCGCCCTGGATGCGTCGATGTTCCCACCGTGGGTTCGGCCGGCCGGCACCCGGCGGCCGCGGCGGTCAGGTCGGATCCAGGGTGAACTCGGCCCGGTTGACCTTGCCCTCGACCTGGAACTCGAGGAACGCGCGGTAGCGGCCGGCCCCGGGCACCGAGACGTTGAAGCGGATCGCGCCGTCGGCCAGTTCGGGGTCGGGGTGCACGTGGACGTAGCCCAGGTCGCCCTCGCGCAGGACGACCAGGTGGCCGTAGGAGCCCAGGTAGCGCTCGAGCGCGGCGGTGCCGGGGGCACCGGAGCGGGCGACCCGGAACGAGATCGGGACTGTCGTACCGGCCTTGGGGGTGCCCAGCATCGTGACCGTGAACGGGCCGGCCTCGGCCTGGGGCGCGGCCAGGGGCAGTGCGGTCTCGGTGGCGGTGCCGGGGACATGGTGGTCGACGCCCAGCACCAGCGGAGTGGTGACGCCGTCGGCGGTGGCCACGGTGAAGTCGGCGAAGATCCGGTAGGCGCCCGCGCGGGGCAGGGCCAGCGGCACCGTCCACAGGCCGTCGGGCGACATGGTGGGATGCAGATGCTGGAAGCCGGCCAGGTCACGACCGGCCACGACCAGGTGCAGAGGCTTGTCGTGCACGACCGCGAAGCGGGTGGCGGGCTGCCGGTCGGCGCCGACGATGCGGAAGGTGTAGTCGACCGCACGGCCCGCGGGCTGGGAGCGGTGTACCGGCTGCAACGTGTAGCCGCCGGAGCTGACCGTGGTGCCGCCCGCCTCGACCGTGGCCGCTCCGGCGCCACCGCCGTGCTGGTGGCCGGTCATGGCCTGCACTGCGGCCGGAGCGACCGGCCCCGGGACGGCGGCGGGTTGCTGTTGCGCGGCGGCAGTCGTACGGCCCAGCGCGTAACCGCCGATGAGGGCCACCACGACGGCGCCGAACGCTATCGGAGCCATGGGTACCGAGGCGCGAGCCGGCGTCCCGGCTCCGGCCTGCGCCGCCTCACGTCTCGCGGCGCCGCTCTCTGTCGCCTTACCTCTCGTGGTGCTGCTTTCTGTCGCCTTACCTCTTGTGGTGCCGTTCTCTGTCGCCCTACCTCTCGCGGTGCCGCGCTTCGCTGCCGCGGCCCTCTCGGTGCTGCGCCGAGGAGCGACGGAGCCCGCGGGTGCGCGGCGGCGCCAGAGGACGACTCCGGCCACCGCGGCCAGGGAGGCCGCGATCCCACCGAGCCAGCCGAGCCGGTTGGCGCCGCCCTCGACGGGCGCAGCCACCGTGGGCAGGGCCGCGGCCGAACTGGCCGCCACGGGCGCCGCCGTGCTGATCAGCGACGAATCAGCCTGGTTGGTCGGCGGCGTCCATCCGGCCGGGGCCGGCGTCACCGGCCCGGTGTACTGGAAGGTCACCGTCCCGTGCACGTTGTCCCCGTCTGAGGCCCGGGACTGATAGTCGATCCGGTACTCCCCGGCGACTGGCAGGTGGGCCAACCGGACCCGGGCCGGGAAGCCGGTCGTGTACTGCCGCGGTTCGAACTTGCCACCCTCCATGAAGTACTCGGTGACCGGCTTGTCCAACGGCCGCGGACTGGAGTGCTCCCACCCGTTGTCGACGCGCCCGCCAGTGGGCGCGGTGATCGCGAAGTACGCGTTGTCCGGCACCTTCTCGGTGAAGAACAGCTCCACCTCGCTCAGCGGGGCGCTCACGGTCGCTCCACTGGCCGGGACGGACATGCCCAGCGTGCCGTGGGCCGAGGCCGGCGCGGGCACAGCGAACACGACGACGACGGCAGCAGCGCACGCGAGGACGACTCGGTGGAGGAGGCCCATCGCACCATCCTCGGAGAACCGAGGCTTTAGTCAAGCCATAGAGATCTTTTTATTCGTCAGACAGAAGTTCTGCTGACCGTGGGCCGGCGCGCTAGTTGCGGCCGCCGTCGAGGACCTCCAGGGCCACGGTCAGTGCGGCCTCCATGACCTCGTCCTCGTCGGCGTCCTCCCACTCGGCGGACATGGCGGCGCTCTGGACGGCGATGAAGGCGGTGCGGGCGCGGATCCGGTCGCTCAGGGTCGCATCGGGGCCGGCGAGGGCCTCGAACAGCCGTCGCTGGCCTTTCTTGATCTCGGCGCCGAGCGGCAGGTTGGTGATCTCGGTGAAGTTCTCCCGGATCAACCGGACCAGGTGGGCGCTGCGGGCCGCCTGATATGCCGCGAGACGGCGCAGGAACTCCTTGCGCCCGTCCAGGGTCGCGGCGCTGTCGGCGGCGTCGTCGATCATGGTGTTGATGCTGTCGAGGTGGCCGAGCAGGATGCCGTTGAGGATGTCTTCCTTGGTCTTGAAGTGGAAGTACAGCGCGGCCTTGGTGACGCCGAGCTCGTCGGCGATCTCCCGCAGCGACGTGGTGGCGTAGCCCTGCGTCGCGAACAACCGCAGCGCGACCGTGAGGATCCGGTCGCGGGTGTCGGTGCGCCGGTTGTCGACTCCGTCAGTGCGTTGCGGCATGTGTCCCCTCCCACTCGCCATTAGATAACTTGACGGAAGGCTAGTCAAATCCCTAACGTCGGATACCTAACCGGCCGACAAGCAAAGTGGAAGTCGACCAGCCGCCCCCGGAAGAGGATCGTCATGTCACAGCCTGAAGTACAGGAGAAAGCGGGTTTGGGTTTCACCCACCGCCAGATCCTGGTGACCATGAGCGGCCTGGTCATCGCCATGTTGCTCGCTCAACTCGACAACATGATCGTCGCGCCCGCGCTGCCGACGATCGTCGGTGACCTCGGCGGCCTGGAGCACCTGGCCTGGGTCACCACCGGCTACATCCTGGCCACCACGATCGCCACCCCGATCTGGGGCAAACTCGGCGACCTGTACGGGCGTCGCATCACCTTCGTCTCGTCGGTCGCGGTGTTCCTTGTCGGATCGGTGCTGTGCGGCATGGCCCAGAACATGGCCGAGCTGGTCGCCTTCCGTGCCGTCCAGGGCATCGGCGCCGGCGGCCTGATGGTCGGCGTCCTGTCGATCATCGGCGTGATGATCCCGCCCCGCGACCGCAGCAAGTACCAGGGCGTCATGATGGCAGTCATGCCGATCGCCATGATCGGCGGCCCGCTGGTCGGCGGTTTCATCACCGACCACCTCGACTGGCGCTGGGCGTTCTACGTCAACCTGCCGCTTGGCCTGGTCACCCTCGTCGTCTGCTGGATCACCCTGGCCAAGCTGCCCCGCGGCACCGGCCACGCCCGCATCGACTGGCTCGGCACCGCGCTGCTCACCGTGTGGATCACCGCGCTCGTGCTGATCACCACCTGGGGTGGCACCGAATACGACTGGGCGTCCCCGCAGATCCTCGGCCTGATCGCGCTCACTGTCGCCGGCCTCGCCGCGTTCATCGTGGTGCAGCGGCGTACCGCCGAGCCGATCATGCCGCTGCGCGTCTTCGCGAACCGTAACTTCACCCTCGCCGGCGGCATTGCGTTCATCTCCGGGTTCGCCCTGTTCGGCGCGATCGGTTTCCTCCCGCAGTACCAGCAGTTCGTCCAGGGCGCGTCGGCCACCAACAGCGGCCTGCTGCTGATGCCCATGATGATCGCCGTGATGGCGGTCAGCGTCGGGTCCGGCATCGTGATCAGCCGCACCGGCCGCTACCGGATCTTCCCGATCATCGGCGCGGTCCTGGTCGCCCTCGGCATGTTCCTGTTCAGCACCGTCGGCACCGGCACCTCGCAGACCGTCACCGCCCTCTACATGGTGGTCCTCGGTGCCGGGATGGGCGCGATCATGCAGACCAGCACCCTGATCGCACAGAACAGCCTCGAACCGCGTGACATGGGCGCCGGTACCGGCGCGTCGACGTTCCTGCGCAACATGGGTGGCTCGCTGGGCGTCTCCATCCTCGGCGCCATCTACACCCACCACCTCACCGCGTCGCTGGCCGACTCGGCCGCGACCGGCGCCGCACCGGTGGCGGCGTCCTCGATGACCCCGGCGACGCTGCGGTCGCTGCCCGAGGCCGCCCAGCGCGTCTTCGAGCAGGCCGTCACCGACGGCATCGGCACCCTGTTCCTCTGGGGCAGCGCCGTGGCGGCACTCGGCTTCTTCGTCGCCCTGTTCGTCCGGCACGTCCCGCTGCGCGGCGGCAAGCCCGCCACCCCGGCCCCGGCCGAGGCCGCGGCGGTGGCTCCGGCGCCGGTCGACGCCGTTCGCTGACCCGCCCCGCTGTACCGCCGTC
>NZ_JBEZXU010000098.1:0-34973 GCF_040638175.1 Actinoplanes sp. NPDC026670
GGCGGCCCCCGCCGCCGCCCCGCGACGGACGGCGGCCCGCGATACCGCGGTGAGCGACGGCCGGCGGTCTCGGCCGTCGCTCAGCGACGGAATGCGGTCCGCGATACCGCGGTGAGCGACGGCCGGCGGTCTCAGCTGTCGCTCAGCGACGGAATGCGGTCCGCAAAACCGCGGTGAGCGACGGCTCGCGGTTGTCAGCTGCGGCGCCAGACCGCGATGTGTGCCTCTGCGCTCGCCTTGAGCAGGGTGAAGCCGTGTGCGGCGCCGTCCCAGTGCAGCTTCTCGCCCGGGTAGTAGCGGCCGATCATGACCTCGATGCCCGGCGACGGCACGTCGTCCTCGCCGACCGGCTTGAACTCGCTCCAGTACACGTCGTGGTAGTAGACGTAGTAGGCCTCGTTGCTGATGCGCCTGGTGTAGGAGATCGTGTCGTCCGGCCCGACACCGAGATCACCCAGGTCGATCGGCATGGTGAACCGTTGCCCGATCGGCTCGACGAGCCGGTGCCGCATCACCGCCATGGTCGCCACGTTCGCCACCACCACGACGGCCATCACCGGGATGACCAGCCGGCGCACGCGGGTGGCGGCCAGGAGCACGGCCAGCGCGGCCAGACCGATGGCGGTGGCGACGTACGGCCGGAACTGAGACCAGCCCGCGGTCATCGTCATCAGGTCCGGGCCGCCGAACAGGCCGTACGACAGCTGGTGCCCCCGCTCGGCGACGTAGCGCAGCCGGTAGGCGATCACCAGTCCGCCGGCGACCAGGATCAGCACCGGGACCACGGCGTACCGGGCCAGCGTGCGCAGGCGCTGATCGGCCAGCACGGCGAAGCCGAACAGGATCCAGAACGGGACGAACACCTGCACGTAGCGGGAGTAGAGCGCGTCCGACTGGGTGTCCACCAGGCCGGCCAGCACCACGGCCGCCCCGAGGCCGACGCCGACGGTGCTGGACAGGGCCAGCCCGGCGGTCCAGCGGAACGCCGCGTCACGTGCCGGGCGGAACATCTCGACCGTGGTCGCCACCCAGGCCAGGCCGGCCAGCCCGCCGGTGACCACGCACATGTACCAGACGTTGGTGCCGAACGAGGCGATGAAGACCTGGAGACGCTGGATCTCGGTGAACACCGCCATGGTGCCGCCGCCGACGATGTCACCGCGCAGGTGCACCCGGTCGCCGATCAGCATGATGACCACCTGGTTCAGGATCACCGCGAGCATCAGCGGGACCAGTGACAGACCCGCGCCCGGCCGGCCCACCCGCTTGCGGATCAGCAGGAACGCCAGGAACGCGAAGTAGACCAGCACCAGGATCGTGCCGCGGATGTGCACCAGGTAGAGCACGCCGGTCAGCACACCCACGCTGATCGCCGGCGCCTTGCGTGCGGGCGCGCCGATCCACCAGTGGACGGCCAGGAACCAGCCGAGCATGAGCGGCGCCATCACCGAGTCGGTCATGCCGACCAGCGACCAGAAGACACCCGCCGGAACGGTGCCGGTGACGAATGCGGCGGCCAGCGCGACCCGGGTGTTCAGACCGAACATCCGGCGGCCCAGCAGGTACGCCAGCGGCAGCGTCAGCGCGCTGATCGCCGCGTTGATGACATGCACGATCTTGTACGAGGTCGCGAAGTCCAGCCCGAACAGGAAGGCCGGTGAGACGAGCAGCGGATACCCGATCCGGCGGAACAGCGGCGTCTCCGAGCTGAACCCCTCGGGCCCGCCGGCGATGGCCCGCGCCGCGTTCATGTAACTGTCCTCATCGGCGTGTGCGATGGGGTGGGTGATCGGGGCGCCGAGCCAGAGCCGCCACAGCACTCCCGCCAGCCAGCCCAGCGCGAGGATCGCGATGATGATCCGTCCGTGGTCGGTTCGCCTGGCCGTCGTCTCGGGCGGGGAATACGGGATGACCTCTGTCGGCATGGGCGTCGTTTTTCTTTCCTGGGGCGGCGGTCAATCGGCGAAACGGTAGCAGCAGTCGGAGATCATCACTGTCGCGATTTCGCGCACCACGTGCATCGACATTCTCTGGACATGTCACGTCCACATGGCACTCGCCGATTGCACACCGGCGGGCCGCATTCATCCTCGACTCTCGACCCGCACCGATCGGGACTTCAGGGGAATCCGATGAGGCTTGTCTTCGTAACCGCGACAACCGGGCTGATCATGCTGGTCGTCATCTTCGAGCTGCTGAGGCGGCGTCAACTGCGGGAGAAGTACGGCGCGTTGTGGCTGGTAGTGGCCGCTGCCGTACTTCCGCTGGCGTTCGTCCCGACCCTGCTCGACGGGTTCACCTCGGTCCTCGGGATCGCGTCCGGCCTGAGCCTGTTCCTGTTTCTGAGCGTCGTCTTCCTGTTTCTGGTGTCCGTGCACCTCTCCTGGGAGAGCAGCCGGCTGGAGGAGGAGACCCGCAGTCTCTCCGAGGAGATCGCGCTTCTCCGGGCGGATGTCGCCGAATTGCAGGAATCGCGGGAGAGAGTGACCACGCCGTGATGGCAACCGATGAGCGACTGCTCACCATCCTGCCCGCCTGGAATGAGGCGGAATCGATCGACGCGGTGATCAAAGAAATTCATCAGGAATTTCCCGGCACGGACATCCTGGTGGTCGACGACTGTTCCCGGGACGCGACCGCGGCGGTGGCCCGGTCGGCGGGCGCGAAGGTGGTGCGGCTGCCCTACAACCTCGGTGTGGGCGGGGCCCGCCGGCTCGGCTACCGCTACGCCGTCGAGCACGGGTACGACATCGCCGTGCAGATGGACGCCGACGGCCAGCACGATCCGCGGTACATCCGGGACATGGTGGCGGCACTGGCCGACGCGGATCTGGTGATCGGCGCCCGGTTCGCGGGTGAGGGCGAGTACCGGGTCCGTGGCCCTCGGCAGTGGGCGATGAAACTGCTGTCGATGGCGCTGTCCGCGATCGCCGGCACCCGGCTCACCGACACCACCTCCGGGTTCCGGGCCTGCCGGGGCGAACTGATCGCCTTCTACTCGACGAACTTCCCGGTCGAGTACCTCGGCGACACCGTCGACACGATCGTCCAGGCCAAACGCTCCGGCTATGTGATCAAGCAGATCCCGGTGTCGATGCGCCCCCGCCAGGGCGGCACACCGAGCGCCTCACCGGCGAAGGCGATGGTCTACCTGTTCCGCTCCGGCCTGGCGCTGCTGCTCGCCCTGGTCCGCCGGTGACCGCCGACGTAGTCAGGTTGTACCGGAGCAGCGGTTTCCGGTTCCTGCTCGTCGGTGGCGCGAGCGTGGTCGTGGACGCCGGCCTGCTCTACGTGCTGCACGGCCTGGCCGGCCTGCGGCTGGAGCCGGCCACCGCGCTGGCCTTCCTGGCCGGGTTCGTGGTCAATTTCGCCCTCAACCGGCAGTGGTCCTTCGCCTCGACCGGCCGGCTGCGCCGCCAACTCGCCGCCTATCTCGCGCTGGTGGCCGCGAACCTGCTGGTGACCGTCGTGCTGGTGCGGGCGCTCACGGCCCTCGGGCTGATGTACCTGGTGGCGAAGGTGCTCACCACGGCCGCGCTGTCCGTGGCCAACTACCTCGTGTCCCGGAAGTGGATCTTCACCTAGGGGATGGTCGGGTTATCCCTACCTCCGGTCCGGCAGTCCACCGGATCGCCCGGCTGGGCTCGGATGCCTAGGTTCAAGACATGACGACGACACACGCCGACACGGTGCCCTCCCGGAGCCTGATCGGTCGCTACCTGCGCCAGCTGGCGATCGACACACAATATGTGCTGCTCGGTTTCCCGCTCGGCCTGATCACGCTGGTCGTCGGCATCACCGGGTTCGCCGTCGGTGTCGGCACCGCGATCATCTGGGTCGGCCTGCCGATCCTGGTCGGCACGCTGATGCTGTCCCGCGGGTTCGCCATGACCGAGCGCGCCCGGATCGGACCGGTGCTGCGGCAGCGGAGTACGCACCCGATCTACAAGAGCAACCGTGGCCAGGGCTTCGTCCGCCGTACGCTCGGGCCGCTGACCGACGGGCAGACCTGGCTCGACCTGCTGCACGGGATCTTCCGGTTCATCCCGAACATCATCGGTTTCTGCTTCGTCGTGGTCTGGTGGGCGATCGCGCTCGGCGGTCTCACCTACCCGCTCTGGGACTGGTCGCTGCCGCATCCGCCGGACAACTACGAGCTGCACGAACTGCTCGGCTTCCAGGACACGATGGCCAACCGGGTGCTCCTCAACTTCTCCCTCGGGGTGTTCTTCGCCGGCACCCTGTCCTGGGTGGTCCGTGGCGCCGCGCTGATGGAGGCCTGGTTCGCCCGGGGACTGCTGGTCAGCGTGTACGAGCTGCGCCGGCAGGTGGCCGACGCGGAGCAGGCGCGGGACGTGGCCCAGTCGCAGAAGGCAGCCGCGGTCTCTGCCGAGGCGGTGGCCCTGCGCAAGCTGGAACGCGACATCCACGACGGCCCGCAGCAGCGGCTGGTCCGCCTCGCGATGGACCTGGGCCGGGCCGAGCAGCAGTTCGCCGACGACCCGGAGCGGGCCCGCGCGATCGTGGCCGAGGCGCTCACCCAGACCCGGGAGACGCTGGACGAGCTGCGTGCCCTGTCCCGTGGCATCGCCCCGCCGATCCTGGTGGACCGGGGCCTCCAGGCGGCGCTGACCGCGCTGGCCGGCCGGTGCACGATCCCGGTCGACCTGGACGCGCCGCCGATGGAACGGCTGGACCCGGGTGTCGAGTCGACCGCCTACTTCGTGGTGGCCGAGGCGCTGACCAACGTCGCCAAGCACAGCCACGCCAGCGAGGTGCAGGTCAGCGTGCAGCGGATCGCCACCGGACTGATCGTGACGGTCGCCGACGACGGGGTGGGCGGCGCGAGCCTGGCCAAGGGACACGGCCTGGCCGGCCTGGACGACCGGGTGCGGGCGGCCGGCGGAGTCCTCGCGGTGGACAGCCCGGAGGACGGCGGCACCCGGCTGACGGCGGCGCTGCCCCTCTAGAAACAACGGGATCTGACAGCATGTGCGCATGCGGGTGGTAATCGCCGATGATGCGGTGCTGTTGCGAGAGGGCCTGATCCGGCTCGTCGAGGAGAACGGTCATACCGTCGTCTCGGCTGTCGGGGACGGGCCCTCTCTCGTTCAATCGATCAAGGAACACCGTCCGGACGTCTCCATCGTGGACGTCCGGATGCCGCCGTCGCACACCGACGAGGGCCTTCGTGCCGCGGTCGAGGCCCGTGCCTCGGTGCCGGGCAGCCCGATCCTGGTGCTCTCCCAGTACGTCGAGGTGTCGTACGCCGACGATCTGCTCGCCGACCGCCGTGGGGCGGTCGGCTATCTGCTCAAGGACCGGGTGTCGCTGGTCGCCGAGTTCCTCGACAACCTCCGGCGGGTGGCCGAGGGCGGCACCGTGCTGGACCCCGAGGTGGTCGCCCAGTTGCTGGTCCGGCGCCGCCGCGACGACCCGATGCGCAGCCTTACCCCGCGCGAGCGGGAGGTGCTTGGGCTGATGGCCGAGGGCATGTCGAACACCGCGATCGCCCGCAAGATGGTCGTCACCGACGGCGCGGTGGAGAAGCACGTCCGCAACATCTTCACCAAGCTCGGCCTGCACCAGGACGAGGAGCAGCACCGGCGGGTCCTGGCAGTGCTGGCCTACCTGCAACCGTAGGGCTAGCCCTACCTCCGACCGGGGTGTCCGCTGTATCGATCGGCCACTTCGGACTCCATAGCGTCTTTACCCATGGAGAACAGGGAAAACGTCAAGGGGATCGCGGCTCGCGTCGCGATCTGGAGTGCCCGCCATCGGGCGCTCGCGATCCTCGGATGGATCGCTTTCGTGATCGCGACGGTGGTCCTCAGCGCCCAGATCGGCACCCGGCAGGCGGACGAGGGCACGGCCGGGCACGGCGACTCGGGCGACGCCGACCGGATCGTCGCGGCGGCCGGTTTCCCCGAGCAGCCGGCCGGCGAGATGGTGCTGATCCAGAACCGGGCCGGCACCGACCGGGTGGCCGCTGCGGAGGAGGTCACCCGGGCTCTCGGCACGGTCCGGGACGTCATCGACGTGCAGGCGCCGATCGAGTCGCTGGACGGCCGGTCGACACTGATCACCTTCAGCATCGCCGGTGACGCCGAGACCGCCGAGGAGCGGGTCGGCCCGGCGATGGATGCGGTCGCCCGGGTGCAGAGCGCCCACCCCGAGCTGTACGTCGCCGAGGCCGGTTCGGCCAGCGCCGACCAGCTGGTCAGCGAGGAGCTGGACGGCGGCCTGAACCGGCTGGGGATGCTCTCCATCCCGGTCACGCTCGGCATCCTGCTGGTGGCCTTCGGCGCGGTGGTCGCCGCGTTCCTGCCGGTGCTGCTGGCGATCATGTCGGTGGTCGCCGCGATCGGCCTGATGGCGGCGGCGAGCCGGTACGCTCCCGCGGTCGACGAGACGACGCACGTCATGCTGCTGATCGGCCTGGCCGTCGGGGTCGACTACTGCCTGTTCTACATCCGCCGGGAGCGCGACGAGCGCCGCCGGGGCGCCGACCCGCACCGGGCGCTGACGATCGCGGCGCAGACCTCGGGACGATCGATCTGGGTCTCCGGCCTGACCGTCATGATCGCCATGGCCGGCATGTTCTTCACCCAGGACGTCGTGTTCGTCAGCTTCGCCGCCGGAACCATCCTGGTGGTGGCCACTGCGGTGCTCGGCTCGCTGACCGTGCTGCCCGCCCTGCTCTCGGCGCTGGGTGACCGGGTCGACGCCATCAAGATCCCCGGCCTGTACCGGCGCAACAGCGATGGCCGGGTCTGGAACGCGCTGCTCAGACTCGTACTCGCAAAGCCGTTGATCTCGGCGATGGTCGCCATCGCCGCGCTTGCCGCCTTGGCCTACCCCGCGCTCGATCTGAAGACCCGGGGCCAGTCCATCCAGGACGTGTCGCCGAACGCCCCGGTGGTGCAGACCTTCGTCGCCATCGGCGAGGCCTTCTCGAGCAAGACCACCCCGGCGCAGATAGTGATCAAGGACGATTCGGTCCGGACGCCCGAGTTCGAGCGGACGCTCGCGGCCTTCAAGACCGCGGTCGCCGGCAGCGGCGGGAAGCTCGTCGAGCCGGTCGACGTCGAGGTCAACCCGGCCGGGAACGTCGCGATCGTCTCGGTCGGCCTGGCCGGCAAGGAGAGCGACGACGTCGCCGTCGACGCGCTGAACCTGCTGCGGGACCGGGTGGTGCCGGACACGTTCGGCGCCACGGCGCTGGTCACCGGATCCACCGCGGGTGGTGTCGACTACAACGAGCAGCTGTCGAAGACTCTGCCGCTGGTGTTCGCGTTCGTCCTCGGACTGGCCTTCATCCTGCTGCTGGTGTCGTTCCGGTCGGTCGTGGTCGCGGTCACCGGGCTGCTGCTGAACCTGCTGTCGGTCGCGGCCTGCTACGGCATGCTGGTCTGGGTCTTCCAGTACGGCCACTTCGAGAAGGAGCTCGGCTTCGTCTCCGGTGGGGGCATCACCAACTGGATCCCGATGTTCCTGTTCGTGATCCTGTTCGGGCTCTCGATGGACTACCACGTCTTCGTGGTCAGCCGGATCCGTGAGGGCCACGACCGGGGCCTGTCGACCCGGGACGCGGTCCGTGAGGGCATCGGCCGGACCGCCGGCGTGATCACCAGCGCCGCCGTGGTGATGGTCGCGGTGTTCGCGCTCTTCGCCACGCTGCCGCTGACCGCCACCAAGGAGCTGGGCGTGGGCCTGGCCGCCGCGGTCCTGCTGGACGCCACGATCATCCGGGCGGTGCTGCTGCCCGCGGTGATGGCGATGCTCGGCCGGGCCAACTGGTGGCTGCCGAAGTGGCTGGGCTGGCTGCCGGAGGTCGCGCACGAGCTGCCCGCCGAGGACGTTTCGGCTCGCACGGACGAGCGGGAGCTGACCCCGGTCAGCTGAGCAGGTGCCCGAGGGCGCCGCCGATCACGGCGGCGCCCATTCCGGCTGTGATGCTGAGCAGCGCGTACCCGGTGGCGGCCAGGATCTCCCGCCGCCGGGACAGGGTCAGGATCTCCCAGCTGAACGTCGAATACGTGGTGAGCGCGCCGCAGAACCCGGTGCCGAGCAGCGCCACCAGGCCGGGAGCGAGCGGCAGCCCGAGGACCAGGCCGAGGACGAACGAGCCGGCCACGTTGACGGTGAGCGTGCCCCACGGGAAGGCCGCCCCGAACCGGGCCTGCATGACCCGGTCGGTGAGGAAGCGCAGCGGCGCGCCGACCGCCGCGCCGAGAGCCACCAGCAGGACTGTCATCGGGCCAGGGCGCTGCCGGCCGCGACCGCCACCACGGCGCCGATCAGGGTGGCCGCCAGGTAGATCAGCCCGGCCTGGGTGACCTCGGCGATCGCGGTGGAGAACGTGGTGTAGCCGCCGAGGAAGCCGGTGCCGAGCAGCAGTCGCGGAATCCGGCCCTGGATCCGGGTGTAGAGCACACCGATCAGGAAACAACCCGACACGTTGATCACCCAGGTCGACCAGGGGAAGCCGCCGGGGTGGTGCGGCCAGGCGGTGGCGATGCCGAAACGGGCGAGGGCGCCGAGCACGCCACCGGCGGCGACGGCGGCCAGATCGGCGGGGTGCACGTCGAGATCCATCACCCGGGACGTTAGCCCACAGCCGGGCGGCCGGCCGGGGGGACGTGGCGGCGTCCACCCCGGCCGGTTCCAGGCGCTCCTGCTGGAGAGCGAGCCTGTCCGTCCACTGTAGAACACGATCTTGCGGATCGCCCACCGACCCCGGAGGGGGACGGCTCCTGAATTCTGGTTGTCGAGGCGGTTACTTCCCCGAGGCATTGCCATCAAATGTGCATAAAACAACGTAGTAAGGGCTGATAACGTGCGGCTCCGCACGCGGACGGAGCGGAAGACGATGCACCACGCCAATCACCACTACGGCCACTCGCACATCCTGGCCCGCTACTGCCGGATGCCGGAACCGTTGCACCCGCCCCGGATCCAGGGGTACCTCCAGCACGGCTGGAACATCGGGGACGGGCTGGCGCCCGGCACGCCGTACGTCGACGGCGCCCGCCTGCTCGTCTGGTCCGAGGAGACCCGACGTCGCTCCTGGTCACAGGGCCGGCGCAACGTGGTGGTGGTCGGCGCGCCGTTCGCGTACCTGGTCGAGACGACGCCGCCGCCCACCGAACCCGGCGAGGGGACGATCTTCTACCCCTTCCACGGCTGGGAGGGCCAGCAGGTCCACGGCGACCACCAGCGGCTCATCGACGAGGTCCGGGCGACCGAGACCGGCCCGATCACCGCCTGTCTGTACTGGAACGAGTACCGGATGCGCCGGGTCCGGCACCTCTACGAGCAGGCCGGGTTCCGGGTCATCTGCCACGGCTACCGGGGCTTCTGGTGGCGTGACCACCACCGTGACTTCCTCGTCGACCAGCTCGCCGAGCTGCGCCGGCACCGCCGGGTCGTCTCCAACCGGCTGTGCAGCGCCATCTGGTACGGCCTGCTCGCCGGACGGGAGGCGGCCGTCTACGGCGATCCGATGGTCCTGGACAACGCCGACATGACCTTCGGTGGCGAACCCCGTCTGCACCGGCAGTGGCCGGAGCTCTACGGCCGGGAGACCGACTTCGCGACCGGCCACCGACTCGCCCGGATCCAGCTGGGCGCCGACGAACTGGCCCGCCCCGACGAGCTGCGCAAGCTCCTGGGCTGGCCGAAAGAGGGGTACGTGTGATGGCGAACCTGATCCGCTCCGGCGGCGAGATGTTCAACTGGAGCGAGCCGGCCGGCCGGAACAACCCGCTGCTGCACCACCTGATCGCCGAACTGGCCGGACCCGGGCGGACCGTGCTGGTCGCCGGGCCGCACCCGGCCGAACTGGTCACCGCGCTCGACGCGGGCGGCGCCGAGGTGACCTGGGTGCTGCGTTCGCTCACCGACGCCGAGCAGGCCGCCACCGGCCACCCCACGATCACGATCCGGTCCGGCGCCTTCGGCAAGATCGATCTGACCGGGGGGTACGACCTGGTGGTCGCCACCGACGGCATCGGACGTCTCAACTCGGCCGAGGGCGACCAGCTCTCCGCCGACGAGTTGCTCCAGCTTCTCGCCGGGGCGGTACGCCCGGGTGGCGCCCTGGTCCTGATGCACGACAACCAGCTCGGCGCCCACCACACGGTCCGGCTCGACCCGGGCGCCCGCTTCCGGGACTCCGCCGCGTGGAGCGTCGACGTCGACGGCCCGGCGTCACGCGCCCAGCTGACCGACCGGCTGTCCGCTGCCGGCCTGGCCCCGGCCGCCGTGTGGGCCGTGTTCCCGGAGCCGGCCGATCCGGCCGTGCTGGTCGGCGGCGGCGTCCTCGGTGATGCCGGGTCCCCGCTGCGGCCCTGGCTGCACACGGTCCTCGCGCAGGCCTACACCACCGCCTTCCGTGGCCGCCCGGTGCTCAGCGACCCGCGGGAGCTCGTCGCCCGCGCACTGCGGGCCGGCGCCGAGGAGACCGTGGCCGGCGGCTGGCTGGTCGTCGCCCGTGCGCCGGGCGCCGCGGACCGGCCCGCGGCCTGGGCTGACGTGCTGGCCGCCGACGTGAACGGGGTCTACACCGTCGGCGCGGACGGCCCACGGATGCTGGCGCCCGCCGACGGCCCGCCGGAGATCGACGGGCTGCGCCGGGTTCAGGTGCTCCAGCCGGATGCGGGCGGCCGCCTGGAGGATCGGCTGCTGGCGCTCTGCGCGGCCGGCGACGTGCGCGGCCTGCGGCAGGAGATCGCCGGGTACGAGGCGTGGCTCGGAACCGGCCCGATCAGCGGCCCGGAGGCGCTCGCCGACCTCTCCGGCATCACGGCGACCGGGGACGGGTTCGCCGTGCTGTCCGCCCACTGGGCCCCGGTCGAGCCGGTTCCGGCGCAGATCGCGCTGGTCCGGGCGCTGTGGCAGTTCGCGGTCCGGTTGCTCACCTGGGGGCGGCCGCACCCGTGGCCGATCACCGCGAGCGCCGCCGACCTGGCCGCGATCCTGGTCGGGATGGCCGGCCGCAGCCTCGCCGACGAGGAACTGCGGGCCGCGATCGACCTTCAGGTGGTGATCGACAGTGCCGAGTTCGGCCTCGACCTGGCCGGGCAGCAGGCGCACCGGCTCGCGCTGCGTGCGGTGCAGCCGGGCACCGCCCCGGTCGACGTGGCGGGGTATCACCAGCTGGTGGAGGCCCTGTGGCGGCAGCGCTACCAGGCCTCGCACCTGCTGGCGATGATGGAGTGGACCGAGCGGATCATCCAGTCACGGGACGCGGAGCTCAGCCGGATGGACTGGGAGCTCCAACTCCTCCGGCGTGGCTGGGGCGGCCGTGGCCTCATGCTGGCGAAACGGGCGTACAAGATGGTCCGGAAGTAAGGGTCTTCTCAGATCAGATCCCAGGTGAGCGGGGTGCCCTTGGCCGCGTCGGCGGTGAAGACGCGCCCCAGCACCGTGCCGATCAGGTCGGGCTCGAGGCCACCCGTCGGCCGGATCGAGCGCACGTTCTCCTCGGTGACCGGGTCGCCGGCCCGCACGTCGGTGACGACGTAGAGCGACCGCCGGAACCGCAGGCTCTCCTTCTCCGCCTCGGTCGGGCCGATCGACGTGGTGCCGAGCGCCTGCCAGGCCCGCTCCGACTCGGTGACCAGCAGTTTCAGCTCGGCCTGGTCGAGGGAGAAGGCCGAGTCCACGCCGCCGTCGGCCCGGTCCAGGGTGAAGTGTTTCTCGATCAGCACCGCGCCGAAGGCGACCGCGGCGATCGGCACCCCGATGCCCATCGTGTGATCGCTCAGGCCGATCGGCAGCTTGAGCGCCTCGGCCAGCACCGGGATGCGCCGCAGGTTGGTCTCCTCCGGCGGGGCCGGGTAGGAGGCGGTGCAGCTCAGCACGGTGACGTCGGTGGCGCCGGCGCCCTGGGCGGCCTCGACCGCCGAGGTGATCTCGCGGAGCGTGGCCATGCCGGTGGAGATGATGATCGGCTTGCCGGTCGAGGCGGCCAGCCGGATCAGCGGCAGGTCGGTGACCTCCGAGGAGGCGATCTTGTACATCGGCGCGTCCAGCTTCTCCAGCAGCTCGACCGCGGTCCGGTCGAACGGGCTGGAGAACGGCGTGATGCCCCGCTCGCGGGCCCGTTCGAAGATCGGCGCGTGCCAGTCCCACGGCGTGTGCGCGCGCTCGAAGAGCTGGTAGAGATAGTCGCCGCCCCACAGGTCGTGCCCGGCGGAGATCTGGAACCGCGGGTGCTTCACGTCCACGGTCATCGTGTCCGCGGTGTACGTCTGGATCTTGATGGCGTCGGCTCCGGCCTCGGCCGCCGCGTCCACCAGAGCCAGCGCCCGGTCGAGCGAACCGTTGTGATTGCCCGACATCTCCGCGACGATGTACGGCTTCCTGCTGCTCATCTGCTTCTCTCCGTCCAGACGACCGTCTTCGGCACCCCGTCGACGAGCCGTTCGTATCTGCGTGTCTCGCGGAACCCGAATCGCCGGTGCAGCGCGAGGACCTGCGTGTTCTCGGCGAGCGTCTCGCCGCCCAGGGTGTCCAGGCCGAGCGGGCCGAAGGCGTGCTCGACGGCCGCCTTCTCCAGCCGCATCCACGCGGGCAGGAGGCGCCGGCCGAGCCCCTCCACGTCGAGGTAGAACGACCAGGTGGAACCGTTGAAGATGACCACTCCGGCCGGGACGCCGTCCTCCTCGTAGATCAGGACGTCGGCGCTGCGCCGGGCCCACCAGGCGGCGTGCTCGGCGGGCTGGATCTCGTGGGTGGTCAGGCTGACGGCCCGTACCGACGGATGGTTCCGCCAGGGCAGGACCAGGTCACGGTCGGAGTCACGGGCGGGTCGAAGCACGCCGTCAAGGTATGGAGGTGGTCTTGACCCGCTGTGGCGCCGAGGGGATGTCCCGGGAAACCGCAGGTGTCCGTTGGGTGCCCCGGCGGCGCAGGCCGGCCACCCGGTAGCCGGTGCGCAGAGCCGCGTACATCGTGTAGTTGTCCGCCGCGACCAGCCGGTGCTTGAGACCCGCGGCGCCGGCCGGCGGCAGGTAACCGGCCGGGCGGTGCCGCCGGTACAGCGCGGCGATCTCCCGGAAGAAGGCCCGGCGGTGGCTCGGGTGCATCCGGTTCTCGTTGCCGGCGACCACCAGCAGGTGGCTGATCATCAGAGTGAAGATCCGGATGCGCAGCGCGGGATCGACACCGGCGGCGTCCACCCAGGCGTAGAAGCGGTCCCACTGGGCGAACGCCTCGAAGTGCCGCTCGCTGCGGGTCGCGGTGATCGCGCCGGCCCGGCCGATCCGGTAGTGGTAGCAGACCCGGTTCAGCACGTCGAGGTGCTCGGCGGCGATCAGGACCGGGTTGCTGAACGGCACGTCCTCGTACCACCCGGCGGGGAACCGCAGGTCGTGCTTGTCGAGGAACTCGCGCCGCAGGATCCGGTTCCACGCGGTGTGCTGGAGGCCGATCAGCCGGGTCAGCTCGGGCGCGCCGGTCAGCAGCGCCGAGCTCGCGTCGGTCTGGAGCCGGCCGTCGTCGTGCAACCGCAGGTGGTCGACGAGGAGAACGTCCGGCTCGGTCTCCCGCAGCCGCTCCAGCACCGCCCGGACCGAGCCGGCCGGGAGCACGTCGTCGCTGTCGACGAACCAGACGTACCGGCCGCGGGCCTCGGCCAGGCCCGCGTTGCGAGCCAGGCCCAGCCCGACGTTGCCGGTCAGGTGCAGGACGCGGAGGTCACCGTGGCGGCGGGCGTACGCGTCGAGCATCGCGCCGCAGTCGTCGGGTGAGGCGTCGTCGACCGCGATGACCTCGACCGAGGCGCTCTCCTCCGGGGTCAGCCCGGCACGGATCGAGTCGAGGCACTCGTGGAGGTAGTCCTCGACCGCGTACACCGGCACGACGACGGTCAGCAGAACGTCCATGACGACCACCGTCGACCCCGTACGTGAACCCGAAGGGAACGTACGGGGTCGTGAGCCGGTCTACTGCTTGTCAGCCGGGAACAGCAGTTCCTGCATGGCGTCGGTGGTCAGCGGCTCGGCGAAGTAGTAGCCCTGGCCCAGCTCGCAGTTGCCGTCGGCCAGTTCGCTGAGCTGCCCGGCGTCCTCGATGCCCTCGGCGACGGTGGACAGCTGGAGCGCCTGGCCGAGCTGGATGATCCCGAGCGTCAGGGCCGCGGCGGCCGGCACGTCACCGACGTCGTCCACGAACGACTTGTCGATCTTGATGATGTCCACCGGGAACCGGCGCAGGTAGGCCAGCGACGAGTAGCCGGTGCCGAAGTCGTCGATCGCCAGCCGGACACCCAGGTCCTTGATCGCGTGCAGCCGCTCCAGGGTCTCCTGGCGGTGGTCCACCAGCAGCGACTCGGTCAGCTCGATGACCAGCCGGTGCGCCGGCAGTCCGCTGTCGGTCAGCGCCGCGCCCACCACGTCCGGCAGGTCGGTACGGTCCAGCTGCACCGCCGACAGGTTGACGCTCACGGTCAGCCACTGGTCCTCGGAGCGCTGCTGGTTCCAGTGGGCAGCCTGACGGCAGGCCTCACGCAGCACCCATTCGCCGATCGGGACGATCATCCCGGTCTCCTCGGCCAGCGGGATGAAGTCCAGCGGCGGGATCATCCCGCGCTCCGGGTGCTGCCACCGGACCAGCGCCTCCAGGCCGGAGATCTCCCCGGTGGCCAGCCGCACGATCGGCTGGAACCGCAGCTGGAACTCGTGCCGCAGCACGGCCCGGCGCAGGTCGGCCTCCATCTCCAGGTGCTTCTGGAAGGACTCGCGCATCGACGGCTCGAAGAACGCGAACTGGTCCTTGCCCTTCTTCTTCGCCTCGAACAGCGCCAGGTCGGAGCGGACCAGCAGCTCCTGGGCGTCGAGTTCGCCCGGCTCGCTGAACGCCAGCCCGATGCTGCAGGTCACGAACGTCTCGCGGCCGTCCAGGTCGAACGGGTCACGCATCGCCGACACGATCCGCCGGGCCACCGGCATCGCCGCCTCCATCGACCCGGTCTCCGGCAGCAGCACGGCGAACTCGTCGCCGCCCAGCCGGGCCGCGGTGTCGTCGGTACGCAGGCAGTCCCGCAGCCGGTCGGCCACCAGGACGAGCAACTGGTCGCCGGCGGTGTGCCCGAGCGAGTCATTGATCATCTTGAACCGGTCCAGGCCGATCAGCAGCGCGGCCACCCCGCCGGGCCGGGCCGCCCCGAGAGTGTTCTCCATCCGGGTGACGAACAGCGATCGGCTGGCCAGACCGGTCAGCGCGTCGTGGAACGACGCGTTCATCTCGCGCAGCGTCCGCGCGTCGGCGACGGCCAGGCCGGCGTGCTCGGCGAAGGCCAGCAGCATCTCCTGTGAAGCCTTGTCCCAGACCCGCGGCTCGGTGTGCGATCCGGCGAACATCGCGCCGACGACCACACCGTTCTCGTGCACGGGTACGGCGATCACGCTCTTGATCCGGCTCTCCACCATCTCCGGGACGGCGATCGGCGAAGCGGCGTAGTCGTCCACGGCGACCAGCTCGTCGCCCATGATCGCGAGCCCCGCGACGGCGAGCGAGGTGACCGGGATCCGCTGCATCCGGGCCAGCACCTCGTCCGGGATGCCGGCGCCGGAGACCAGGCTCATCCGGCCCGGCTCGTCGCCCTCCAGCACGGTCAGGCCGGCGATGTCGACGTCCAGCAGCTCGGCGACCCCGGCGGTGACCCGGTCCAGGATCCGGCGCAGCGGCTCACGCCTGGCGATGGCGCGCTGCACCGTGCTGAGCTCGTCGAAGAGCCGCTGACGGCGCCGCAGTGAGTCGATCAGGCGGTTGTTCTCCTCGGCCTGGCGGCGCTCCGCCTCGACCAGGTGCAGCGCCTGGAGACTCAGCTCCAGCACCCGGGCCATGCCGCGGAGCAGGCACACCTCCTCGTCGGTGAAGTCGCCGGAGCGGCGGCCGAGGACCAGCATCCCGGAGGACGTCCCGCCGAGCGGGGCCACCGCCAGGGAGTAGACCGTCTCTCCGGCGCGCAGGGTCGCTGGGCGGCCGACCTGATAGCCGGCGGTGAGGGCGTAGACCGGGATCTCGTCGGCGGGCAGTCCGACCGCGGCGGCGATACCGCCGTCGACGGTCAGCACCGCTAGATCGGCTCCGAGGGCACGCGACGCGCACTCGACTGCCGCATGCTGGGCGGCAGCCTCGTCGGGCCGGTCGGCTACGACGGCGAGGAACTCCGTCAGTTGCTGGGTGGCGAGCACGTGGTTGCAGTCGGCCGATAGCCCGCTCAGCTGAGGGAAACGCGCAGGCCGTTCGCGGTTAGTGCCAACCTGGTCACGAACGGTCAGTGCGCCGACACGTACGGTTGTCAAAATCGATGAGCTGCGACTGAATAGATCCGTGGAGACATCCGACGCGGGTCTGGCATCCGGCCGGGTCGGCGCCGCGTCCATCGCCTTCGCCGGCCTGGCCGCGACCGCCCCGGTCGTCACTCTCGTCACCGTCGTCCCGGCCGCGTTCGCCGCCGGCGCCGGCCCGCTCGTGCCCTGGTCGTTCGCCGTCGCGGGGCTGCTGCTCCTGATCTTCTGCGCCGGCCAGGCCGCGATGATCCGCCGGTTCCCGAGCGCCGGCGCCGCGTACTCCCAGGTCGCACACGGCCTCGGCCGGCCCGGCGGGGTCGCCGCCGCCTGGCTCGCGATCGCCGGGTACCACGCGATCCAGTTCGGTCTCTACGCGCTGGCCGGTCTCGCCGCGGCCCCGCTGCTCAGCGGGTTCGGGCTGACCGCGCCGTGGTGGGCGGTGGCCGCCGCCTGCTGGGCGATCGTCGCGCTCTGCGGGACCATGCGCATCGAGGTGGCCGCCGCGGTGATCGGCCTGTTCGCGGTGGCCCAGGCGGCCGTGCTGGCCGGTGTCGGCGCGGCCAACGTGCTGCAGCCCGCCGGTGGCCGGGTCACCACCGGATCGATCGTGGTCGACTCCGCTCTCGACCGGCCCGCGCTCGGGCTGCTCCTGGCCGTCGCGGCGCTCGCCTTCGCCGGCTTCGAGTCCTCCGCCGCCTGCGCCGAGGAGGGGTTCCAGCCGCGGCGCAGCGCCGGGTTCGGCGGGTACTGGGCGGTGCTGCTGATCACTCTGCTGCTCGGCGGCTTCGCCTGGTCGATGATCGTGGCGTCCGGGCCGGACCGGATCACTGCGGCCGCCGGCCGGGGCCCGGAGCTGCTCTTCGACCTGGCCGGCGAACGGCTCGCCCCGTGGGCGGTCACGCTGGGGCGGGCGATGCTGTTCACCGGCGTGCTGGCGGCGATCCTGGCGCTGCACACGGCCATCGCCCGGTACCTGTACGCGCTCAGCCGGGAACGGGTGCTCCCGGCCGTACTCGGAAGAACCCGCCGACGGACCGCCGCGCCGCGCGCCGCCTCGGTGACCCAGTCGCTGATCGCGGGCGCCACCCTGGCCGGCGCCCATGCCGCCGGCGCCGACCCCGGTCCGCGTACCGCGCGCTGGCTGATCACCGGCGGCGCCCTCAGCGTCCTGATCCTGTTGCTGTTCGTCGCGGTCGCCGCCCTGCTGCGGCTGAACCGGGTGCCCGGCCCGGAGGGGCCGTGGGGCCGTTTCCTCGCGCCTGTTCTGTCCACGGTGTCCCTGGCCAGCCTGGCTTTCCTGGCGTTCCGGGATCTGCCCGCGCTGCTCGCTCTGCCGGCCGGATATCCGCTGGTCCGGGCGATCCCGGCGGCGTTGGCGGCATGTGTGCTGCTGGCCGTCGCGCACGCCCTGCTGCTGCGCCGGTTCCGCCCGGTGGTCTACGCCGGCATCGGCCTGGCCGGCACCCCGGTCGTCATCACTCCGGCCACCCCGCATGCCGAGCCCAAATCAACCCCCATCCCGCGGCAACGCGACCCGGGAGCCCATCGCCCGGAGAGGGTTGACCGGAACCAACTGCGCAGTGCGCCCGCTGAGGTCGAGGGCTCGGAAATCGGCTAGGCGAAGCCGTGGTCGATTTCCGCGCCCTCGACCTCGGCTGAGAGGGCGCAATGCAGCGAGCCGGAGGCGAAGCAATCAAACACAGTCAGCCGAAGAAGTCCTGGACCTGAGTGAGCGTCAGGTAGCCCTGCGGCTCCAGCTCGCGGGGGATCGAGGGCAGGCTCCGGGCGGTCACCGGGCCCTCGGCGGCGTCCTCGGGCGGGGCCGACGGTGTCGGGGTCGGCGGCAGGTCGGGCAGCGCCATCGCCTCCCGGATCACCTCGAACATCGTGCGCACTTCGGTGGACGCCCGCCGGTCCAGCTCGTCACGTCCGGTTCCGGCCGGTGGCAGCGCGCAGGTGAAGTTGGCCCGGAGCTGGTCGTCGACGCGGCGGATGTCGGCGGTCGGGCGCAGGTGGTCGAGCCGGCCTTCGGTGACGATGCCGAGTTCGCAACCGCGGTAACCGGACTCCCGCCACCACTGCTGCCAGTGCGGATCGGCGTCCAGAGTCCGTACGGCGTGTCGCAGCGCCCGCAGGTAGTACCGCGGCGGCTGGCCGTCCCGAGTTGCAGTCCCCAGCCGTGGGTGGAGCCAGAACTCGTCCATGGTTCGCAATGGTTGCAAATCAGGCGGCCCGCGGCAGGGATTCCGGGCGCGCGCGTCCGAGTGGATTACATAAGCACATGATATAAATCGGCCGTGGACTCCTTTCCTGGTGTGGCGCCGACCTTCGAACGCCTTTACGCCGGACTCCGCCGGATCACTCCGCGCGACGAGCTCAGCCTCACCGCCGCCTCGACCCTGGCCCGCCTGGAGCGGTACGGCCCCCAGCGCCTCAGTGACCTGCACGGGCCGGAGGGAGTCACCCAGCCGGCGATGACCCAGCTGATCACCCGGCTGGAACGCGACGGCCTGGCCGCCCGTGGCAGCGACCCCGCCGACGGGCGGGCCGTGCTGGTCAGCGTCACCGACGCGGGCCGGGCCGCGGTGGCTCGCCGCCGGGCCGCCCGGGCCGAGGCCATCGCGCAGAGGCTCCGGCAGCTGTCCCCCGAGGATCAGGCGATCATCCTGACCGCCGGCCCCGCCCTCGACCGGCTGAGCGAGCTGCTGTGAGCGACAACCACAACGCGAGCGACAGATACAACGTGAGTGACAACTACAAGTGGGTGGCGCTGTCCAACACCACGCTCGGCAGCCTGCTCGCCACGGTGAACTCGTCGATCGTGCTGATCTCGCTGCCGGCCATCTTCAAGGGCATCGAGATCGACCCGCTGGCCCCCGGCAACGTCAGCTACCTGCTCTGGATGCTGATCGGATACATGCTGGTCACCGCGGTTCTGGTGGTCACCCTGGGCCGGCTCGGCGACATGTACGGCCGGGTCCGCATCTACAACGCCGGCTTCGCGATCTTCGCGGCCACCTCGGTGTTCCTGGCGCTCGACCCGTTCACCGGCGGATCCGGCGCGCTGTGGCTGATCGGCTGGCGGGTCGTGCAGGCGATCGGCGGGGCGATGCTGATGGCCAACTCGGCGGCGATCATCACCGACGCGTTCCCGGCCCGGCAGCGTGGCATGGCGCTCGGCGTGAACATCGTGTCGATGCTGGCCGGGCAGTTCATCGGCCTGATCGTCGGCGGGGTGCTGGCCGAGTGGCACTGGCGGTCGGTGTTCTGGGTCAGCGTGCCGCTCAGTGTGATCGGGACGGTCTGGGCCTACCGGTCGCTTCGTGAGACCGGAGAGCGGCGGGAGGCCCGGATCGACTGGTGGGGCAACGCGACGTTCGCGCTCGGGCTGACCGCGCTGCTGGCCGGGATCACCTACGGCATCCAGCCGTACGGCGGGCACAGTCAGGGCTGGACCAATCCGTGGGTGCTGGCCGGGCTGATCGGCGGTGTGCTGATCCTGGCGACGTTCGTGGTGATCGAGGCCCGGGCGCCGGAACCGATGTTCCCGCTCGCGCTGTTCCGGGACTTCGCCTTCACCGGCGGCAATCTGGCGAACCTGCTGGCCAGCGTGGCCCGGGGCGGGCTCCAGTTCATGCTGATCATCTGGTTGCAGGGGATCTGGCTGCCGCTGCACGGGTACTCGTACGAGTCCACGCCGCTCTGGGCCGGCATCTACCTGCTCCCGATGACCGTCGGTTTCCTGGCCGCCGGCCCGATCGCCGGCGTGCTCTCCGATCGGTACGGCCCACGCCCGTTCGCGGTCGGCGGGATGCTGGTGATGGCGCTCTCCTTCGCCGGACTCCTGCTCCTGCCGGGCGATTTCTCGTACCCCGTCTTCGCTCTCTTGATCTTCATCAACGGTCTCGGTGGTGGCCTGTTCGCGGCGCCGAACACCGCCCAGTTGATGTCCACGGTCCCGGCCGGGATGCGCGGCGCCGCCTCCGGGTTGCGGGCCACCTTCCTCAACGCCGGTCAGGTGCTCTCCATCGGCGTGTTCTTCTCGCTGCTGGTGGCCGGTCTGGCCGAGTCGCTGCCGGCCGGGCTGGCCGGCGGGCTCATCGCGCAAGGGGTGCCGCCCGAGGTGGCGGCGAGCACCGCGGCGACACCGCCGGTGGGCACGCTGTTCGCCGCCTTCCTGGGCTACAACCCGATCGGCGAGCTGCTCGGTGACGACGTGCTGAGCGCGTTGCCGCAGGCCAGTGTGGCTCGGCTGACCGGTCTGGACTTCTTTCCGGGGTTGCTGGCCGGCCCGTTCCACGACGGTCTCGTGGTCGTCTTCGGGATGGCGATCGCGATGTCCGTACTGGGAGGATTTGCGTCTTTGATTCGTAAAAAGCACCTTATGGAGTGGAGCTCCGGCGTGGACCGGTGATCAGCCCCGTTAAGCCCTTGGACCATATGGGCTTAAACGGACACAAGGGGCTTGGTATGAGAAGAATCTGGGCGGCCGCGACCGCGGTGGCGCTCTGCACGGCAGGCGCCGCGGTGACCGCGGCCCAGGCCGGCGCGGCGGCACGCGGCGGACCGGCGCCGATCACCTGGGCCGCCTGTAGCGAGGGCTCACTGAAAGCACAGGGCGCCGAATGCGGGTACCTGGCCGTGCCACTCGACTATGCGAAACCGGACGGGGCGAAGATCGAGATCGCCCTCTCCCGGGTCAAATCCACCGTGGCCGCCGACAAACGGCAGGGCCCGATCCTGATCAACCCGGGCGGGCCCGGTGGCGCCGGCCGGGGGATGGCCGTGCTCGGCCAGCACGTGCCCAAGCAGGCCGGCGCCGCCTACGACTGGATCGGCTTCGACCCGCGCGGGGTCGGTGCCAGCAAGCCGAAGCTCACCTGCGACGGCAAGTACACCGGGTACAACCGGCCGCCGTACGTGCCGAGCACCCCGGAGATCGACAAGGCCTGGCACGCCCGGACCACCGCGTACGCCGCCGCCTGCGCCAAAGCCGGTGGCGCGCTGCTCGACCACATGCGCACCGAGGACACGGTCCGGGACATCGACCGGATCCGTGAGGCGCTCGGCGTCGAGAAGATCAGCTTCTACGGCTTCTCGTACGGCAGCTACCTCGGCCAGATCTACGCCACCCGCAACCCGGAGCGGGTGCACCGGATGGTCCTCGACGGCGTCGTCGACCCGACCCGGGTCTGGTACCGGTCGAACCTCGACCAGGACATCGCCTTCGACAAGGCGATCAAGGTCTACTTCGCCTGGATCGCCAAGTACGACTCGGTGTACCACCTGGGCCGTACCGCCGCGGACGTGGAGAGGCTCTACTACCGGCAGCTCGACGAACTGGCCAAGAAACCGGCCGGGGAGATCGGGCCGGCCGAGCTGACCGACGTGTTCCTCCAGCCCGGCTACTACGTCTTCGGCTGGGAGGAGACCGCCCGCGCCTTCTCGGCCTGGGTCAACGACAAAGACCCGGCGCAGCTCAAGCGGATCTTCGACGAGAACCACGAGCAGACCGAGGGCGCTGACAACGGTTACGCGGTCTACCTGGCCGTCCAGTGCACCGACGCGCCGTGGCCGGTCAGCTGGAAGAAGTGGGCCCGGGACAACTGGCGGGTGCACCGCAAGGCGCCGTTCGAGACGTGGGGCAACGCCTGGTACAACGCGCCCTGCCGGCACTGGGCCGCCGACCCCGGGATCCCGGCCGAGGTGGACGGCAGCAAAGCCCCGCCGATCCTGCTGATCAACGAGACGCTGGACGCGGCCACCCCGTACTCCGGCGCCCTGGAGACCCGCCGCCGCTTCCCACGATCGGTGCTGCTCGAAGGCATCGGCGGCACCACGCACGCCGGGTCGCTGTTCGGCAACGCGTGCGTCGACAACACGATCGCCGACTACCTGGCCAACGGCACCCTGCCCGGTCGGGTCAAGGCGGACCGCTCCGACAAGCAGTGCGAACCGATCGCCAAGCCGACCCCGCTGTCGGCGCCCGCGAAGCGCTCCCTCAACGAGCGTCTCCTGCTGGTTCCGCCGGCCCGGTCCTGAGACAACGGCCCGGTGGTGTACGCCACCGGGCCGTTGACCAGCATCTGCGGTAGGCTCGATCCCGCGAAGGGGAGTAGCTCCCAATGTCGCGGTCGACATACTGACCCCGGTTCTCCGGGTTCCGGCCGCGCGGCCTCGTCACGAGGCGAGCGAGACCTTCGACCAGGCCGTATTCGTTATGGCCGGGTCGAGGTCGCCCTGCGCCAAGGCCCGGTCGTGTCACCGGGAGTTTCGTGTGGAAGCCTTCCTAACCGCGCTGGCGATCAGCTTCGCGGTCATCTTCGTCGCCGAGCTCGGCGACAAATCGCAGCTCATGGCGATGACGTTCGCCACCAGGTTCAAGACCGTGCCGGTGCTGATCGGCATCACGGTCGCCACCGCCGTGGTCCACCTGGTGTCCGTCCTCATCGGCTACGGCCTCGGCGCCGCCATCCCGACCGGCTGGATCTCGCTGGTCGCCGGCATCGCGTTCCTCGGCTTCGGCGCGTGGACCCTGCGCGGCGACTCCCTGACCGAGGACGAGAAGGGCAAAGCCGAACGCTCCACCGGCTCGGCGATCCTGGCCGTCGGCGGTGCGTTCTTCCTGGCCGAACTCGGCGACAAGACCATGCTCGCCACCATCACCCTGGCCACCCAGCACGGCTGGTTCGGCGTCTGGATCGGCTCGACCGTCGGCATGGTCGCCGCCGACGCCCTCGCCATTCTCGTGGGTCGATACTTGGGTAAACATCTACCGGAAAAGGTCATCAAGTACGGAGCTGCCGCACTCTTCGCTATCTTCGGCATCTGGTTGATCGCCGAAGGTGTGATCGAACTGCGATAAAAAGGAGCCGCCGTGCTGGACTACCGGGCCGAGTTCGACGCCGAAGTCACCCTCGATGGCGGGGGCGAACTGAGGGCGCGGGGCTTCCGCCTGAACATCCCGCACGCCGACGTCACCGAATCCGAGATCACCGCGCTGCTCGTCGCCTCACTCGCCCCGCAACGGGTCGAACGCGCCGCCGTCAGCGACGTCCGGATCATCGCCGAACCGCACCCGCCGACCGCCGACACACAGGCCGAGCGGGTCCGGTTCGTCGAGCTCAGCCACATCATCACGGCCGGGATGATCACCTCGCCCGGACTGCCCGGCCCGGAGATCACCCCGCACCTCACCCGGCTCGCGTCCCGCGGGGTCTACGCGCCGGGCACCGAGTTCGCCATCGACCGGATCAGCATGCTCGGCAACACCGGCACCTACCTGGACAGCCCGTACCACCGCTACGCCGACGGCGCCGACCTGGCCGGCCTGCCCCTTGAACAGCTCGCCGGACTGCCCGCCGTGGTGGTCCGGGCGGTCGGCGGCGAACGCGGCGTCACCGCCGAGATGCTCGCCCACGTCACCGTCGCCGGGCGGGCCGTGCTGCTGCACACCGGCGGCGACCGGCACTGGGCCACTCCTCAATACGGTGTCGACGCGCCGTACCTGACCGCGGACGCCGCCCGGCTGCTCGTCGACCGGGGCGCCGCCCTCGTCGGCATCGACGCCGTGAACATCGACGACGTCTCGCCGGCGGCCGCGGGTGCCCGCCCGGCGCACACGCTGCTGCTGGCGGCCGGCATCCCGGTCGTCGAACACCTCACCAACCTGCGCGAACTGCCGCCGCTCGGCGCCCGCTTCACCGCCACCCCGCCCCGGGTCGCCGGATTCAGCGCCTTCCCGGTCCGCGCGTTCGCGACCGTCCCCGCCGAGGAGCCAGAGGCGTGACCAGTGACATGTCGGCCGGTGCCGGCACCGGCCGCAACCTGGAACTGGCCCGGATCCAGCTCGGCCGGGGCGAACCGGCGGCCGCCGCCGAACTACTCGGCCCGGTCCTCGCCGCCGAACCCGACCACGTCACCGCGCTGATCCTGATGACCCACGCCCAGCTGGCCCTGAAACGACCCGACCTGGCCGACGAACTGGCCCGGCGCGCCGTCGAACACGCCCCCGAATGGCCCGACGCGCTGGCCGCGCTCAGCCGGGTCCACACCGAACTCGGCCGGCACGACGAGGCCATCGCCACCGCCCGGGAAGCGGCGTTGCGGCAGCCGGAGAACCCGTACCGCCACCACCGGCTGGCCTGGGCCCTGCTGGAGGACGGCCGGCGCGCCGTCGAAGCCGAACACGCCGCCCGCGAAGCGATCCGCCTCGACCCGGACGAAGCCGACTTCCGGATCACCTATGCCATGGTGATGAAGCAGCTCAACCTCACCGACCGGGCCCGCCAGGCCCTCCGCGACGCCCTGGCCCTGGCCCCGGACAGCGCGGTGGCCCGCCACGAGTTGGCCGCCCTCGACGTCGTCCACCACCACCCGTTCGCCCTCGGCCGTCTCGCCCGGGGCGCATCCGGCCTGGTCGGAGCCCTGCGCGCCGACCCGAAGCAGGAGGCCAGCCGCTACCTGCTGGACGTAGCGCTGCGCCAGTTCCTGGTCTACGCCGCGATCATCCTGGTCCTGCTGGCCTACCTGGGCTGGCGCACCGCCGAGACATCCCCGAACCTGGCCCGCCTCTTCGCCGGCCTGGCCGCCCTGGTCCCGGCCGCCTACGCCGGATACTTCCTGTCCCGGCTGGACCCGGCGCTGCGCACCTACCTACGCGACCTGCTGACCCACGGCCGCCAGCGGATCGCCCTGGTCGCGGCGACGATCGCGATACTCCCCCTGCTGATCGCCATACCCGCCCCGGCCGGCTGGCTGCCGCCACTGCTGGCCACCGCGACGTTCGCCGGCTTCGCCGTCCGCCTGCTGACCGCCCCGGTCGACGAACCAGGACAGCCCACCCGAGGCCTGACCAGCCACTCCCTGCTCCTGATCGCCGGCGTGTGCGCCGCCGTCGGCGTAGGCGTGATCACCACCGAAACCCTGTCCCCGACGTGGCGCCTCCCCGCGGCGGCGGCCGCCTTCGCCGCCGCAGCCGCCTGCCTGACGCTGATAACCCGCCGCCGAAAAACCGGCGTTTAACCCTTTTTCGGTACGACCTACGCAGGCCCCGTGGCTGTCCCCGCGATGCAGCCCTTCCCTCCCGCCCGCCAAGGCGCCTCACGGGCGAGGCCTCCCCTCACCGAGAGCAGTCACCCGTCCCGCTTGCGAGGGCGCCTGGCGTGCGGGTCCTCGCCTCACCGCGGCGTGCAAGATCGACTCGTGGGGTCGCGGAGAATCGCGCAAGGCGCAGTCACCCGTCTCACTTGCCGGGGCGCCTAACGGGCGAAGCCTCTCCTCACCGTGACGCAGTCACCTGTCCCGCTTGCGAGGGCGCCTGGCGTGCGGGTCCTCGCCTCACCGTGGCGCAGTCACCCGTCCCATTTGCCGGGGCACCTCGCGGGCGGGGCCTCCCCTCACCGCCACCCCGCCGGCCGAGCCGTGCGTAGATCTTGCAAGGTTTTCCACGTTCACCGCGATCTTGCACGGTTTTTCACGTCTGGGCATGGTTTGTCGTGCAAGATCCACTTCGCCTGGGAGATCTTGCAGCCTTCTTCCCGTGGGGGCGTGGAAAGGGCTGCAAGATCGGCCCGAGGATGGAAATTCGTGCAAGATCCGGGGCGCTGTGACGGCGTAGCGGGCCGAGCGGGCCCCGCGGGCGGCTCCGTGAGGGACTCCGCGACGCGAACGGCACAAGATCGCGGGACATGATCATGGGTCGCGGGCTGCGGGTGACGTTGGCACTGCGGGCGACGGGCGACGGGCGGCGCGTGCATGGCTGCGGGATGCGGGCTACGAGCTGCGCGTGTGTGGCGGCGGGCTGCGGCGATAGGCATCGGGGGTGGGCGCGAGGTGCCGCGCGGTAGGCGGTCGGAATGGGTGAGAGGTGGCGGGCCGTGGGTGGTGGGGGTTTGGCGGTGAGTGGGGATTCCGCCCGAGAGGCGCCTTGTTGGGCGGGAGTGTCGCCCGCGTCGCGGTGATCGGCAGGGGCTGGTGTGGCTCGTACTGGATGAAAGGGGTTGGGAGGCTCAGAAATCGTCTGATTCTGCCGATGTGGACCTCGTGATCCACACCCGTATCCCCGGAGCGGACCGATGACGGAACTGGGCATGACCGTGAACCCCGGGGTCAGTGATGCGTCGGCTCGGGCGTTCGCTGATCCGAGTGACCTGGGGGTGGCGCGGGCCGCCGCCCTGTTCGAGCACATGCACCCGGAGAAGGCGGCCGAGATGCTGCATCCGGTGCTGGCCGGGCGGCCGGATTCGGCGCCGGGCTGGATTCTGATGGCGCGGATCCGGCTGGCGCTGGACCAGGTGGAGCCGGCGCTCGACGCGGCGAACCGGGCTGTCGAGCTGGCGCCGGAGGATCCCCGGCCGCTGGCGATCGCGAGCCGGGCGTTGACCCTGATGGGCCGGCACGAGGAGGCGATGAGCATGGCCTACCGGGCGGTGATCGTCGAGCCGAAGAATCCGCTGTGGCACGACCGGGTGGCGTGGGCGCTGCTGGCCGCCGACCGGCAGCTGGGTGACGCCGAGCAGGCGGCGCGGACCGCGGTCGGGCTGGATCCGAACGAGGCGCACTACTACTTCACGCACGGGGTGATCCTGGCCGCTCTCGGTCACGTCGATCAGGCCCGGCAGGCGCTGGAGACGTCGTTGCGGCTGGAGCCGGAGAACCATGTGGCCCGGCACCGGCTGGACGTGCTGAACGGGGCGGCGCAGCCGGTGGTGGAGAAGAAGAAGCGGGGCTGGCGGCTGTTCGGGCGTAAGGAGCAGGCGAAACCGGTTCGCCCGGAGGAGTTCCGCGCCTGAACCCAGGCCCCGGCAGAATACCGCACAAGTAATAATTCGGTCATGCAATCTCGGATGTCCGCTGCGGTTCTCGCGCTGGTGCCCGTCGTCGTCCCGCCCACCCCGGCCGGGGCCGTCGACCCGCCGGTGGCGGCCGAGATGACCGCCCACTACAGCTTCAACGGCCGGTCCAGCCGGATCGTCGACGAGTCCGGCAACGGACACACCCTGCGGGTGATCTCCTACCAGGGCGGCCGGGTCCGCGCGGTCGCGCACGGCCCGGGCACCGCGCTGGCCTTCCCGGGCAAGTGCACCCAGCGGGTGTGCCCGCACGTCGCTTTGCAGAGCGGCTACTCGGCCGACCTCAATCCGGGCGTCCGGGACATCGCCTTCGGCGCCGACGTGCTGCTCGCGCCCGGCCAGACCAGCTCCGGGCAGAACGTTCTGCAGAAGGGCTACTCGGCCACGAGCAGCCAATACAAACTGCAGATCGACGGTACGGCCGGACACCCCAGTTGCGTGCTGGTCGACGTGGTGCGCCCGGTGATCTGGATGGTCCGCAGCTCGGTCACGATTGCCGACGGCGTCTGGCACCGGGTGCGCTGCCGCCGGGCCGGCACCCGCCTGGAGATCAACGTCGACGGGGCGTTGCGCGGCCGCACCATGGTCCCAGCCGACCTGAACGTCTCCAACGACCTGCCGCTCAGCATCGGCGCCAAGGGCGCTTACCGAGACAACGATCAATTCAACGGCATTCTTGACAACGTCTGGGTACGGATCACCCGCTGAGCGTCGTCTGTCCGGGTGTGCAATCGTCGGGAGGTGGCCATCAGCGGCGGAGTGCGTGCCCTGCTCAGACGCGCCCGCGCCGTGCTGCGCAGCGCCCTCACCACGTTCGTCGTGCTGACGCTCACCCTGTGGCTGATGCCCGGGGTGGCCGCCTCCGACATCGTCGACACGCTCGGCCTGGTGGTGCTGGTGGCCGTGGTCGGCGCGGTGCTGCGGCCACTGCTGCTGGTCGGCATCACGGTGCTCGGCGGCTGGGCGGCGATGCTGCTGGGTGTGGTGACGCAGATCGCCGTCATGGTGGTGGCGCTGCGTCTCGACCCGGGCAACCGGATCAGCGGCCTGCCCACCCTGGTCACCGCCGCGATCCTGGCGGTGATCGTGGCCGCCCTGCTGGACTGGATGGCCGACGCCGGCAGCGACGACACGTTCGTCCGGGAGGCGCGCCGCCTGATGCGCGGAGTGCGCCGCCGGGCCGCCGGCCGGCTGATCAGTTTCCGTCGCGAGCCGGCCGGCACCGAGCCGGGCCTGCTGATCATGCAGCTGGACGGGGTCGCCGAGCCGGTGCTGCGCTGGGCGATCCGGGCCGGGAACCTGCCGACGCTGGGCCACTGGCTGCGGACCGGCAGCCACACGGCCCGCGGCTGGCACACCGGCCTGCCGTCGACCACCCCGGCATCGCAGGCCGGCATCCTGCACGGCGCTTCCCGGCAGATCCCGGGCTTCCGCTGGTACGAGAAGGACACCGGCAAGCTGATGGTCTCCAACCGCCCCCGGGACGCCGCGATCATCGAGTCCCGCCTGACCGACGGCCGCGGCCTGCTCCGCGACGGCGGGGTGAGCATCAGCAACGCGTTCAGCGGCGACGCTGCCACGAGTCTGCTGACGATCAGCCACGCCGCGCTGCCCGGCCGTACCGCCCGCGGCTGGGCGGCGTTCATGGCCAGCCCGTACGGCTTCACCCGGGCCCTGGTCCTGGGCGGCGCCGAGGTCGTCACCGAGCTGTACCAGGCCCGTCTCCAGCGCCGCCGCAACCTGCGGCCACGGGTCAGCCGGTCCGGCGCGTTCCTGGCCCTGCGCCCGGCCTCGATGCTGCTGCGGGACGTGAACATCTCCCTGGTCGCCGAGCAGATGGCCCGCGGCGCCCCGGTGATCTACTGCGACCTGGTCGACTACGACGAGGTGGCGCACCATGCCGGCCCGGCCCGCCCGGAGTCGATGCGGCAGCTGGAGAGCCTGGACCGGATGCTCGGTGTGCTGGAGCGGCTCGCACCGGAGGCGGCCCGCCACTACCACCTCGTGGTGCTCTCCGACCACGGGCAGAGCCAGGGCCCGACCTTCCGGCAGCGGCACGGCGAGACACTGGACGAGTTGGTCGCCCGGCTCGCCGACGACGTGCTCGTGGTGTCCTCGGGCAACCTGTCGATGCTCTACCTGACCAGGTTCCCGCACCGGCTGCGGCAGGACGCGATCGAGCACGCCCACCCCGACCTGATCAGCGGGCTGGCCGCTCACCCGGGCGTCGGCATCGTGGTGGTGCAGGCCGGGGACGGGCCGATGGCGTACGGCTCCGGCGGCTCCCACCGGCTACGGGACGGCGCCGTGGTCGGCCTGGACCCGCTCGCGCCGTACGGCCCGCACGCCCGCGCCGACCTGCTGCGCCACCAGAGCGCCGCACACGTCGGCGACCTGGTGGTGATCAGCTCGGTGGATCCGGAGACGCAGGAGGTGCCCGCGTTCGAGGAGCTGGTCGGTTCGCACGGCGGTCTCGGCGGCTGGCAGACCGACGCCATGCTGGTGCATCCGGCGTCGTGGCCGGTCGCCGCCGACCTGGACGGGCCGGACGCGGTGCACCAGCAGCTCGTCGAGTGGCTGACCATGCTGGGCCTGCGAAAGCCCGACGTGACGCCGGTGACCATCCGGGAACCGGAACTTTCGCCGGTCCGGGAGAGTTGAGCCGATGTGCGGTTCCTCCTCCTGCTGGTGCTCCTCGTGTTGTCCCTGGCCACGCCCGTGCGGGCGGTCGAGTCGGAGGCCCGGCAGGCGCCGACCTTCAACGGCACCGTCCAGGCGATCGCCTACCTGGGCAGCACGGTCTATGTGGGTGGGGCGTTCACCAGCGCCAGCTGGGGTGGCCGCACCTATCCACGGGACCGGCTGGCGGCGTTCGACGGGCGGACCGGGGCACTGCTGAGCTGGGCGCCGGACGCCGACGGGCCGGTCTGGGCGCTGGCCGTCAGCCCGGGAGCGATCTACGCGGCGGGCGGGTTCCACCGGGTCGGCGGCGAGAAACGGGACTCGATCGCCCGGCTCAGCCCCACCAGCAACGCCGTGAGCCCGTTCCAGCCGCAGATCGAGGGCACCCCGTACGCGCTCGCGATCAGCCCCGACCGCCTGTACGTGGGTGGCAGCTTCACCGCCGTGAACGGCCGGAAAGCCCGCAACCTGGTCGCGTTCTCACTGCGTACCGGCAAGGTCGACGCCGGCTGGCGGGCCACCGCCGACGACCGTGTGCACACCCTCGCGGTCGCCGGGAACCGGGTCTACCTCGGCGGCGCCTTCGAGAAGGTCGACTCGAGGGCGGGCTACCAGCGGCTGGCCGCGGTGCACGCCACCACCGGGCGGCTCGACCACCGGTTCCGGCCCAAGGCACCGGCCGAGGTCAAGGCGTTGGCCGTCGACGCGACAGGGGTCTACACGGCGGGTGGTGGCCAGGGTGGACGGGCCGCCGCGTACGCCCTCGACGGCACCATCCGCTGGCAGCGCGTCTTCGACGGGGACGCCACCGCGATCACCCTGATCGGCGGCACCGCCTACATCGGCGGGCACTTCGACCGGGTCTGCAGCACCGCCCGCAACGGGCTGCAGGGCGCCTGCCTCGACGGCTCCGTCCCGCGCGTGAAACTAGCCGCGGTCACCGGTGACGGCCGCCTCGCCGAGTGGAATCCGCAGGCCAACGGCGTGATCGGGGTTCGCGTGCTGAACACCGGGCCGACCGGCGCGCTCGACGCCGGTGGCGACTTCACCATGATCGGCCGGCTGGCCCGGCCCAGGTTCGCCCGCTTCTGAACCCCGTTCCCCGTTGATAAGCAGCGCCTATGGATCGCACAGCGGACGCATAGCCGCGCTCGGCAATCTTCTCGTCGTCAGCAAGCAACCGGACCGAGGAGAGCGCCGATGAGTCAGCACGATCCGTCCGCACCGGGCCAGCGGTACTCCCAGGGCCGGCCGCCGGGCGCACACCAGCGCGCCACCCACGGGGAGACCGCCGCCTGGTCGTCCGAGGTGCCGGAACCCGCCTCGATACCCACCGACTGGTCACCGTCCGGCGCCTACGCCGGCCACCACTCGTCCGGCTACCACGGCGATCCGGGCGGCGCGCCCGCCGCCTGGCTCTCCACCCCCACGGAGCCAGGCGGCGCGCCCGTCACCTGGGACCAGCCCAGTGGTTCGGCGCCCGGCTGGAGTGGCCGGCATCCGGAGCCCGACCCGGCCGCCTCCTGGAACGGCAACACCACGATGAGCAGCTACGGCTACCGCTCCGATCCGGAGCCGACGGCCTGGAACGGTGGTCGTGCCGACCCGGAGCCGGCCCGCCGGAACACCGGTTACGCCGATGCCGAACCCACCGCCTGGAACGGCAGTTCGGTGCCCGACCGGATCCCGGCGGAGTGGAACACCGAACCGTCGACCGCCTCGTGGAATGCCCCGTCCACGTCCTGGAACAACCCGGCCGCCACCAGTGCCGCCACCAGCGCCGCGCCCACGTCGCCGCCCGCTGCGGAGTGGCGCGGCAACCCGGCCCCGGCCGACCACGGCGCCGCTTCCCCGCGTACCGAAGAAAAGGTCCGAAAGAATCCGAAGTTGATGTTGGCGGCGGCCCTGGCCGCCGCTGCCCTGGCCGGCGGGGGAGTGGGTGCGGGCCTGATGGCCGCCTTCGGCGGAGACCCCGCCGCAACCGCGCCGGCCGGTCCCGGAGCAGGCCAGATGCCCGGCGGCCAACCGCCGAACGGCCAGGCGCCGACCGCGGCTCCTTCGCAGGCGGCCAATTGATGAAGACCTTGTTCGGGGGATAGAAGCGAAGACGGTTCCCGCTGTGGGCGGCGGGAACCGTCTTCGTGCTCAGGCCTGGGTCTGCTCGCGCGCCTCGGCCTGCTGGATCTCGACCGGCTGATTCTCGGCCTGCTGGAGCTCGGCCTTCCGGATCTCGGCTTGCTGACTCTCGGCCTGCTGGATTTCGGCGGCGACCCGCGCCCGGCGCCGCCGGATGTGTCGCACGTGCAGGATCACGTAGGTGGCGACCGCGAGCACCAGCACCCCGATTACCGGCCACTGGTAGTGGTGGATCTTGCCCATGATCGGCCCGAGGTTGGCGCCCAGCTGATAGGCCAGCGTGCACCAGAACCCGACCCAGAGCGCCGCCCCGATCGCGTTGTAGAGCAGGAACGTCTTCCACGGCATCCGGGTGATCCCGGCGATCACGCCGTTGAGCTGCCGCAGCCCGTCGATGAACCGGGCGATCACGATGACCCGGTTGCCACGCTTGGCGAAGAACTGCTCGGCCTTGGCCAGCCGGGCCGGGGTGACCAGGATGTACTTCCCCCACCGGTTCACGATCTTGCGGCCGCCACGCAGCCCGATCCAGTAGCCGATGTTGTCGCCGATCACCGCGGTGACGAAGCAGACCAGCGCGACGACCCAGATGTTCATCCGCCCATAGCCGGCGTAGACCGAGGCCGCCGCCATGATCGTCTGACCGGGGGCGGGCACGCCGAAGCTCTCGACCACGATGATGCCGCCGATCGCCAGATAGCCCCAGCGATCCAGGATCGGCGCCACGGTGTGCAGGAACCCGGGAAGTTCGGCTGAAGGTGGCATCCGTTACACGGTAGCCGCAGCCGTCCGGGGCGGCCGAGCGGACCTTTCAATAAACAGCGACGGCGCCGCTCAGGCTGAGCGGCGCCGTCACTCGGCAGGGGTCAGATCACGTCCGGCGCCAGCTGGCCGCGCAGCTTGGTCAGCGCCTTGGTCAGCAGCCGGGAGACGTGCATCTGGGAGATGCCGATCTGGTCGGCGATCTGGCTCTGGGTCAGGTTGCCGTAGAAGCGCAGCGTCAGGATCTTCTGCTCACGCTCGTCCAGGGTGGCCAGAGCGGGCCCGAGGGCGACGCGGGTCTCGGCGACCTCGTACTCGTGGTCCTCACCACCGAGGGTCTCGCCCAGCTCGGTCGTCCCGTCCGCGCTGATCGGCGTGGAGAGCGAGGTGGCGTTGTAGGCCCGCGCGCCCTCCAGGCCCTCCAGCACCTCTTCCTCGGTGATCCCGAGGTGGGTGGCGATGTCGGCGACCTGCGGGGAGCGGCCCAGTTTGTGGGTGAGCGTGGCGTTGGCCTCGGTGATCGCGAGGCGGAGCTCCTGAAGGCGCCGGGGGACGCGGACCGACCAGGTGCGGTCGCGGAAGTGGCGCTTGATCTCGCCGATGATGGTCGGGATGGCGTAGCCGGCGAAGTCGACACCGCGCTCGGGGTCGAACTTGTCGACCGCCTTGATCAGGCCGACCGTCGCGGTCTGGATCAGGTCGTCGGTGGGTTCGCCGCGACCGGAGTAGCGGTGGGCGAGGTGGCGGGCGAGCGGCAGCCAGGCCTCGATCGCCCGGTCGCGGAGCGCGGCGCGGGACGGGTGGCCGGCCGGCATCGCGGCCATCGCGGAAAGCAGCTCGGCGGCACTGTCAGCCGGAGCCTGGGCACTCGCCGTGGTCGACGGCGACACCGCGGTCTTGGTCTCGGTGACGGTCATGTCGTGGTCCTTCCCTGACACCTGTTCCGGAGAGCCGGTCCCTGGTTTGGGACCCGGTCGGTCGGGCATCCATATCCGTGGGACAGGCGCAAACAACCTGTCCGGAGCACAGTTGGCCGTTCGGTTATGCAGACTCTATACGACAGGCCGAGAGAACACTAGCCGAAAGTATGATGCCTGTACCGTGACAAACCAGACAAACAGCCTCACTGGGCGGCCTGATCTCGGCAAACAGGCCCGCCGGCGCGCTCGAACCGGTAAAAGATCGCCCCTCTGCTTTTCCCTCAGGAGTGGGCAAGATAGGCCCATGACGTCGCCGCCCACCCCGGTTCCACACCCGGCAGCGACCGAACTCCGTCACTGGAACCTCGACGACGTCGGCGAACTGCGGGACTTACGAGCCGATCTGCGCGAGGCGGTGGCCGGCACTCCGCTCGACGACGAGGACGGCCTGGACCGGATCACGGTCGTCGCCACCGAACTGGCCACCAACGCCCTCCGGCACGGACTGCCGCCCACCCATATACGTCTGCTGCGCGAGCCGGGTGCGCTCATCCTCGACGTCGCCGACCACGATCTGGCCGGCGAACCCCGCTTCGACCAGGATCGGCCGATCGGCCTCGGCGGCCTCGGCCTGCGTCTCGCCCAGACTTTCGCCAGCGACCTGGGCTGGTACCGAACGGCGAAGACCAAGAACATCTGGGCGAGATTCGATTTCGTACGGGATTAGCGGCGCTTCCACAGAAGCAGCCATCAGTGCCGTCTCCGCATCGCGACCGATGCGGGCCGGCACGGCCCCGGCGGCGACCGCCGGGAGGGTTGCCCGCGTCGCCGTCTTCTTGTCTCCGTCTTCTTGTCTCCGGGACGGGTGCGGCTGTTGCGCCGGATGTTCATTCCGTATCGGATCCACTTCGGAAGGTCATTGACCTCTTTCGGCCCGTCGGCACCACCGGCAACGGGAGTGCGATCGCGTAGGGGGGCCGATTTGGTGTTGCGAGGACGACCGGGTAATGTTCTCCGAGCCGGCAGGGAAACGGACGAGGCAAGCGAGACCTGAAGTTAGGGCTCGGACCGGCCGTCCTGCCAAACCCCCAAGATCGAGTGGCACGAGACATCGTGTACTCTTCGCGGGTGCCTGGAACAGTTTCTGTTTTGGCGAATTCGGTTGCGAAACGCGGATTTGACAGATCGGAAACGGCGGGTAAAGTAGAGCGAGTGCCCCGAAGGGCGGGCCGCGAAAGCGGAACGAACTAAGGTGTGCGGTTGTTCTTTGAGAACTCAACAGGGTGCTTGATAAGCCAGTGCCAATTATGGCAATA